>CAUZEG010000077.1:0-16777 GCA_963578775.1 Myxococcales bacterium
AGTCGATAGTCCTCCGCCCGGTCCCGGTCAAGGTCCCTGAGGCGGCTCGACGTCCTTAGCCCAATCCTTGCCCCATACCTTCGAACAGATTTCGTTCCGGTCTGCGGGGTTTCCGCCCAGAGATTCCAGGCATATATAGAGCTTTTTCCATTCCTCATCATCCGAGTGGAGCCACCCGATCTCACACTGAGACGGGAGAATGTTGTCCGCGAGCTCGCAGATCGTGCGGGAGACGCAGCCACTCCAGATCACCCAGCTGCCAGGGAAGATGTCGGCGAAGTCCGTAGGCGACATCTGGCAGTCCCAGACATCAACGCCGTCGGGCTTTTGTTCATCCAGGGTCGAGTGGGCGACCACATGAACAACCGCGATCTTATTGCCCAGATTCGAGCGGATATTTTTCAGTTGCTGTTTCGATGGGTTGTTGACTCGGAAGACCTTCATCTTCGGGTTTGAGTCGCGCCGCTCGTAGGCTTTACGGAGAGCGGCTTCTTTCAGATTGCAACTCCTGATAATGACCTTCGGGCTTCGCGCACCATAGATGCAGAGTAGGTAGATATGCGTCCCCTGGGTCGTGATCTTCGTGAGCTGTTCACCGTTTGAGGCAGCCTGCTCGGGGGGGGTCATCGGGGTCGGTCCCGGCGTTGGCCCGCCCTGAGCCATCGCTGACCCAGAGAAAATGAGTAAGACGAGGAGGAGAAGGGCAGTAGAGAAGGCTTTCAAGGAAGTCATGGGGGCACTCCACAGAGGATCGGCAACATAGGCGTTCTTCCAGAGGCACAATACCATTGGTTGGGCTGGTGAACCAGGCGCTGATCTCTGTAGCAGCATCTCTGGGCACAAACCCTACCTTCCAGGATGCCATCCAGGCGGTTTTTCTGTTAAAATCCCCCTAGGACACTCGCTTTTTCGTCCTGCTCTATGGGGGCATATAATGGCTGACTTTCGGAAACACAGCCAGTCAACGTTCGTAGCGTTTGCGGCGGTCATAGCCCTTTTTTCTGCCGGGGCAGTCAGTTGTAATGACGGTGATAACGCTTCCTCGCCTGCCCTTGATTCGACGCCGGCCGATTCGAATACCCCCGATTCGAGCTCTCCCGACTCGAATTCTCCCGACTCGAATACCCCTGATTCGAGTTCTCCCGACTCGAGCTCTCCCGAAGGCGCCTACATCTCCAACCCGAAGCGGAGCGACACCCCCGCCGGCATGCTTAACGTGGTGCTCACCAACCGCAATCCAGACTGTAGGGCCTATGTGACGGATGCGAATGATGGCAACTATGGGAGCGTTGGGGCTGATGACAGGTCCAATTTCATTGAGGGCGCACCGTTTTATCCCGGCACCTCTGTGACCAGCCTGGTCACGATTGATCTTGTTATTGTCGCCGGTGATTACATCCAGGACCCAAACAACCCGAACATCGTCGGCGGCTGGAATTACGAGAGCGTCACGGAAACAACCGACCCGAACCTCGCGACCCACTGCAGAATGACGCATAACATGCTCCCAAATCACGATTTTGGTTGGGATGTGGGCAAACCATTTGAGTCGAATGTCTGGGTTACGTGGATCGATCACGGCGACTGGCAAATTACCTATCTTCCGGTCCATCCCCAATTTTCCGATCCCTTAGTCGCAGATGACACCGACAGGAATCCTACGAATTTTATGGACTACGACGGCATCCTTCTAAACGGCATCGGAATCGCGATGGATTCTGGGTTTTGCTACAACCCCAACCACCCCAGAGTTAACCCCGCTGGCAATGCGACCGGCTGCGGTGGCAAGTCCGTCTGGTACGAGATACCCGCCTATGCGCTGCACGATCCATCGTCCGAGAATATGTCAGCCATTTTTGATGCATATTGGGGGCATGGCTTCGAGGGTTCGTACCACTATCACGCCATTACTCATCCCCTTCAAAAGGACGATGATCAAACCGTGGGTCCCGCCGGAGGCTCTCCTCTGATCGGTTATGCGAAAGATGGCTTTCCGATTTACGGCCATTGGTTCGTCAACCAGGACGGCGAGCTGGTGAAAGCGGAGTCTGGTTATGTCCTGAAGACCTACGAACTCAATGATGGCAAATCACGGGACCCCATTGGCGGCCTTCCTGCCCGGTTTACTCGTGGAACGCCGCCGACACCCTGGGACATCGAAAATCGTCCCGAGGACTTCGAAACCGATTTTGGATTGCCGTTCGGTCGGTACATCGAGGATTGGGTCTACGACAACGGCAACACGGGCAACCTGGATGAGTGCAACGGAGCCACGGACATAAACGGTGTGTATGGGTACTACACCACCGACAAGTATCCCTTTGCCCCGCCCTGCACATTTGGGGTTCACGAGCCGTCGTTCGGTAAGGTGCCACCCTTGCGATGGGATGACGAGACCGAGGAGAACACCAAAGACTCCAACGGGGTGTTGATCAATGGCCATTGATCATGCGGCGTGCTGTCCGCTCACGGACGAGATGGTGCGCATCGCTTGAACACACCAGTGGGCTTTCCTCTTGTCTTTGTGGGCGTACCTTTCGCTGGTGTGTTCTTATTGGTTTTCGGAGAGGATACCTACGGCCAAACCGATGATGTCACGTGCCAAGTCTCGGGCATCGTCATAATCCGAATCTTGCCCGCCGGGGTACTGTTCGACAAACACGTTGATGTTGTAGTTGAACGTGGCATTGGACAGTTGTTCGGTATCGTCTTTGAACCAGGTTATGGCAGTCCAGGACCGGCTTCGATGTTTACTTCCCCCCTTACAGGCGAGTTTGTTGTAGAGGCCCAGGTTAGCGATGTTGTCGTTGTATGATCCAGCGGCGGTAGCATCCATAATATCAATGAGCTTGTTCCGCGTTTCCGGTTGAAGCAGCTCGAAGGTCAGGAGTCGCCGATAGAATTGTGCCATCTGGGCCGGACTAATGGAATTGGCCAATGTATGGTAGTAGGTCCGGTAATATTCGTGTTTTTCGCTTGAAGTTAAACCGTTCCAACCCGACTCCAGTAAGCCTACACAGTATTCGTCCAGGGCTCCTGAGGCCACCTGTTCACCTTCACGGTACCAACGTTCGAATACATTACATGGGAGCGCGGTCGCACAGGAAACGGCCTGTGAGACAATCCGCTTGTCTAAGTCGCAGATGGATGTGACTTCACCGATACTTCGGATCCCAAGATCATTGACGAGATAATCGTTCATGGCCTCGTTTCCGATCAGCCCGAAGAGTTTGTCTGTAGCGTTGGTGCTGGAGAAGTTGATCATCCACCCGATGTATTCTTCCAGGGTAAAACTCTGGCCAATTTTCGAGATGTCCAGGATATCGGCTGTGTTGTCCTCTTCGAGATAATCTTCATTGAAGAATATGAACTCGTCGTCCAGGCTTAGAGAGCCTGCATCCACCATGGCCAGGATTTTGGTAGCGATCCAGACCTTACTCATACTCGCCAGATAGAAGTGCTCATGGCGGTTGTAATAGATGTGGTTTCCGGTGGAGATGTCTTCAATATAGAAGCCTACGTTTCCGTCGTAGCCGCTTAGAAGGTCGTTAAGCTCATCGAATTTATCTCCGGACGCGACCAGGTTGGTGCCAAGGAAATTTTTCCGGAATCGCCGCACCCATTGTCCGGCGAATTTGTGGTCCGACGAGTTGTATATTTGGTCCAGGTCAACCAACTCGTAGTTCTTTTCTTTGAGATCCAGCTGTTTCTCTTGGATCGCATCGTTACCATTCACTCGGTAGGAAGCCGCTCCATAGAAGCTATCTTTATCGCTTGTGAAGGCCGCTACATATCGTAGGCAGCATCCTCCGCATCCGACCCCAGTGTCGCAATGATAGCTCAAGCTTCGGACACGATAACCATTGAGCCAGTAGTCCCAGAATATGCCGTTCTCGTTGCCATCGCTCCATTCGGAGGGGCTTACGTTCACAATCTGCCAATCAAGCCCATCCACATTTTCTTCCCAGACGGTCGTATACCCTTTCACACCACTATCAGTGAAGTATGTACCGACGTTGATTGGGTATTTGTTGGTAAGGTTCTTTTCGGCGAGAAAGGCCGAGTTTTTGTTCAGGATCTTCTCAAAATTCGTGGCACCGAAACGGTATACATACCAAGATAAGAACGATTCACTCGACTCTTGTATCATCGCCATGGAATAGGTGCTTGGGGTTGTATCTTTGCCATGGAGGTCAAGCACCCGCCAACCTTCAGATGCTGGGTTTTCGTCAAGCTTTTCCAGGTAGGTCTCTTCCGACATGTTTCGCCAGCCCTTGGTGTCGAGAACGCCATCGGTTCGCTTACGCCAGATCCCGCTATAGAAAGACGCGCCGAGCTCGGAGCTGTAGTAGCTTGTTACATTCGTCAGATAATAGTTGAGGTCCTTCCACTTGAAATAGGCGTCGGCGTACGTGTCTGTGTCGGTGGCTACAACGGCCTGCTCGAAGTTGGAACCGCTGCCGACCGGCAGAAGACCGAGTTCTTTGGCATCCTGGCATGGTTTGTCGAAATGCGGGACGCAGCCGTCGGTAGGATCGCAGGTCTGGCCCAGTTTACATTGGGAGAGGTCGGCCTCACCGGAGCAGACAACTTCGGTTCCGCCATTACATGCGCCTTCGTTGCAGGTGGTCTCTTCCGTACAGGCGTTTCCATCGTCGCATGTGGAACCATCGTTCCCGGCGACAGCCTCACATACGCCGGTGTCCGTATTACAGGATGCCACCTGACAGGTGTCGAGCTCGCCGAGCTCGCCTGTGCAGTCCTCGTCCGAGGTACAGCCAGAGGGAGGGGGGCCATCGTCTTGTACGATCTCGGAACCATCGTCTTGTACGATCTCGGAACCATCGTCTTGTACGGTTTCGGAGCCGTCGTCTTGTACCGAGAGGATGTCGTCTGTTCCCCCTGCTACAGAAACGTCGCTGCATCCCGTGACGGTAAGCATTACGAGAGAAAGAAGACAGACCAGTGCTCTAATCATGTTCCGGAACTCCTACATAAGAGAAGCGCCAAGGTACTGGTATTGATTCGGTCTGTAAACTCAGGGGACACAGTACGATGACCGGTCGGGTTTTTTCCAGCCCGGCTGTATGTGTTTGTCCCTAACCCGTCATCTGGGGCGATTAAACTGGTCGTAGGTCGCAATATATGACCCTTCGCCTAGCTCTCCTTGATGCCGTCCAGGAAGGCGCTCAAGAGTTGATCATCACACGCCTTGTAGTGCTTATGCGTCGACTTGCGGAACAATACCCTCAGCTCGCCGTTGGAAAGGGGCTTACCGCCCGCGACGAAGAGCTTAAGCATGTCTTTTTCGTAGAGGTTGAGCGCGATACGGATCTTCTTGAGGATCATGTTGTTGGTGAGTTCAGCAGCCGGCTCCGGAGAAGCGCCACCTGACGGGCGTGGGCCGCGACGGGCGATGATAAGCCCGTCGAGGAAGCTGGTGAGGAGCGCGTCTGACAGCGCTATCCGCGCCGCACCCTTGGCTTCGGAGTGAAGGCCAGCCTGCTCTTCCGGGCTCAGCGGGTGACCGGCCAAGGTGAAGCACTCGATCACGTTCGTATCGGTGAGCTTCAGAACGTCGCGCAGCTTGTCCAGGGTGTGGTTGTTGTTCACTAGAGCCTCGTCATGTCGATGTCTGCGGTTTACGGTAGTTGGCCTTCCAGGGGCGTGAACTCGGTGATAGGGCCCTGGACTTGCTTTGCGTGGGTCAAGATTTGCAAAAACAATTCCCGATTTTCGGTCTCCAGAAATGGAAACGGCAATGATTGACTCCGCGCTCCTTTTTTTGGCGCGGCTCCGACTGCCGCCGCCCTGATTTTGGATACCGTTGAGGCCCAGACAACATCCCCCTGCAACTTGTACCAGGCGTCGACAAGATCTTCGTACCAGCAAAATACAGCTTTTTTGGGACCCCAGACGATGGCACGGCGATTGGTGAGAAATCGCCTCATCAACGGTAGGTTGCGAATTTGGCGAGACAGCCAAATGGCCAGCGGGATTGTGATGATGAAAATGGTGAAAATCAAAACAAACGTCCACATCATGAACTTTTGAAAGCCAAGCTGGGAGGGGGCGGCCCATGCAATGACGTACTCGTCTGGCTCCAGCTGGAATCCCGCCATATGGTCAGGAAATCTAGTACCGCTTTGGGTGTTCGGTGGTGGAGCACTGCTCATACTCACTTTATCCTCGTCTTGGGCTTCTTCCAGAAGCCAATTTGATAAACCATAATCCCCACAGCCAGGAAGCGTGTCAATCGGGAGGAGGGGACCTGACGGCTTCTGTACAAGAAAAGGCCGCGACGAAACTACTCGTGATATCTGGAATGGATGCCGTCAACAGAGGTCCATACGACCTTTCCCTCGTCCACGAGCACTTTTATCTGCTGGAAGAACGACTCGAAGAGATCCACATCCAGACCGTGCCCAAAGCTCCATACAAAGACCATTGTGTTGAGCTGGTCGGGGTCCACCAGGGCGAGAGACTCCTGGACCAGGGATATGGCTTGTTCGATATCCTCGGCGCCGAAGGAACATTGCGTATGCGAATCTTCATCTGTCGCGTTCTCTTCCAGGCAGACCATGGAGCCATGCGTTGGAACGATCAACAAGCCGCCATCCGGGTCATGTGTGGTCCAGGTGGCACCGTCTCTGGCCAGCCACGGATGTAGCTTGGCGACGGCATCTTTCGGATAGGTACCATGGCATTGCCCGGGGTTTTTACAGGCTTTCACTTCGTCGCTTTGTTGGTCGATAGGAAGCGATTTCAAGCAGTAATCCACGACCCCGGAGGTAACAGTGAAACCGGTATTTTGTGCGGCGGTGACCCAATCAACCGAAGCACAGATGCCTGAAATAGATGTGGGTTCAATTCCCAGGTCCTTCATGTCCGCGACCATGGATTCCAATTCAACCTGGAAGGTGGCGTCGGTCCAATCCGGACCATTGTTCACCGGGCCACCGATGTCGGCGTGTAGGCCTACAGTGTCGCCGTTCACATCGATTAATTCGCCGAGTACGTTGTCGCCGAACACAAAGCTCGGTTTGACGATATTTCGGGCCTCCCAGGAGAGATGAGCCCCGTACTTATTGGCCAGTTGTGCGTATTCCCGAATCTTTTGCGAATACTGTTCGAAGACGTTTTTCTCCTCGGCGCTCCACCCTTCAAGATGAACGGTCATCGCCAGATAGATAGGCGTGGTCTGCGGTGGGGATATGTCATTTTGGGCGCTGGCTGTGTCCAGAGTCGTGGTGTCCTCTCCCGCCTGGGTACAGGCCACCAGGTGCAGGCTCATACCAAGGCCGATGATTACCAGGGTCTTGAACAGCGCATTCATTTTAGTCTTCCATCGAATCTAGGTAGTTAGAACCCGTATGATAACGAGCGCAAATGCTCCCACAGACGATGTGTGGGGGCAAGTACTTGCGCTTGCGGTTGTGCTCTATTGCGATCACTGCCGCGTGTAGGTCAGGGACCATTGCAATTCGGTTCTTTCCAGCCCGGCTACTCGGGGGTCAGTCCCTCGTTCCGATGGATCATGGCAGGGTCGCCCAGAGCGTCGATGAAGTGCTCCAGCACATAGCTGTTGTTCTCGATGCGCGCGTCGCCCCAATTGTTGGGATAGCCGGTGAAGTCCTCATCCAGGTACATGAATCCCTTGATTTCCGGATGGCTGTGGAGCCAGTCGAACCAGGGTTGGAACCAGGAGTTCCAGTCGACCGTGCCGTCCACGGATCCCGGGTCCAGCTCGTCGGGGGTGATGTTGGTGAAGACCGCGCTGGCTTCGGATATGAACACCGGCTTTCCATGCTGTACTGCCATCTCGAGGAACGCATCGGCACGGACCTTGGTCGGGTCGTCGGGCAGGTTGTCTCCGGTGGGCGTGAAGTGCTTGCTTTGGAACACGTCCAAGCCGAACCAGTCGACGTAGTCATCGCCGGGATACCAGAGCCATTCCCCGCCTTCAGTGGCATCGAAGGTGCCGGGGGCGCCCGGTGTGTAGCACCAGATGTAGGCGGCATTGTCCACGCCCGCATCCCGGAACCGATCGACAACTTTGCGAAACGCGATCGGGTAAACACCGGGGGTGTAACCGTTCCATATGCCGTTGAACTCGAAGCCCAGGCGCACGAACATCGGGTCCCCGTAGTCGGCCACGGCGACGGCGACCATGTCTATGAAGATGTCGAGCTCGTCGGTCTCGACCATCTGCACATCCTTGGGGTTGCCATCCCCGGCCTGGAACGCGAGGCTGAGGTGTGGAACTCGGCCGTTGTCTCGGACGCGGTCCAACCAATTCCGAATGTTGCTCTCCAACTCGTCAGGCCGGGTGCTCGGAATCGACATATGTATGCCCTCTACCAGGGGATACACCGCCTCGTCACCGAGGGCCTGCACATAGGCATCGACACAAGCACTTCCAGAATAGCAGGACGCGCCGTGGTACATCCGGCCATCGGGCGGTTCGAGGTACTCCCCGGAAATGGTGATATCAGGCACCGACGGCACATCCGGCGACACGTCGGGCATGTTGGTGTCCTCGGGCACGTTGGTGTCCTCAGTCACGTTGGTGTCATCGGGCACGTTGGTGTCGGTGCTGGAGGTGTCGTCGCTCGATGAATCAGGCCCGCATCCCATCAGGAGGGCTGAAATGATGGCTAAAGCTAGTAGGTTTCGTGTGAACATCGTTATCCTCCTATCCCGCTTCACGACCAGCTGGCAACTACAGTGCGTGGGCCGGTGTAGGGCATGCGCCCGTGAGAGACTGTGCAATTGGTAAATGGCGTTGTCCTTGACCGCTCCTAAGTTATAAGCCTCGTTCAGAACGCTCAATGGTAACCACTGAAAGCGTAGGCGCCATTGCACGTGCACGTCCGAATGGGATACCCGGTTTTAACGGTTTGGCAACCGGTACGACCGTGGCTGTTTAAACCCCACCCCGGCAATGGAATGAAATAACAGGTGGCCCAGTTGAACCCCGGGTACCCGCTGCCCGAGACCCAAACATTCGGGTGAGTCACAGTGCCGGATGCCAGGGCGGCGACAGCGGAGCTAAAGGTGCCTCCGGCCTCGCAGTATGAGTCACACCCGTTTAACATGCCCGGGATGTTCGAATTGGCCTGGCACATTTGATTCTGAGGAATCGGGAGTCCGTTGGCGGCCGTTTGCCCGGTGGCGGACAAATCACACACTTTGGGAAGCACTCCCGTATAGTCGTTGAGGTTACCGTCACAATTCTGGTCCAAGAGGTCTGTTTCAGTGGTGGTTGCAGATGAACCCGGAAAGCAGGTGGCGCAATTGTCGTCGCAGTCCACGCCTACAAACGGAGGGGCGGGATGGCACTTTGAGCTGGGACTGGCGTTGCCTGGGTCGTACCCGTCTCCATCGAAGTCTTCGTAACAGTTCCCGCTGGTACATGGTGTGCCACCGGCGTTGCACGCGAGGCCGTTCGCTAACGTGCACGTCGCGACCGCGCCCGCGTTGTTCGTGCAGTCCCAGTCCAGAGCATCGCCACAGCCGCCGTTGTTAGTGGCGCACTCGTCGATGTCCGCGCAGGTCGCAAAGGTTCCCTCGTTGTTGGTGCAGCCCCAGTACAGAGCATCGCCACAGCCGCCGTTGTTAGTGGCGCATTCGTCGATGTCGGTGCAGGTCGGAACGGCACCGACGTTATTGGTGCAGTTGGTGTAGGTCGCATCGCCGCATTCGCCGTTGTTGGTGTCGCACTCGTCGATGTCGGTGCAGCTCACCCCATCGCCGTCATAGCCCGGGTTGCAGCTGCACTCGAAGCTGCCGGGAACGTTCAGGCAGGTGGCATCGTCGCTGCAGTTGTCGGTGCCCAGCGTGCACTCGTTGTCATCGATGTTGTCGTACACCCAGCTGCCGGCGAGCGGCTCGCCCTGCGTGCCGGCGCTGTCCACTGGAGTGATCACACGCATGACCTGCACGGTGCCATCGCCGGGTTTGTCGAAAATGACGGGGTTACCCAAGGTGTTGTCTGTTACGTACTCCGTTCGTGTCAACGACGGCCCCGTTGCCCCCGGTATGGGCAGGTGCGCTCGAAGTGGATTGTCTTCCCCAAACAAAGGGTCGTCTTTTCGCCAGTAGTACCACTGGTGCAGATGAGTCCCCTCCTCTCCGTTGCCACCACTGAAACTGCCCGTGGCGGGCGACCAGATTTTGCTGAGGTAGTTCCACGTCGTGGCGGAGTTGGTCCACGCACCGTCCAGGTAGGGGAAACTCGGAAACTGGCCCCGGGGCCATAGCGCGTCAGTCGTCTCGTAGATCACCGCCAGCTCGTCTGCTGTAAAGTGCCCGTTGCGCTTCATCATCACGGCTCGGAAGTGATGAGCCATGATGTGCGAGTTGGTGCCAAGATTGAATTCATAGAGGACACCTTCCGCGTTCAGGCCGGGAAAGTTGGTGTCGATGAGGAGCTCTTGATTGAGAAAGAGCTGAGTGTCCCCGTTGGCAGAGAGCTTGATTTCGACAATATTGTCCTGACCCCAGACGGTCACCTTGTCAGCAGGTCCGTAGACCCAGGCGTTAGCACCCACCACGATCTTTATCTGGTTAGAACCGCTGCGATCCTTCCAAGAGATCCCCCCCCCAAATCCTCCGGCTTCGTAATGCGCCCCTGGCATGCTCCGAAAGCAATGGATCAGGTGAAAGTCGCCTTTGGCTTCCCGTGGACTCAGCTGCCCCGGCTGCGACTCGAAGTTGGTCGCCATGCCGTTGACAAAGTAAACGTATTCGTCCCCATTTCCATGGTCAAAATAGGCGGGCCGCGGGCCGAAGCCCTTGTACCAAAGCTGTTGCTCGGTGTAGTCGAGCCCCGCCGTCCAGTCGAGATCCGAGACAGTAGGGATGTTGTTTCCGGAGGCCTTGAATGAAAGGGCGGCGTCGCCGTTAGCGATTGGCTGGGTGTGTTCCAGGTCGAGATAAGCATCCTGGGCGCGATAGACCCAGTGCAGTCCATCGAGTGCGTAGAGCTGCGACCAGAGGCACTCGATGACGAGGCTATCAACATCGCAGGCACAGGTCGTGCCGTCTCCCGTATAACCCGGAATGCAGGTGCACGCCCACCCCGCCTCATCCTCCGTGTAGGGCGTATTCGTACAAATAGCGTTCACATCGCAGTTATGGACACCCAATGCGCATTCATCGACGTCGCTGCAGAGCGGATCGCTCCCGGTCTGGTCGGTGCAGATGACGTGTTCTGGAGGGCCACAATTACCGTTGTTCGAGGCGCACTCGTCGATGTCCGCGCAGGTCGCGACCGTTCCCTCGTTGTTTGTGCAGCCCCAGTACAGAGCATCGCCACAGCCGCCGTTGTTCGAGGCGCATTCGTCGATGTCCGCGCAGGTCGCAAAGGTTCCCTCGTTGTTCGTGCAGTCCCAGTACAGCGCATCGCCACAGCCGCCGTTGTTTGAGGCGCATTCGTCGATGTCCGGGCAGGTGGCAAAGGTTCCCTCGTTGTTCGTGCAGCCCCAGTACAGAGCATCGCCACATCCGCCGTTGTTCGAGGCGCACTCGTCGATGTCCGCGCAGGTCGCGACCGTACCCTCGTTGTTGGTGCAGCTCCAGTACAGCGCATCGCCGCAGCCGCCGTTGCTCGTGGCGCATTCGTCGATGTCCGCGCAAGTGCCGTCGGCGTCGGCCTCATAGCCCGCATCACATATACATACGCCTTCCTCGCAGTGGCTGTTGGCTCCGCAGCTCACAAACTGGCAAGCCGGAGTTGGAACGCACTCACCTTCTGGGTTGTAGAGGAAGCCCGGTTTGCAGGTGCACAGCACAGCCGCGCCCTCCTGATTGCTGCACTGGGCGTTCTCGCCGCAGTCGCCGTTGTCGGTCATGCACTCGTCAATGTCGGTGCAACTGCCGTCGGCATCCATCTCATAACCCGAATTGCACTCGCACTTGCCGGCGTTGCATTCACCACCGGTGCCACAGTCAATCCCCTCGCATGGATCGCTAACACTATCTTCCTTAGCGTCACTGTTCTCAGTGTCTGAGGAAACCGCAGTATCTTCCAAGGTTGTGTCGTTGCTGGAGGTGTCGTCGCTCGATGAATCAGGCCCGCATCCCATCAGGAGGGCTGAAATGATGGCTAAAGCTAGTAGGTTTCGTGTGAACATCGTTATCCTCCTATCCCGCTTCACGACCAGCTGGCAACTACAGTGCGTGGACCGGTGTAGGGCATGCGCCCGTGAGAGACGGCGCGATTATCAATGGCAACGAGATCCCCTTTTTGCCAGGTGATCATGACCAGGTTTCTCCAGATCACATCATATAGATGCTCGAGATCAGCGTCCGGAATCTCGCGGCCATCGCGGTAGGTGCAGTGCATGGGTAGCGCCTCGGCTTTGGCGAACCGACGGCGAAGCCCGACCACCCCTTGGGTCATGCGCCAGAGCGCCCACATTTTGAGGCCGCCGCGCATTTGGTAGATGCGCCGGTATTCGGCCGGGGCTGCTTTCATGTGGAACACCTGGACGTGGTTGAACCAGGCTCGGATCCCGGACTCAGGGTGCGCTGCGCTCGCCGACTGATAGTCGAAGATCCGCAGCCGCCCGCTCGGCTGCCATTCAAATTCTGAGCCTTGCGCTCTGCATTCGTGCTCGACGGCGGTGCGGTCGGTGGTGCCGAAGATCTCGTCCCAGCGTTTGAGCTTCCACAGGTCCAGACGATTTGGGGTTTCGGGTCCGCAGTAGTTCCGAATGATCCGGATGCCGCCACTCTCAAAACGCTCTCTGACTTTGGGATCGAGCTCGCAATAGACGCGACGAAAGTCGACCAGTGGGGTCTCACCACCCAAGGCCGGCGCCTCGAGGCAACAGAAATACAATCGCCGCGGTGGGTCTTTGAGAAAGCTCATCTCACAATGTTGCGGGATCGGATAGTGCCCGGGCAGCTCGCTGGCGGAGAACACGTGGGCTGCCATTGCTTCTCGCGGCGAGGTGCCCAGGTAGCGCGTTTGAAGGTGGTCATCCAGGGCGTTGACCACTTGCTCTACGTGATCAGCGTTTTCAATGGCGTAGCCGCGCAGGAGCACGGCGCCATGGCTCAGGATTTGCTCATCCAGACTGCACCGATTGGCTCGTATCCAGGACACCAGAGCGCCCAGGGTGGCGTTATTTTCGGGCTCCAGGATGAGCGGCAACTCTGCATCGGGCTCGGCTCTGGAAGGGGTTGGCGGTGCTGTGGCGCTCATATGGTTCTTGTTGTGTTGTGCGCTCGCGACAGACGGTAGTCGTGGTTGGGGTTGGTGAAATGGAGTCTATCAGATAACACAGCGCGTAGAATGGGACCATCAGGGAAACGGTCGCTGCCCAGGTATGAGGCCATGCAGATGGCCTACGCTACCGGAGCGCGCGAGATCGAATAGAATGCTCTACTGATAGGCCTTGGACGCGCCAGTATTTTTTTAGCCTTAATAAGCTAGATGATTTGTCCGAAGGTTGAATTATGAACAAAGCCAGGCGAATTAAATGGTCGGTCGTGCTGTTGATCGGTCTCTTCGGGTGCTCCGGAACGAGCACTTCTGCCACTGATCTAGATGGCGGCGTGGTTGGTGACCTTGTTGTCGATGGTGGCGAGATTCTAGACCTGGTTGAAGATTCCCAGGTTGGAGATCTCTTTGGGGACAATGCGCCTGATGTGAGCGACGAACCTGATGTGAGCGACACGCCTGATGTGAGCGACGAGCCTGATGTGAGCGACGAGCCTGATATGAGCGACGAGTCTGATATGAGCGACGAGTCTGATATGAGCGACGAGCCTGATGTGAGCGACGAGTCTGATGTGAGCGACGAGCCTGATGTGAGCGACGAGTCTGATGTGAGCGACGAGCCTGATGTGAGCGACGAGCCTGATGTGAGCGACGTGTTTGATGCGGGCGATCTATTTGATGTGACCGACGTGGAATTCGACGCCGGTCCCCCGGTTACCGGGGATGCTACGATCTTAGGGGAACTCAAGCGATGGCACCGGCTTACCTTCTTGTTCACCGGGCCATCCCACGCAGAGACCGACACCGCCCCCAATCCTTTTCTGGATTATCGATTCACGATGACCTTTACTTCGCCGACCGACGCCAGCGTTGTCGTGCCCGGCTTCTTCGATGGAAATGGCAGCGGCGGGACTGGCGCGCGTTGGCAAGTACGCTTTCGCGCGGATGAGATCGGGGAGTGGACCTACCTGGCCCACTTTGTGGAGGGTCCTGATGTGTCGATTGACCTATCCCCGGACGCGGGGAACCCCACGGCCTTCGATGGGGGGACTGGAACATTCATCATTCAGGAGACCGACAAGGTCGCGCCAGATTTCAGGGCGACGGGAGGCATCATCTACGCCGACAGTCATTATCTGCGGACCCAGGATGGAGAACGCTGGATCAAAGGCGGCGCGGACAGCCCCGAGAATTTCCTGGGCTATGCGGGCTTTGACAACACGATTGATCAACCCGGTGGTGCGAACACAGCTGGGCTGAACAATGGTGTGCACGAGTATGCACCGCATATACCGGACTGGTCCCCGGGTGATCCAGACTGGGGTGATGGCGCTGGGCGGGGGATCATTGGTGCCCTGAACTACCTGGGGAGCCAGCACGTCAACAGTATCTATTTCCTGCCCTGTAACCTGGGAGGGGATGGGCGAGAAACCTATCCCTATGTGACGCCTGATGATCTACTTCACTTCGACCTGTCTAAGATAGACCAATGGGAGATCGTCTTATCCCACGCTCAGACCCTGGGGATTGCCCTGCATTTCGTGCTCAACGAGACCGAGACAGGAAATGAAAATCTTCACGACAACGGGAGCCTGGGCGTGGAACGCAAACTCTATTATCGGGAGTTGGTTGCGAGGTTTGGCCACCATCCGGGCGTGTTCTGGAACATTGGCGAGGAGAACGATTACGGCGACACGAAACAGATCCAGTTTGCGAGCTATTTGCGCGCACAGGATCCCTTCGATCATCCAACATCGGTACATAGCAACCTCAATCAACTTGAGGCTCAATACGCCGGACTTCTTGGGGATGTAAACTTTGAGATGACCTCCATTCAAATGAATCCCGCCTATGCCAATGACTTCACAGAGACATGGCGGGCCGAGAGCGCCAACGCGGGTCGACCCTGGGCGGTCATGTTGGACGAGATTGGTCCGGCGGGAACGGGTGTTACCGACACCAACTCCGTCCAAATTCGAAAGCAGACCTTGTGGCCTGGCTACTTGAGCGGTGCGGCCGGCGTGGAGTGGTATATGGGCTACCACAGTCTCCCGCTCGGTGGAGACATGCGTTGCGAAGACTTCAGCACACGCGAGGAGATGTGGGTGGCGACCTGGGTGGCCCGTCAATTCATCGCAGGGCTTCCTTTGGAAGACATGGAACCGGCCGATGAACTTTTGGGAGGGCAGAATGGGCAAGTCTTCGCCAAGCCTGGTGAGATCTATGCTGTCTACTTGCCCAACGGTGGAACGGCGACCCTGGATCTAAGCGGCGAGGAGGGCAACTGGATCCTGCGCTGGTACAACGTCACGCTGGGTACCTGGTCGACTAGCTATATTGTTGAAGCGCCTGGTATCGTTTCCCTGGGCACACCGGCCTTCGCTGGGGACGTGGCCGCGACCCTGACGGTGGATGAAACTGGCCCGCCGTCAGAGTAGACTTTTTGACCCTGTGTTCTTGTTGAAAAAGCCCGGGTTGACCATGGAAAAACAATTCCTAGCACGCTCGAGCGAAGCGGGGACATCGCTGCATCAATTGTTGGCATCTACAATCGATGTGTAGAGGAACGTTTCTTTCCTGGTCTGGATTCCATACGGTTTGGTTTTAACCTCTATGATCTACCATACGATTACCTTGCGGTTTCATAGACCGAAACCTGGCTACCACCTGTAGGGTGTTTATGGTACAAAGAGCACATGAAAACACGAACCTTTGCTACGATCCTGGCTTTCCTACTGTTCGGGTGCGCATCCGAAGGCGACACCGTTCCGATACTTCCGTCACCGGATACCGGTACATCGCAGTTCGATCCAGGACAATCACAATTCGATCCAGGAACCGGGTCTATCGACCAGGGCACATCACAATTCGACCCCGGTACCGGACCTACTGACCAGGGCTCTTCGCAAGTTGACCAGGGCTCGAATCCTGTCGACCAGGGATCTGGACAAGTCGACACCGCGGGGCCCGCTGTCCCCAATCCCACCGGCCAATGGATGCTGACTGCCAATCCCGCCAGCCAGGTATTTTGCGGGAATGTTCAAACGTTCGACTCGCAGGTTCTTGTGCTTTCGGTCACCGATGATGGTCAGGCGACGGCTACTCTCGCACCGCCAGGCTGGGCCATTACCTTGTATTTTGCTGGAACATTAAGCGGAAACAAGCTCACAATGCTGGCCGAATATACAGAGGCGGGCCCACCGTCCATAGGCTGGGCGACCGAGCATGCGCACACTATCGATGTGACTATCACCACAACGAGCAACTTCGCGGGTGGCTACATCCATGAGCTGGTTCCCAACGATGGCCCCCCCTGCACCCGCACTTGGAACATCTCGGGTAGCAGGCTCTAGCGATAACGGGACCTGAGCAAATAGCGTAGGATCCCCGCCACGATCAGGAGCCCACCAAAGACGGTGATGATCGATGCACCCGCTGGGAATTCCTTTGTCCAGGAGAGGTAGAGTCCGATGAGGCTTGCCAGGACTGCCACGGCCCAGCCCGCCAGGAGTCGGCTAAAGATACGTTCTGAGAACAGCCGGGTGA
>CAUZEG010000078.1:0-16585 GCA_963578775.1 Myxococcales bacterium
CTATCATTGGTGATTGTTCCGTCGTCAGTGACCACCATATTCCAGATCATATTCGTCGCGCCACCCTGTACCAGCATCTGCCATTTATAGAGCGTGACTGTGTACTGACTCGAGACCCGGTAGTCCTGATTCACATAGCCCTTGCCTTGAATATTGGCACCAACGGTCGCATCCTTGAGGAAACTGCCCTCTTTGAAAGCGCCTTGGGCCTGGGCACTGGCAGAAGCGTTAAGATCATAACCGGCCGAATAGGTTTCCTGAATCTCGATAACCTTTTCGGGCTGCCACTGGTAGTTCTGGAACGGTACACTCCAGTCCCACCGGATGGCCCCGGCCAGACCGGACGGTGCCATTTCGATGTCCACCGTCTGACAGGGAGTCAACTCGTAAAGCCACTCCTGGAAGATGTCGTCACTATCGTGGCTCAGCTCCCAGTCATCAATGGCATTCGGAGCAGACTTTACCTTCAAAACCATTACGTAGAAATCCGCACTCTTGGGCACAGACGATTCAAACCAATAAAACTCTAGCACACCGTCTACAGTGTTGCCGGTGTCCTGGTCCGAGGCTCCGAAGAAGTAGGTGTCCCCTTCCCAATGACCGTAGGTCTCTACACAAGCATCGGAACCATCCAGGCCCGAACAGGGCGGATTCTCGAAGTCACTGTACATACCAGGGACAACATTACCGCTGAAAACTTCCTCACCGGCCTTCAATACACGAGCACCGATATAGGAGGTCTCGTTTCCAGAGACGCCAGGAAGTTGATCTGCAAACGCTTGACTAGGAACCAGAATGGCCCCCAAAAAAACAATAAATCCAATAAAACCAAAAAAACGATTACGAATAAGCATAAAAAAACCCCTTTCATTATGCGGTCGGGGAAAAGTCCCCAAAAAGTTGGCGCCTTTTACGCACTGCGCCAAAAAGCTGCAACATAATTCCCGTTCCCCCCCCAAATTCCTGGTTGTTCTGCTGTAAAGCTGAACTCAGTAACATCGGGAAAAACTCGGACTTCCCCTATACGCGAGTACGAGATTTATCTCGTACTCAAGTCAGAGCTATCAGAGTTGGCCCGTCTCCCGAAACCAGGCAAGAGTGTCCCGAACACCCTCCCGAACATCCGGGTAGCGGTATTGATAGCCCAACTTCTTGCTCTTCTGATTCGAAATCCAATAACTCGAACCAATGTAGGTCGCCGATTGGACCTCAAGCATATCCATTTTCGGGACGTTGAACTTGCGCACCAGCCAGGTCCAGACCTGTGCAGCCGGAACGGCTATCGCCCGATACATGGACAGGCGGATTCCAGGGACATTCCAAAGGCGACGACCCGATACCAGGGCTATGTAGTGGAGAAAATCCCGGTAGGAAATGATGCTATCATCCACCACATTATAATCCTCACCAATAGACTCCTCCTGTTCGACCAGGAAGCGTGCAAAGCCAGCCACATCCTCGACATGGACCGATGTGGTCACAGCGTTTTTCGCGTCGCTGGGGATCGCGCGTAACACCCCTTTGGCAATCAGTAGCATGATGCCCCCATGGCCGTAGCAACTGCCCCGTCCATAGATGGGAGCGGGACGAATCACCGAGACGGGTAATCCATGTTCCCGGTAGGCCTGCCACACCAACTTTTCCTGTATCCACTTGCTCTCCGAGTAGACATTGACCAGATGGGTTCCCTCGGGTCCCTTCGCCTCCATGTCCGTGGTCTTGGGAGAGGAGGCCTTCTCATTGAAAGGCAGATTGTGTTTCGCTCCTTCAGCGGCCGTATAGGGTTTTCCGAATACCCCACATGTGCTCCAATGGACGAATCGCTCCAGGTCGGCCTCAAAGGCCCAGGAGAGCA
Source organism: Myxococcales bacterium (assembly GCA_963578775.1). Classification (GTDB taxonomy): domain Bacteria; phylum Myxococcota_A; class UBA9042; order UBA3505; family UBA3505; genus UBA3505. The sequence continues at coordinate 1,856 of CAUZEG010000078.1, forward strand.
GATTTCGTGTCCCCTCTACGTTGACCGCCATCAGAGCCTCACGAGTGGCACTGTAGTCGTACAGAGATGCCACGTGAAAGACGTGGCTGATGTCGTATTTGGTAAGCGGCTTTAACGAATCAGCATCCAACAAATCAGCGGATAGCATCGTTAGTCTGGGATTCTGTACGATCGATCCCCAGGACTTTAGACCGCCATCCAGCCCCTCAAATGCCTCGGCCCGATCCAATGCGATGACATCCTTACCGTCTTCAAGCAACTGCCTGGTCAACGTGCTGCCAGAAAAGCCCATGGCTCCTGTGACTAGATAGTGTGCCATTGATTATCGCCTTTTCCTTTTATTCTTTTGAGACCCGATCCGGGTTTGGATCCGATATATCATTTAGTCGGTCACTCCAAGCTTGTCCGTAGTCGAAAAGTGCAATTTCACAAAATCCTTTAAGGCCGCCTGTCCGTGCTCCTCCACGATTCGACGGCCGGCTGTAATAACACCGGCTCCAGCCCCTCTTGGCACGGTAAAGCCAGCCTTGGAATCGAGACGCTTCATCTGCCACAGAAACTCAGCTCTTGCGATGATCGACGCCACCGCTACGGCTGGATCCGATTCACCCTTGGTTCGTTGATGATACCGGATCGAGCGACCCCGCTCACCCAGATAGCGCCCCACAACACGCTCATCGCGAGCAAATTGGTCGCTCAAAGCGAAGGTGCAGTCGGGCTCTTTTTCCAGCAGATTTTCGAGTACCCGGGCATGGGCCCAACCCAGTAGCCGATTCAGATTTCCGATCTTGGCGTACAGGTCGTTATATCGGGCCAGTCCGATGACGACCTGCTCATAGGAACAGCAGACCTTCAAATCCACGGCCATCTTCTTGATCTTGCTGTCCGCGATTTTCTTACTATCGCCAATCCCCAACTCGCGAAGCAAAGGAACCTGATCACGATCGACCGCAGCCGCAGTGACGACCAGCGGACCAAAATAGTCCCCTTTGCCCGTTTCATCGATACCGATCCATCGTGCCGGTTTCGGATCCGGATGGAGATCCATCGCATCTTCAAACGGATCGGCGAGAACAATGGAAAGGGTTTGGCCAGCATCGATCTGCTCCGCCCACTCCTGGGCTCCTGCTCCCTGTAAGACGACCTTTCCTTTGGTATAAAACGTCACCGTACAATTCGTGCCCCGGGCTCGCCAAAGCGCGTGCGGTGCGTCTCCAAATTCAAAGTCCCCGAGCTCCATCAAGCTGCGTATTCGTGAGGACTCATGGGTACTCACGCTCAAAGTTATGGTCTGCTGGCCGCCCATGGGTGATGAGCATAAGCTCCTCCCACTAAATGGGCAAGCGTAACAATTTCCGTGATCTGGTCTCGTTCAACCTTGCGCAGCACCACGAATCTACAGTATGATATATGAAATAATTCTGGAGTGTGTCATGGGAGAAATTGAAGCGAAAAACCGGCGATCATTTCTCGCAAATATGGCACGTTGGGCAACGGCCGGGGCTGCACTCTTTACCGTACCGGCCTGTGGTATCGAAGAGATTCTCAGCGAAGAAGAAGATCTCGCGATGCATGGGCCCATAAAGGAAGCAGAGCGCTGGCTGAAATTGCCACTTGAAGTGGAGGCCCTCGCCCTGCTTTCTCCATACGAAGACGGGTCCATTTTCCTTCGTTCCTGGGCCTTTGGCCATATTGTACGTGGTCCCAAGGATCAGTTGGCGATTGTCGTCGTCGATCTGGAAACCGGCGGACACGCCGAAATCGAGATCTTCAGCCCCGAAGCGGATATAGCTCCGGTGGCGGAGACGGCCCACTATGGCCTGATCATCAATAATGGCGGGCTTGGGGACGTTCCAACTCCGCGTCATATTCGTCGATTGGCACGGAAAGTTGCTCGAATCATCTCCAGCAATGAAGCGGATGTTACGCTCTCATGGCGCCTCCCGTGCCTTTCCGAGAAGATGCCCAGACCCGGTATCGAAAGTCTGGAACCGGCCGACCAAAAAATCACTGACGATCCCCATATAAATGTCGAATTCGCTCCGCTGGGCGGATGAAACGACGTCAGCAGCAATGGATCATTAGTATGCTCTCGGCTCTTCTTGTGACGAGTTCACTACACGCCGACTGTCGGCATCTGGACGCCTAGAATGGATTCCCACCAAAGTCCGGAGCGCAAATCCCGCCGACTGATGCCAATTCTTCTGATCTCCATCCTGTTCGGTGGCTGTATATTATTCAAGCCGGTACCTCCCGAACCCACATCAATCGAAGCCTGCCGCCAGTATAAGCGTGGTTCCGACCGGTCAGGCTGCGAGAACTACTGTCGCGCAAAGAAAGCCTTTGTTGACGGGCGCACCAAAGACGCACTGGCGTTTCTGGAATGGTCAAATCTGGCCACGACCCCGTATGGCCGACAACTACGACGGAATATCAAAGCCGCCGAAATATCCGCCACACAACCAGATGTCATCGACCTCTCAAGAATTACCGGCCTGGCCATATTGGCGAGTCTGAATGGGGTCTGCCCGGGACGGGCCACGCCAATGCGCCTGGAGCTTAGCTTCATCGACGGCAGCAAGAAAAGAACCTGGACCAATAAGAACAAGAAACAAGGCTTCATCGATTTTGATCTCTTCGACCTGAAAAGCCCATACGGAACGTTCAGCAAAGGACGCTATGTCCCTGAATCCGACTTTCGGAAGACGATAGATGCAGGCTTCCTGGTACGGGCCCAGATGACGGACCGACCGGAAATCACTGCGACCCGTGTCTACAAACCCACCTACGACTGTTTCGAAGATGCGTTGATCTCCGGTCATCCGGGCGCAACCGGCCGAGATGGGAAGAAAGGCCGCGCCCCCCGTAAAGCGGGCCGCGCGGGCGCTCGAGGCGAGACAGGAGGACGAGGGCCGAGAGTTGTGGCCGACGTCGGCGTTTTGAATTCGACCATCACCGGCCGGCTCGTTGTCATAAAACTCACCTTCGGAAAGACGATTCAGTGGATCGTTCGTCCCATGGCCCAGCTCAGCTCCAAGAAGCCGATCCGTATCACCGTCCAGGGTGGACCAGGCGGTGACGGTGGCCTCGGAGGGCCCGGCGCAAATGGGGCCCGAGGCGGACGGGGCGGTCATGGTGGTCGCGGCGGGAAAGGTGGCTCTCTAACAATCCACTACGACAAGAAACATCGGGCTCTTCGAAGGCTGGTTCGCGGAGTTACGCCGAGCGGCCCCGGTGGTCAAGCAGGAATCGGGGGGCGTGGTGGACGCTCCCTACGCGCGCCAGAAAAACGACTTAAAGACGGACGGAACGGCCGTGCCGGCCGAACCGGTAGCCGTGGTTCACGACCAAAATACAGAGCCGTTCCCGCCTCTCGACTTTTTCGGGGTGAAAATCTTCTTTTGAAGTAAGCTGAATCGAATTCGAATGGATTCGGGAGGATCGACGTGCGCCGACTTGGGATCATTCCCTGCACAAAAGAAAAGATATGGGACCTGCAGCCCGATGCCGGAGCTGTCGTCGCCCACCGGGCGTACCGGGGTTTTCTCTTTCATCTGACACGCTCCTACGCCGAATCGTTTCTTGACGATTGGGTGGTATTTTCCGCTCTACATGGCTTCCTGAAACCCGATGACCGGATCCCGGCTGCCTATGACATCACCTTCAATCGTCCAGGCGACCCGGTGATCCAGCTACCCGCGCTCCGGGCGCAGGTCAGCTCGAAAGGCCTGGACACCTACGACGTGGCCGTAATTCTCTGTCCCGAAAGCTATGCTGTGCGGGTCGAATACGCCTACGCCGACACAGCCACACAGTTGGCCGCTCCCTTTCGAGGGCGTGGCGGTATTGTGGGAATGCGGGACTGGCTTAAGGATTGTATTCAAAGCGGACGTCCCGACCTCCCCCCATAAGCCGGAATCTCGCAATGCAGGAAGAGTCTCATAAAGTGCGGTTCGGAGAACTGGCAGGCCTATGCGTGCTGGGATTCCTGACCCTTGCCAGTTACTCCGTGGCAAGACCGGCGATCGAGTCCCTGTTCCTGGAGAGCTATACCGAGACCGGATTGCCCTGGGTCTGGATGGCTGTCGCCGTAACGGCGTTTTGTACGGTCATAATCTACAATCGATTTGCATCTCGTCTCCCCCCGATGACGCTGTTCGGCGCGTCTGTAGCGGTGTCTATTATCGCTCTGGCACTTCTCCTTTTTCTACGCCAGATCGGGGTTCCTGGGAGCGATTTCATGCTCTACATCTGGAAGGACATCTACATTGTGATCCTGGTAGAGATCTTCTGGACCTACGCCAACTGCCTATTCCGCATCCGAACGGCCCGCTGGCTTTACGGCCTGTTGCTGGTTGTGGGAACCATGGGAAGTATAACCGGAAACCTCGGCGTCGGCTGGATCGCCGAGAACCACGGAACCGAGACGGCCCTATGGGCCTTATTCCCGCTCCTTGGCCTCGTCTGGTGGATGAGCCAACATATGGCAGGAGACCTCCCCACCTCGAATGAAACAACAAACGAATCCGGCTCCGTCGGCGACGGCCTACGCGTCGTTCGCAACAGCCGCTACCTCGTGGGCATGGTTCTTCTCATCGCCGTCGTGCAGGTGGTCATCAATCTCATCGATTACCAGTACAATAGCATCCTGGAAGAGTCCTACCCGGACCTGAACGAACGCACGAAAGTGAATGGGGAGATCTACTCCATTATCGACCTGAGTAGCCTGGGCCTTCAGTTCTTGACCGCCCTCGTTTTGACCCGTCTTGGGGTTGGGCGAACCCTGATGGCCATTCCAGTGATGTTGGGCGTGGTCGTAGGCGCTTTTGCCGCCTCGCCAAGGTTCCTGACAGCCGCCATTGCAAAAATAGGCAGTAAATGCTTCGACTACTCCCTATTCCGGGCCGCCAAGGAGATTTTGTATATCCCCCTTGGCTACCGCGAAAAAACCCAGGGTAAGGCGGTAGTCGACATGCTGACATACCGCGTTGCCAAAGGCACCGCGTCCATCCTGGTTCTCGGTATATTGGCCCTGGGAAGCGACGGAATACTCTCACTGATCTCCATCCTATGCTTCGTCTTAATCGCCGTTTGGATGGTTCTCGTACGCTTCCTTGTCCACCAGTACCGCAAGCGGAAGGAAGCGCAAGGGGCATTCGAAGAATGAATCCATCTTTTCCCTGACCCTACGCCAGAATTCGAGTACCATATTGTTCGTTGCTTTGGATCTCTGGGAATTTCGTTAGGAACCACTCCAAGACGGTGGTTGAATCTGCACACAAATCCCCTCAATTTACTGGGGCTCTTTACCCTCAGTATTGACATGATTTATACAACTTACTTATGTTTCCGCACCCATTTTGAGAGGACAAACCGTTGAAGCATTACATTTGGCTTACCACCCTGACCGTTTTCACTCTGGCTTTCGGCCCTGTGGGCTGTGACTTTGAGTTAACGGGTCCGAATCATCCAGTAGTCGAGCAGATCGACTATACCGGAACGCCCCATGTACTGGCTCTGGATGAAAATGACCTTCAGATCGGCCAGACGTTATACATCTACGGCGAAAACTTTCTGCCGCCTTCCCAGGGGAAGACCTACCTCGAGTTTAACGGTCATTATGTCTGGACGAACGACGATGGTCAGTTGATCAAAGAACAAGTCCATGCCTTTACGATCGCTCCCCTATATGACGGACGCTTCACAGAGGACGCGAGCCTCGGCGCAGACGTACTTCCCGAGGGTACCACGATTTTGCGTTGGAACCGATTTGGACCATTCCTCGTTCCCTTCAATCATGAGGGACGACGGCCCGGTTCCTTCGAGGGCACCATCGAGGCGGTCAACATTCTCAATAATGGCGAAGAAATCCGCGACGATGAGCCCGAGACATTCTTCATCACCATCGAACAGTCGGTGCTGATTACACGCTTGGAGCCTATCGTCGATTATGGCGACAACAATGCGTTAATCCTGGCCGAATGTGGCAGCCCAGCCCTCCGTGTCCATAGCGGACTACCATACATCATGGAAGTGGAAGCTATCGGCTTTGAACCGGCCTATTTCATCTATGAACTCTATAATGTGAATGGTTCCAAAGAACTTGTAAAAGTGACCCACCAGGCCAGTGGCGCCGTCGATCGTCTCGGTGATCCCGAATGGAATAGCGACGAAGTCGTGATCTTCAATCCGGTTCTCGATGATGAGGAATTTTCCATTGCGTCCATCCGTGTAGTTGCTGTGGACGTCAATAACAATGCCCATGAGACGGGCTTACCCATTCCGATTGTCCGCCCGGTACACTTTGCCTATGACGGAAATCGCGACCTTGCGGAATTCTACGAGCCCGTAGTGGTTCACGGTCCCATAGTCGGTGGGATTGCCACCACATTGACCTATGCAGAGAGTCATACCGAGGCCCGCCAGCGCGGAGTTTCGGTGTCGATCTCCCAGAGCTTCACGCAATCCCAGGGTACAATCCAGTCCAACAACTGGTCGGAAGGAATCAGCATAAGCTCCTCCCAGTCCAGCACGAATTCTGTCGGCGTAGCCCATTCGGAGAGTGAGAGCACCCAGGAAAGCTACGGGACGACCTTCCAATCCAGTGCTAGTGCCAATGTAAACTTCTCGTCGACCGATGGTACCAGCTGGGGTTGGAATCTGGTCGAAGGAGAATCGTCCGAAGAGTTCAACACAAAAACGGGCGAGGTCTTTGGCTCCGTCACGACAGGGCTCTCGACAGAGGTCAGCGGAGAAGGCTCGATTCCGGGCTTCGCCAAGGTCGGCGGAAAAGTAGGAACGTCGCTTGGCGTGACGGGTGGGGCGAAATCAGGCAACTCCACCGGCGAGAAAACCGGTGCCAGTAGCAGCCATGGTAGTCATATGGATGGTTCGTCCAGCGATTCCGCAGGCTTTGGTAGCACCACTACCGATTCGAAGAGTGACACTCTATCGGGGAGTTACGGTCTGACATCACAGACGTCCATCAACAATACGACGGCCGAAACCCAGGCTAGCAGCGAGAGCATGACCTATAATATGGGCGGCTCCGAAGGCCTGACGGAGAACTTCAGCAAGGGAAATACTGAGACCTGGCAGGAGACATGGAGTAATACCGCGACAGACCAGAATCTTCTGTCGTTCTCGGGTAAGGTCCCCAACGGACGCTGTGCCGTGGTGTACCGCCAGACGGTTCGCCATGTTCGCAAGGCGCATCTGTATTCCTACAATCTATGCGGCGTGCGTTCCCTCGTAGGAGAGTTATTCTTCAACGAATGGAGTTGGTCCCCCAATATCGCTATCGGCGACCATTGTGAGTCGGACCTACCGGCTTCTACGCTACCAAAGGCCCAGTGTTTCCGGGCCTGCGATTAGACGTCGATACGCATCGGGAACCGGCCTAAAAAGCACTCCGGTTGATTGACCTGCTCTCGAGCGCTCATTAGAATGCTGGTCCATGACACACGTCCTCTCAAAACACCTGGAAATTCTCCTCCTACTACTATCTATCAGCCTGTTCTTGGGCTGTGGGCAGTCCCCGACTCCGACGGTTGCCTGTCTAATTAATAGTGACTGCAACCAGAGTCAGGTCTGCATCCAGGGGAAATGTGCGACAGTAAGCCTATGCCAGGCACAGGCAGACTGCCCACCCGGTGAATACTGCAATCAGGGATACTGTTCCGACCTGGACGAACTGGACTGTAGTGGTGGTGGTGGCTGCCCACAAGGCTACCGCTGTCTTACCAATGGAAGCTGCCAGGCCGGAGCCGAATGCGAATTTAATACGGACTGTTGCCCTCCGGGCCAACCCACCTGCGGCAAGAGCTGCGAGAACTACGTCTGTGCGGGTACCGAATGTAATACCGGACAGCAGGAATCCTGCCATGTGGGCTGCCACGAAGGCACAAAAAACTGCGATAATGGGAACTGGACCACCTGTAGCGCCACACCGGTGACACCTCTCGATGTCTGTGACGATCTCATCGACAACGATTGTAATGGGCAAACCGATGAGGGTTGTCCAGAGTGTACCGCAGGCGACGAGCAGGATTGTTTCACGGCATGTGGCGCAGGTCTTGAGATCTGCGGTGCCGATCTTATCTGGGGTGCATGTGATGCCCCTACGGATTGTAATTGCAGTCAGGGACAGACGACTTCTCGTGGCTGCGAAAAATGCGGCAATGAAGAGGGAACTTGTGGCCCCGGCGAGGTCTGGATCTGGTCCGGCCTATGTTTTAGCCAGGGAGAATGCGAAGGAAGTCTGGAGGAAGAGCCTGAGGATGAAACGGCCAGTTGTGGTCGTTGTGGCTCCCAGACGCGCGCCTGTGGTGAGGATTGCGTCTGGGGTGAATGGAGCGGCTGTCAGGGGGAAGGTAGTTGTACCCCGGCCGACACGGAACAACGGGCGTGCGGGCTTTGCGGCGGACAAAACCGAACCTGTGGCGACGATTGTGAGTGGAGCGAATGGGGCGGATGTGTCGATGGAGGTGGCTGTACAGTCGGCGATACCCAGACCCAGGATTGTGGTCTTTGCGGTGAGCGGACCTCCGAATGTGATAATTCCTGCCAGTGGGGTGCCTTCGGCAGCTGCCAGAATGAAGGGGCCTGTGCTCCCGGTATGGTGGATACACAGCCCTGCGGGGCCTGCGGCAGTCAGGTACGCTACTGCCTCGATAACTGTAGCTGGGGTAATTGGACCATCTGCGACGAAACCGGTGAGTGTAGCCCAGGAGACAGTGAAACCGAGGGTTGTGGCCCATTGACCAGCCAGGGGATTTGCGAACAAGGCACTCGTTTCCGAAGCTGTATGGGCACATGCACATGGTCTACATGGAGTGATTGCGCCGGTGCCATATATCCGGAACTCTGGGACGTATGCGGGAATGGGCTCGACGACGACTGCAACGGCACCGAGACCAATAATCCCGATGAGCACGAATCCAACGACAGCTGCAATTCATGCACATGGCTGGGACAGGATCCAGAAGAAGAGACCCTCTATGGAACCTTCGACAACGTCGATGACGAATACGACTACTATTGCTTCAATGGTGACGACAATCCTCCCCCTATCTGGTGTCCCTGGTGCAATGAAAAGATCACCGTGGATCTGATCGACCAACCGTTGGGAATGGACGGCGATCTGAAGCTTTATAAGGGTTATGCGAATTGCCAGAGTGGAAACGCCCTGGGCTCGTCCGTCAACATTGGACCCGATGACGAGCACATCGAATGGACAGAAACCAATGATAACGATGATGACGTCTATATTATTCGTGTTATGAGCTGGGGAGACTACAACTGCTACCAGCCCTATACATTGACCATCAACGGGCTTCGCTGATCGCTTCATGAAACCGCACGCATGGTCATGGCTATGCCTTCTGCTCCTCTTCGTTCCAGGCAAAGCGCAAAGCCAGGTCTACGAGGATATTGAGGTCACAATCGCGAAGGCCCGCAAACATCCGCCGGCCAAACGTCGTTCTTCCACGAATCTCAAAACAGGTATCCGCGGCGTTACATTTTCTGCCTTCGCCATCTCCGCGACAGATCCCGACCGAATGTACCTGAGCTCCTGGGATGGCTTTGCATACTCCAGCCAGGATAGGGGCCTCACCTGGAGCGAGGGGCGTCTGGTAGTAAAACGGCGAAAATTTTTCGGCTCGATTCGTCCCAGTCCCGCCGGTTCCGGGGCTCCCTTTTCCATGGGTCGGACCCTACAAGCTATGGAGGGACAGGGATTTCTGTCCTTCCGATTGAGTGAGATGTTTGCCTTCCCCTACGGCACAACGGGGGAAGCCTATCTGGAGTTCACCCCCGATTCGCCCGCCTTCTGGCCAGGGATCGCCCCACCGGGATTAAGAAACGCAGGCGATGTTCGCTTATGGGACCATAAGGGGGAGTCGGTAGGTGGCGACGATTCGGCTCGGCTCGGTATTGGTTTCAAGTCGGGCTCCGCCTGGCTTGCCCGCGTATTGAAAAAGAAGAATAAGAAAATCATCCAGATGAACCTTCAGCTGGTCTTGAATCTAAAGGGGGTCGAACCGACAGGAATTGAGTTTGTGGCCGCCAACCCGGTCAATCCAGACGAAGCCTTCCTGGCTAGTCAGATGGGGTTGTGGCGTACGAAAGACGGGGGCTTGTCCTGGTTCCTGGTCTTTCCCGGAACGAATCGATTCGAACGCCACTCCCATATGGTGGCCTACCATCCGACGAAGCCGAATATGGTATTTCTCGCAACCGGCCAGGGCCTACGCATCTCAAAAGACGGTGGCGAAACCTTCCAACCAATTCGCGGTACCCAGTTGTCCACGGCCCGTACCTTATGGATAAGTTTTTCTCCACTGCAATCCAGTACCATCTACGCAGGTACAACCATCGGGCTGTTCCGAAGTGACGACACCGGAGAAACCTGGCGATGGATCTATTTCAGTACCCTGGACTATCAAAACAGAGTTACCGGTGTCACGATCGACGCCGTGGATAGTGACAAAATCACCATCTCCACCTGGGACGGGATTTTCCAGACCGACAATGGGGGCAAGAAGTGGGTTCGGTCCGGTGGGTTGTTGTTTACGGGCGATCCCATTTACCGATTGATTGCGGACCCCCATGATACCGACCATATGATCTGCATCACCTGGCGCCAGATCTGGGAGACCTACGATCGAGGGAAAAATTGGAGCATCGTATACCTCAACGACTCGGAATGGTCGCCCCGCCACATCGTCTTCGATCCCCATGACAGCTCTGTGGTGTGGGTACTCACCTCGGCCGAGCTGATACGGCTCGCGCCCTATAAAGAAACCAATTACCCGGACATCGGGTTCCGCGCCTACCAGGAACGTATACAGGTAGAGCCGAAGCTTGGGGAGACGCTCGATGCCACCTTCCATGCCTATGGAGTGCATCGAGGCAAACGCTCACAACAACGGGAGTTGGCCCGCTACGACCATCTTCTTCCCCTCGTCAACCTGGCGATGGGCTATATGTATATGGATGCAAACGCCCTTTTGTTCGCCATCTATCGTGACATCAATGTGGGCCATAAAGACTACTACCAGACCAGGGGGGGGCTCCCGGCTGGTGTCACAGCCACAGGCAACGCCGCCTTTGACCGGCTGAACACTATCCACAACGCCTATGTGTATGTTTCGCTCAAATGGCTGATGCCGCAGATACTTTTTGACAGGGATGAAGCCCCCTTTGGACGAATCTTCAACGACGCCAACAATTCCTATCGTTATCTGAAATCCGAGATCTCCCGCTTATACGAAGAACGAAGACGGATTCTGCTTCGTTTTCTGACAACCCCGCCAAAGACCAGACGATCGCGGATTTTTCTGGGTCTACGACTCCTGGAACTCACAGCACATCTAAACGCCCATACCAATGGACAGTGGGATAAACCGGTCCAATGGGTGGAACAACAAACCATGGACTACTGATGGAGGTACCCTCATGTTCCGATCCCTTTTCTTTCTTCCCCTTCTATTTTTCCTCTTCCTCACGACGGCCCTTGCCCAGTCGAGCATGGACCAGAAACTCAAACGACTGAAACTGGAACCGAACGTACGCGAAGTACAAGAAGCGTCGCTTCGCTATTTCAGAGTCAACCGGCAACAGGTCAATTCCATGCGTACCCGCGCTGGACGTAAGGCCATTGCACCGGTAGTTGAACTCTCCGGTGGTTTTACCCGCTCCGAACTGGACGAAACCAGCATCCTGGACGAATACAGTAAGACCATTCCCTGGGTCCTCCGGGGATCGGGTGGTAATGCACTGGATATCCGGGGAAAGTTCACCTGGAATCTTCCACAGCTGGTGTTCAATCCTGAAGAGCTCGATGTGGCCTCCCTGGCCGGACTGGTCGAAGGCCTGCTCAAGGAATCGACCCGTATCTATTTCATGCGTCGGCGACTGCAGGTGGATATGATCCTGAGCCCACCCACGGACCAGGCCACCCTTCTCAGTAAGCAGCTTCGAATCGAAGAACTCACGGGTTTGATGGATGCCATGACCGGGGGTTGGTTCGGTCGCGAGATGGAGCGACGACTCGGTAGCACCAAGCAATAGAAACACTGGAGCCTTTGCGCTCGATCCCTGTCTTCTGAAAAGCGCGGAGCCTGTACCTCCGCTCCGAAGCCCTTTTCTTAATTCAAGGGATCGAGTTCTTTGCTCCAGGCAATCATCCGGTTTCTACCATGCTCCTTGGCATAATAAAGCGCCATGTCGGCGCAGTGTAACAGGGTCTTGGAATCACTGGAGTGTTCCGGAAATGCCGCCACTCCACCGCTGATGTGGACCTCTCCCACATCCTCACCATCCGGTCCGATAAAGGGAGTAAGCTCTATACTCTCGCGCAGTTGTTCGGCCACCTGTAGCGAATCGTTCCTGTCCGTATTCGGTAATAGAGCGACGAATTCCTCGCCTCCATAGCGGGCGACTACATCCGTCGTGCGCAGGCTTTCCACCATGACCTGGGAAAGTTGCCGCAATACGGCATCACCCACCTGATGACCATAGTTGTCGTTGAAGGATTTGAAGAAATCCACGTCGCAGATGATGAGCCCAAAGGGACTTCCACTACGTTGACTTCGTTGGATTTCCTCTTCCAGACGCTCCATAAAATGGCCCCGATTGTACAAGCCCGTAAGGCGATCAGTTCGCGCCAGGCGATCGAGCTTTTTTACGGCTTCCTGAAGCTTCGTATTCACCTCTCCGAGTTCCTGATTCTTGGAGGCTAATTCGGAGGTACGGCGATTGACCTTTTCCTCCAGTTCCTGGGTGTACTCTTGTAACTCCTGTGCCATCTCGTTGAAGGTCGTAGCCAGCTCGCCCAGCTCGTCGCCACGCACAACTTCGGTTCGGGCCGCCAGATCTCCACCACGGATAGCGGTAGCCGTACGTGCCATCGACCGCACCGGCCGTACAACAATTCTCCATAAGCCCAGGAATAGAACGAATACAACCACCCCCGCCAGGATAGCGGTGATAAGCAGCTGAAGCAGACGAGTGGTACGGATCTGACGGATCACGGGTGTCAGATTGAAATGCGCCACCAGGGTTCCCCAACGCAGGCCCGAAACGGCCGGCATCGAAACCTGCATAATAGACAATCCCCGATCTGATACATATCGTTTCCAGATGGGCCGATGAGTCCCCGCGGCCAACTCGTAGAAGGACTCTTCTGGCTCCACACCGTGTTGGCTGGTCAAATCGCTGGGCCAACTCTGTGCGAGTAGCTTTCCATCGTGGTCCAACATGGCGACGTGCAAAACCCCCAGATGCTCCGAGCCAGCCCGTGATAGCTCCACCATATAGGTGTCCAGATCCTCCAGATCATCCACCGCTACCGCGATGGCACAGGGAACTGCAAAGCTCTGCAACAACGCCGCGGAACGCCGACGCACTTCCTCATGCGCACGATTGGAATAGACCCGATCAAGCCAGGCTCCCGCCACCCCCATGACCGTAACAACCGCCAATGTAGCGAAAAGGCCCAGTCGAGTTCGTATGCCTCGAACACGACCACGTTTTGCAGGGCTACTGATCGTCATAGCCCTCCCTCTTCCTTTCGATGTGCACGAACTCGAGCGAGCACCTGGCGTACGGCCTCGTAGCGATTGTCATCAAAAGGGATCCAGCCGCTGATCTTCCGGTTCTTACGCCAGATACTACGGCCTCGCGGTGAACGCGCATCCACCTGCATGAAGGCCCGCATAATCTTCTCGGCCCCCGCCGCTGGAACATGCTCAAGTACGGCAAGGACATCAAAGGGGATCCGTCCTGCATTATGAAGAATACGGAATCGGGCCCTTCCCAGATCGACGGATGGTACTTCTTTCGTTTCTTTTCCGGCGCATTCCGGCCCCTCACATGATGGTGTCCGAACCACCGGTTTCGTCGTAAATCGGTCCAGGGTATCCCGCATACCCGACCCGGTGGCGACCGCATCAACTGTCCCCAGAGCGAGCTTACGAAACGCCGTCTGGTGATCGGAGACATAGACAACCTCCAGATCTCGCTCTGGATCGATGTTCGCATCCAGAAAAGACGCATAGGGATATAAGAATCCCGACGTAGACCGCCGCCCGACAAAGGCCATCTTTCGGCCTCGCAGATCGTCTATCGTCCGCGCCTTATCCGTAGCCTTCACCACAATAAACGACGAATAGGAGATCACTCCATTGGTGACCTGGGAAATGAGCGGACGGAGACTCGGCACACGTTCCTGTGCCAATACAAAGGTCAATGGAGGAAATACAACGACATCGATGGATTTTTTTTCCGTGAACTCGATCAGGTCCACATATTTCGGCGCAATAATAAGAGACACCTTCATACCCAGGAGTTCCGTCACATAATCCGCGACCGGTTCCATTCGTCGCGCAGCGACATCGGCTCCTACCGGAGCGGCAATCGCAAGAATGAGTTCTGCGCGTCCTTCGGGTCGCTCCGCTTCCGTCAGCTTCAGATCGCTGGAATCCGGAATCTCGGGGGACGGTGGAGGACCACCGGGTAATACGCCCTGAGTCGCCTGTTCCGCACAAGACATCGTCATAACAAGGCTTAAGAAAGCCCAGAAGACGAAAACATCTCGAATCAATCGGCACATCCGTATTGGCATGGCGCGAAGGATGCCATGGGGCCAACAACGGAGCAACCGAAACACAGTTTTCTTTGACGTCGGGGAATGACGTGCGTTACTCAAAAGACTGGAAAGATGTT
>CAUZEG010000079.1:0-16372 GCA_963578775.1 Myxococcales bacterium
TATCCTTCTGCGCAAAGGCAACAAAGGCACCGTAGATGATGCCCACAACGGAGATGATCATCAGAGCGGGGCTGAAAAATCCCATTGCTTCGGGGAATAACGGGATCATGAAGCGGTACATGCCGTAGATCCCCATCTTCAGAAGTACGCCCGCCAGGATGACGGAGCCCGCCGTTGGTGCTTCGGTATGTGCATCAGGGAGCCAGGTATGAACCGGGAATAAGGGGATCTTTACGCTAAAGGCGAGCAGGAAGGCCAGGAAGAGCCAGCGCTGTTCGCTCTGTCCTAGACCGTCGGGACCCAGGCTGGCCAGAATTGATTCGATACTGAAAGTCTGCCCCCCGGCCTTGATGTGGAGGACGATGATGGCAACCAGCATAAGAAGACTGCCGGCCAGGGTGAACAGGAAGAACTTGATGGCTGCGTAGATCCGGCGTTCACCGCCCCAGACACCGATGAGCAGGGCCATGGGGATGAGCATGAACTCGTAGAACATGTAGAAGACCAGCAGATCGAGGGAGGAGAAAGTCCCAATGACCGCAGCTTCCATGAGCAGAAGGGCGATCATGAACTCCCGTACCCGGTCCTGAATCGACGTATAGGTACTGAGCACCACAAGGGGCATCAAGAAGGTTGTCAACATGATGAGCAGCAGGGCCGGCCCATCAATACCCAACATCAATCGGATACCAAAGACAGTACCTCCCAGCTGTTCGCGGAACTGGAAGATCTTAGCGGGATCGGAGTCAAAGGAGAACCACATGCCCAGGGAGATAAGGAACTCGGTAATGGCCACAATGAGGGTCAGATTGCGATGGACTCCGCGTGCATCTCTCGGCACGAAGGCCAGGACAATGGCCGTCAATACCGGTAGGGCAATCAATATGGAGAGATACGGGTACATCGGATGCGCTCAGATAAAGGCGATGTAGAGAAGAGTGGTCATACCCAGAACGATAAGCAGGGCATAATGCTGGACGTCGCCAGTCTGGATACGGCGGAAGACAGCACCGAAACCGGCTACTACGCGCGCGGTTCCAGTGACGAACAGCCCATCGATAAGGAGGGTGTCAAGCACCCGATGACAGAAGCGTGCAAAGCCACGGAATGGACGTTTGATACCAAGCTCAACCAGCGCGTCTACCTTATACGCGTCGAGCAGAAGTCCGTGGAGTCGGGGGAGTCGGCTGGCCAGGGACTTTGGTAGTTGCCCGATCCCATCCTTATAGGAGACCCAGGCGATCCCGACGCCGATGAGTGCGATGCCGGTGCTCACGGCCATGAGCACGTATTCGAGGCTATGTTCCTGGGTAGTTTTGAAGAGGCTGGCTGTGTCGGAGAACATGGGGGCGAGCCAGGCTGCGAACACATTCAGATCCCCATGCGGTATGCCCATGAAGCCGCCACATAAGGAGAGTGCGCCGAGAATGATGAGGGCCGATTTCATGCCCCAGCTTGGCTTGTGCAGATGTTCCAGATGATGGTCGTCTCCCCGATAGGAGCCGTGGAAGATCAGAAGATATAAGCGCATCATATAGAAGGCGGTGAACAATGCGGCGACCATCCCCAGGCCCAGGGCGATCTGTTGAATCATGGGATAGCCCTGGACGTGTTGATGGCTAAACGCACTCCAGAGGATCTCGTCTTTGCTGAAGAAACCCGCCAGGGGTGGCAAACCGGCGATTGCAAGAGTGGCCAGTAGGAAGGTCCAGCGGGTAATAGGCAGGTGTTTCTTCAAACCTCCCATCTTAAAACCGTCCTGTTCTCCGTGGAGAGCATGGATGACTGCACCGGCCCCGAGGAAGAGACAGGCCTTGAAGAAGGCGTGGGTGGTCAGATGGAAGATTGCAGTAGAAAACGCACCGACACCCAGGGCCAGAAACATAAAGCCGAGTTGGCTTACGGTGGAATAGGCCAGAACCTTTTTAATATCGCGCTGCGTCAGCGCAATGGAGGCTGCAAATATGGCGGTCACTCCACCGACGATAGCGATAAGGGCGAGGGTAAGGGGGGTCATGGCGAACATGAAGCTGAGACGTGCCACCATATACACGCCGGCAGTGACCATCGTCGCCGCGTGAATCAGGGCCGATACAGGAGTCGGACCGGCCATGGCATCGGGTAACCAGATGTACAATGGTATCTGTGCGGATTTGCCAATGGCCCCCACAAAGAACATGAGCGTCACAAAGTTGAGAGTGTCCTGTTGCTTGAGCCCAAGGGAACTTTCAATGACATCAAAGTCGAGTGACCCCTGGGTCATCTGTAGGAGCATCAGCATCCCGATGAGGAACCCCAGATCCCCCACCCGGTTGGTGACAAAGGCTTTTTGTCCGGCTACGGCTTTTGCTTCGTCGGTGAACCAGAAACCGATAAGAAGATAAGAGCAAAGCCCGACACCTTCCCAGCCGACAAAAAGGACGGCAAGGTTGCCTCCGAGCACCAGAACCAGCATGGAGAACATGAAGAGGTTCAGGTAGCTGAAATACCGACTATAGCCGGGGTCGTCGGCCATATATCCGGTGCTATAGACATGAATCAAAAAGCCCACACCGGTCACGACCAGGGTCATCACGGCCGATAGTTGATCCATCTGGAAGCTGGCTGGAATGTGCAGGGAGCCGACGTGAATCCAGGTGAACAGGGTGGTTGAAATTGTATGTATTCCATCCCCCGGAGACGAGCGTAGCGACAGGAAGAGTCCCACCGTCAACAGGAAGGACGCAAATACGGAACCGATGGCGACGAGGTTGACGACCCGTCGGGAAAAGAAGCGTCCGAACAGGCCGTTCAAGATCGCGCCGATCAGGGGAAGGAGCACGACCAGCACCAGGGCGGTATCAATATGTATGGATCCAAGAACCATCGAAAAAGTACCGAATCGCGTTACCCACGAAGGGAACGCACCTCATTTACGTCTACGGAGCCTTTATGGCGGAAGACTGCGAGAGTTATGGCCAGTCCAATGGCGGCCTCGGCCGCCGCGATGGCGATTACGAGAAAGGCAGACACATGGCCGACGGAGTTCCCATAGCTTCGACTGAACGTCAGGAAGGTGAGGTTACAGCCATTCAACATAAGCTCGATACCCATGAACAAAACGATGACATTTCGCCGCGTGAGGATGGCAAGGATGCCAATCCCGAACAGGATCATTGCGACGAGAAGGTACCAGGAAATCGGGATGCTCATGATTCATTCCCTTCGGACGGTTGCCCTTCCGGGGTTCCGGGCAGTTCGAGGTTCTTCTTGGCCAGGATCAAGGCACCCGGTAAGGCGATGAGGAGCAAGATGGACAGGAGCTCGAAGGGCACGAGGTATTCGGAGAACAAAAGCCTACCCACGGAGCGGAGGCTACCGAAGGATTCCCAACATTCCTCCTGACAGGCTTTGCGCGCTTTATCCCGGGGATGATCTCCCATTTCGCGAGTCAGACATGTGGCTACACATTGGTCTGGTCCGGTCCCGGGGTTCGTCACGGCGGGGTTGGACTTGAAGCCCACAGAGCTTCCCAGAGCACCAAAGATCTGGCCGGTCAGAAGTAGAATAAGAGCGATCGCCAGCGCTGATGTCAGCACCCGTGATGTGGCCCGTCGAGGCGGACCGGTACGTTCCTGTCCCAAATTGAGTAACATGATGACGAATAAGAACAGCACCATTATGGCTCCGGCGTAGACCAGGACCTGCAATACTGCGAGCACATGGGCGGCCAGAAGGGCATATAATCCTGCCAGACATAGAAAGGTCACAACGAGCGCCAGGGCCGAATGAACCGGGGTCGGCGCAATGACGGGCAGAATCACAGCCACGGCTGAAAGAATAGCGCCCCCAGCGAATAGGATGAATAGGACCTTCTCCATCTTCGAATCAGGCCGTTTCGGCCAGTCCTCCGTTCTCCAGGGCGGCTTCAAATTCGTGCCGATATTTTCGCACCACCGATTGAACTGGCCAGGCGGCCGCAGGGCCCAGCGCGCAGATGGTATGCCCATCAATATGTTCCGCGGCGTTGTAGAGGGTGTCGATATCACCGGGGCGAGCTGTGCCGTCCTTGAAACCCTTGATCAGCTGGTATAGCCAGCCCGTTCCTTCGCGGCATGGAGTGCATTGGCCGCAGGACTCATGGGAATAGAATCGACTGATTCGCAGGATTACATCGATCATGCTGGTGGGCTCACAGATCGCAATGACTCCACCGGTCCCCAACATGGATCCGACCGACTTCAGACTGTCGAAGTCCATAGGAATATCGATCTCGTCCGGTGTGAGCATGGGACAGGACGAACCCCCTGGAATAATCGCCTTGAGGGGCCGATCATCGAGTGTACCTCCAGCTACTTCATAAATGAACTTCTTCATATTGAAGCCCATCGGAAGCTCATAGAGCCCAGGTTTCTTCACATGCCCACTGATTCCAAATAGCTTGGTTCCACCGTTTCGTTCGGTGCCCAGGGCTGCGAATTTTTCTCCTCCCATCTCCAGGATGATCGGGACGGCGGCAATGGTTTCCACATTATTGACGATTGTCGGACAACCAAATAGCCCGACGATGGCTGGGAAGGGCGGTTTCATACGGGGCAGGCCGGCTTTTCCCTCCAGAGATTCGAGCAATGCTGTTTCTTCGCCACAGATATACGAGCCGGCGCCGGGATGCTGGTAGATGTCCAGGTCGTATCCCGTGCCCAGAATGTTCTTTCCCAGAAGTCCGGCCTCGTATAGGTCGGCAATGGCTTTATCGATGACCTGTAGTTCGTCGTAGAACTCGCCCCGAGTGTAGATGTAGCAAACGTTGGAGCGGATTGCGTAGGCGCTGAGGATACAGCCCTCGAGTAGAAGATGGGGATCGGAATTCAGAAAATAGCGATCCTTGAACGTTCCAGGCTCTCCCTCGTCCGCATTGATGACCAGGTAGGTCGGCTTTTCCGAATCCTTGGGCAGAAAGCCCCATTTTACACCAGCCGGAAAGCCGGCCCCACCGCGTCCGCGCAGGTTGGCTTTGACCACCTCTTCGCGAATGGTGTCCTGGGACATCTGGAGGCGTTCTTTGAGCTTTTTGTATCCACCGGCCTTCTGGTAGACCCCAAGGTCGGTGTAGTCGTTTCCATCGCCGCTCCGAAGGAGGTGGTTGCTGGTTGGACTCCCCTTGACCATCAGATCCCCTCCGACGTGCTGATTTCGTGGGATTGAAGTGTATCCAGGAGGGAACTGAAGCTCTTTGTCGAAAGATCTTCGTGGTAATCCCAGTTGACCTGAACCACCGGAGCCGTTCCGCAGGCTGCCAGGCATTGGACTTCTTCACAGGAGAAACGGCGATCATCCGACATTTCGCCCGGGCCGATTCCGCATTTTTCGCGAATGAGGCGAATCAGGTCGTCGCTTCCACGTAGGAAACAAGAGACGTTGGTACAGACCTGCAGATGAAACCGTCCGTGGGGCTCCATCCGTAGAAGTGTGTAGAAGGTGGCCGTATTGAGGACCTCGGAGGCCGAGATACCGAGTCGATCGGCGATGTATTTCATGCCCTCTATGGTGAGATATCCGTGTTGTTCCTGAACCAGATAGAGAGCCGGAATCAGCGCAGCTTTCTTATGTTCAGTGGGATATTTTTCCAGCGCCTTCGTAAAACGTGCTTCCATTTCTTTGGAGAACTCGAAGGACATCTCAGGAAAACCTTGGAAAACCAATGGGTTATGAAACTTGCGCAATCGGGGTGCCGACACTAGAACACGGTGAAGGTTGTGTCAAGATCGGCTTGCAGCGAACCGAACGACCGGTGTTGGGGTTTGAACAGTTTTCTGGAAACATTTGTCAAAACCCGGGGTCCGGGTTTCAATCGGTCCATGCGTGTTCCAGTTCGAAGGTTTTTTTTCCAGTTGTTCCGAGGTGGTACCTGCGGGATCCTATGGGCTCTGGTTCTGAGCTTTGGCGTAGCTGCGGGGTGCAAGCGGTATCAGATCCAGTCGGTACCCGAGGCATTGAAGCTGACGCCCAGTTCGATTGCCCCTGTTCAGCTTATAACCCGCTGGCAGGATCGGGAGACGGCCCGTGGAATGTCGCGCCCGCCTGTGGTCGATTTCAGTACCGTCGTTCAGGCCCAGGTCCGTGTCGTGCGCGCCGTGGATGAGGACGCCCGGATTTTCCGGTTTTCGTTGGTGCCGGCTCAAAATACGAAACTTCGGATTCAGTTGCGCATGCCGGTGCCGTGGGGTGTGGATGTTACGACCTTTGAAGGGCAGAAAGTGGAATTGACTATGGGTGAGGTGGACGATCCAGAGAGCTCGGTGGAGAACGCAGCCAGTATCAGCCTTATTCGGATCCGTGATGGGCTTCAGCTCCATGTCGTTCACGGGCGTTCCACCTTGCTGGCTCCCTATATGGGGCCGTTGCGAATCAACCGGATACGGCGTCGCGTCGGGCGGTTTTCCGTAACGGGAGATGCCCTTTGCGAGCGAAATTTTGAGCGTCATTCTGTGGCGATTCTCGGGGTCGAGGGCGAAGGGGTTCGCTTTATGCGACCAGGCGAAGTTTTTTCTTTTATGACAGAAGAGGGCGGTCGGGTGCAGCTCGAGTTGCGTGACTGCCAACGGGAACGACGTGGTACCTGTGATGACAGTCGTAAAGGCGTCTGGAACTGCCAGAGCCTTGTGATGATTCGACCAGCTACAGCTGCCCAGAAGTGATCAACTGGTCGGGCCGTGGAATTTGGCCCGGGCGCGATCAAGGGCTTCGTCGATCATACGCTGATGTTGCATGGGGTTCGCCCAACGGACCTGCCCTTCTTCTGGGAGCAGGTGAATCGGATCGAAATACAGGAAAAACTGACCAGGTCGAACCGAAGGAGCGGTGAAGACACTGATCCCTGTCACACGGTCGTAATGTTCGAAGGAATGGGCATTACGTTTTCCGCCCCCTCCCGGAGCGTCCACAACGAAGGTCGGTGTATTGAATCCGGCCGTAGTGCCCCGTACATGCTTTTCGATATCCAACGCCGTTTGCAGGGTAGTTCGCAGGTCTTCAACCTTGGGGACAAGGTCATGAACGTAGACATAATACGGCTGTACGTTGATGTATCCGAGCCGGCGACCAAGCAGTACCATGGTCTCCACAACATCGTTAACACCCCGCTGAAGAACGCTCTGGTTCCGAACTGTGACCCCATTCTCTGTCAGAATGTTCAGGGCTTTTCGGGTGATCCAGGTGATCTCGTTGGGATTATTGAAATGGGTGTGGAGGCAGACCTCCTTATGACGTGCTCGTCCTTTCTTGACCAGGCCCAGGAGGGCATCACGCCATTCATGGTCGGTCATGATCTTCTGTGGCATCACCGCGATCCCCTTGGTCGCGATACGAATGCGGCGGATATGATCGATATCCAGGAGCCGGTCACCGATATGCTGCAGCCGGTCGGCGCGGAGATTGAAGGCGTCACCACCGGATACAACGATATCTTCGAGTTCAGGACGACTATTGATGTACTGGAATGCCAGCTCCCAGCGTTCGGGTTTCTGGCCGAAATTGACCTTGTCCACGGTTGGCGTGTCCAGGCCCACCGCGTAGGAGCGGGTGCAGAAACGGCAATAGACCGGGCAGGTATCCAGAGGCAGGAAGAGGGCCTTGTCGGGATACCGATGGGTCAAGCCCGGTACGGGTGCATCGGCCTGCTCGGCCAGGGAGTCCAGCCCCAGTTGTGGATGGTCGGGTAATCGTCGACTTTGGAGTGGAATAAACTGTCGGACCAGTGGATCGCCGTAGGGTTCCTTCCAATTGATGAGGCTGAGCAGATACGGGGAGACCCGGACCGCCATGGGGGCTGCTTCAAAGCCGGCCCGAACGTCTTCAATGAAGTGCTGTGAAACCAGTCCAGAGAAGGCCTCGATCAGCTTCTTTGGCTTGGTAAGAGAATTTTTAGCCTGCCATTTATGGTCCAGGAATGTCTCCTCGTCGATATCCGCATACGCGGGAATCTTCTGCCAGAATGGGCCTTCCGGCAGCGTACGATGAACCAGCGATTCGGGATCGGGGATCGGGCGGAGATGGTTGATTTCCGGCTCATCTACGACCTTCAATACGTCCTTGGCAGTCATAACAGCACTCCATTAAATCCAGGCATGCAGTTCGAAAGATCCGCAGCGCAGAGCAGGATAGCAATTTCTCGGTCTGTGTTCAGTTTGGACAGAGAATGCTTCCCCTAGCTTACCTTACACGCGTTGTAAAGAGAACAACGGGGTTTCGCCAGATCTACGGTGGGATCCCTTATCTGGCCCCATCCCCCAGCCGATATTCGTCCCTACCGGGTCGTTCGATAGCGGTGGATATACTGCTTGAGGAGTTTGCTCAGGCGTTCACTTTCGGGGTGGCTGCCATGGAGGTTTTTCTGCTCGGTCGGATCCGTCGACAGATCGTAGAGCTCCCAGAGATTGTGGGTGCGGTGGTACATGACCTTCATAGTCCCGTGGATGAGAGCGTGCTGCTCCTGTTTCCAGCTGGGGTAGGGCAATAGTTGGGCGTAGACGGGGCGAGGAGTGGGGCTTTGTCCACGAAGCAGCGGATATAGGCTGCGTTCCCGCATATCGTCTGGCAGGGCTTCGGCCGCACCGATCCAGTCCAACAAGGTCGGAAAGACATCGACCAGCCCCACCGGGTCCTCAATGATCTGGGCTTTAACCCCAGGCCCGGAAACGATCAAAGGTACGTGTATTTCCTCCTGGTGGATATTATGTCCGTGCCAGTATTTCCCATGCTCTTTGAAGGCTTCGCCGTGGTCGGATAGAATCACGATGCCAGTGTTTTCGCTCAACCCCAGTGGTTCCAGGCTAGCTAGCAGTTCGCCCAGGTGGTGGTCGGTGAAAAGGATTTCGCCATCGTATCTATCGAGCCGACCTTTCCCAAACCGCTTGAAGCCACGATGGCCCATATAGGAACCGTGCGGGTCGGAATAATGCACGAATAGAAAGAAGGGTTTCTCCGCACTGGCCAGTTTTTTGAGCATCTTTTTGGAGCGTCTCGTGATGCGCGGCGCCGACATATCATAGTTTGAAGCCTTGATAGTCTGCCGGTCACCAATCCCGTTGGCCCATATGCGGAACCCCTGGCGAATATTACGTTTTTTGACAAAATAGTGATGTGACGTAATGGCCACGGTGTCCAGGCCTTGTTCGGCCATCGCCTCGGCCATCATCCAGGCCTCATCGCGGAGTTTTCTATAGTTGGAGCGACGACCTCGCCAGGGGATTTCGGAAGGATAACGGCCTGTCAGAATGGACGGGATAGACCATGGGGTACGATTGGATGGAGCGTGGGCGTATCGAAAGGCTGTTCCACCTTCTACGAGTTTGTCCATATTCGGCGAAATTTCACGTTCGTAGCCAAGGCTATGAATATGATCCCCGCGCAGGGTATCGACCAGGATCAGAATAATGTTCTTCGGTCGCACCTGTGCCGCGGCCTCCGTTGCCGCGCATTGGGCCTGGCAGGTTTCGGCACAGGATAGATCCGATGGGTCTGTTTCTGGGATGGGTTCGGGCAGCTGGTTACGAAGTTGGGGCCCGTGATTGGCCAATAGCCCGTCGACTCGGCTCCAGACAGGGCCGATGACATCGTAGGTCTCTTCATCGATATGCCCATTACAGTTGTTGTCGACGC
Source organism: Myxococcales bacterium (assembly GCA_963578775.1). Classification (GTDB taxonomy): domain Bacteria; phylum Myxococcota_A; class UBA9042; order UBA3505; family UBA3505; genus UBA3505. Next base: position 9,640 of record CAUZEG010000079.1, read on the forward strand.
CGTTGGCCAGGCCCATTCCAAAATCAGCGGCCAGGGGGTTGGTATTGGGATCGTTGTCGTTGCAATCGCCATGATTGAATAGCCGGGAGTAGCCATCCCCATCGGAATCAAATAATGCCTGCCATTTGGATATTAATCGGTTGGCAATAGCTACCTGTCGTAGATCGGCCTGTACCCGGGCTGAGAAGAGCCAACCGCCGAATACGATGGAGACCAGTACGGCCGCGCTGAGGAAGGTCAGGGCGATCCGCCGAGGTGTGGTGACGATGCGTAGGCATAGAGGAAGGACAAGGAACATTCCGACCAACCAGGCGAATATAGCAAGGGGGGCCTGGGCCACCTGATAGAGATTGTCACGACTGGCCTGGAGGTAGACGCCCCCGGCAAGTACCAGGACCATGGCAAGGAGGACTCCGGGCCGAAAGACGCGCAGCAGGATCTGGGCGCGTCGCTCGGTCAGTCGACTCAGCCTGTCCATCGACAGGGCCGCGACGAACAGTCCAATGGTGGCCCCCACGAGGAGTAGGACAATAGAGCCTATTCCGAGCATTTTGCTGGCGATGGCCGGTTTTTTCAGTACCTCTTCATTGAAGCCCGCATAATAGCCCGCGAAGAGAACCAGATAGAGGATGGCGACGGTGCCCAGGCCGATCAGCGCACCGTAGAGAAGGCTCGCGGCCCGGACAGGCTCATCCTGGAGCTTGAGATGAGCCAGAACCCGCTCGCTGCCCCAGATGGCGGAACCGAACAGGACTACTGCAGGCAATGTCAGCACGGCGACGACCAGCGCCCCGATCAGCAGACTTGTGAATCCAGGCTGCACGCCTTTGAGCATCCAGACGTTGATTCCGATGGCCAATATTGAAGCCGGTAGAAGAGCTGCCGTGCTCGCAGCCAAAATGGAAAGAAGGCGTTTCATAGGCTCTCGGACGGACCGTGTGGGGCCGATGTCAATACCGAACCAAAGAGAAGTCGATATATGTTCCGTGCCACCTGAACGCGTCGGGCGTAGGCAACCGAGGGCCCAAGTGAGAGGACGTCTATCTGCACATCTTCCGGTATCTTTCTTACGTGATGGAACGACTTTCGGAAGCGACTTGGGCCCGCGTTATAGGCGATGAGGGCCTTCAGTTCATCACCATCATATAATTTGAGATAGTCTGCCAGCACGTAGGCCCCGACGACCAGGTTGGTCTGGGGGTCACGCAGGGACCGGCGGTTGATTTTCAGCTCGGGAAGATGTCGTTTGGCAATAATTTTTGCTGTATTCGGCATGACTTGCGCCAAGCCGATAGCGCCGGCTGTGGATCGGGCTTTGGGGTTGAAACCGCTCTCATGATAGACGATGGCAGCCAACAGATCGGCGGGCACGCCCACCATATGTGCCGCCTGTCGGATCTCGTCCAGATAACGGATGGAGAAGACCAGTGGGAGAAGGGCACCAGGCAAAGTGCCATGGGCACCCAGCATGCCACCATATTGATGGAGAACATGCTTGCCGAGGCCGGGTCTTCCCAGCGCCAATGCGGTATGAACCAGGGTGGCAACGGTATGGGGATTGGCGCGCCCTCGTCGGAATACGATCTGCATGGCCTCCATGGCGGGCCGGGTCCGCCCCGCATATAATAGAAAACGTGCTTCGCGGGTCCAGGGAGTGTTCGGTAGCTTCGGTCGGGGGAGCTGTCGCCAATCCGATGAACTTTCGTCGCCATGGATATGGCTGGGATCGATGCCCGCATGGAGGGGCCAGCGCTCCTGTAACGCGGTCTCATACAATGTCACCGCATCGGGCCGTTGGCTCATCTGGGCGATATGCGCGAGCCAACGAAGAGATCGGATCCCTCGTGGGACGCGGGCGCCGTTGTGGAGGTCCGGGTACCTCTCGAGAAGTCGTTGAAAATAGTCTTCGGCTATGTCCAGCGCGCCATCGACGTAGGCGGTTTTGGCAAGTAACTCCAACATATCCGCCTGGACCGAGGATCCATGGGTCCAGGGTTCCAGCTGCGCGAATATGTCGAGGGCGTCCTGGGTACGCCCAACGCCCAGCAGGGCTTTCAGATAAACAGGCCATACGGCTCGATCCAGAATCAGCAATGCGGGTGGGCAGTTTTTCGAGCATTCCCGTCGTAATCCTCTCGTAGCGCGTTCGACAGATATGATGATCCGAGGGTTGTCCCCCAGTTGATAGGCCGTCAGAGCTGCCTCTACGTCGACCTGAACCCGAAGCCGTAGATCCCGACTTAAATGGAGGGCGCGATCAAAACGCTTCATGGCGCGTTCGCGTTCTCGGCTGAAGCGGTAGATCCGCCCGAAGGCGTAGGCGATGGTGGCTGTTTTTTCACGGCTCTTTTTATAGCGACGAACCCGCTTATTGAGAGTGCGTGTACGTTTTCGTCCCCGTTGCGTCTTGAGGATCTTCCAGATCACCTCGAAGGTACCCGGTACTCCCACCTTCTTGAATAGCCGTCGGTTCTTCTTGGCAGTCCGCGGGTAGCGTCGCCAGGATTCACTGAGCACGATGGTTGCGGCTTTCTTCTGGCGGGTCTTCAAAAGAGCCTGTCCCAGCAGATTCAATCGACGTGCTCGCTGTCGGGTGGTCAGACCATCGGGTGGAAGGCGTAATAAAGCGTCACGAGCGTCCCGGGGGGCCTTGGCGAGATCGATCTGGGCCAATCGGAGCGTGGCCTCTGGGTAGCGATAGGACTCCTTGGGGATCTTGCGATACCAGGGGCCGGCGCGGTCGAGCCGGCGACGCAAGCGATACCGGTCGGCGAATAGATAACATAGATGATAGAGGGCTGGATGATCGGGCGGCAGTTTGGTGTATTCGACCTCAGCCTTGGCGATATTCTCTCGAATCAGTCGCTCGATGAGCCATACCCGGATTGTATGCTCGGCCTCTTCGTTGGGCGCCCCGGCTATGATTTCCTGCAGCCTGTCCGCTGGGACGGACGGCCGTTTACCCACCAATTGCGGCAGAAGCTGACGGTAGGTTTCCCAACTATCGGAGAGGGGTGCGTTTCTGGGCCAGACGGGGGCCCGTTGGAGCAACTCAACAAAACTCGATGGTGAAAATTTACGCAGAGACCCCGCGAATTCTGGATTGTCCATGGACGATCCAGTCGTCGGAGTAGCGATTAGAAGTCCGAGGACAAATATGGTCAGGGAAAACTGCACGGAGGCAGCTTATTACCACATTCCGTGACTTCCGAAAGCTCTTGTTTTTCTTCTGCGGTCGTTGGGCTTTAGTCGGTGCCCTGTACGTCCGGCGCCGAACCGCCTTCACAGCGATTGGCAATGCATTGCATGGACGGGTCCACACAGTCGCTATGCTCTTTACAGACATAGGGTTGGCAGCTGCCCTGGACACAGATTTCCAGGTTGGGGCAGTCGTAATCGTCCTGGCAGCCCTCTTTCTCGGTGCCACAGGCGGACAGGAATAGCAGGGCCAGGCCAAAAACAAATGGCATAATCCGTTTTGAAATCAGGGCGTGTTTCATGCGGTTGTCTTATCCGAATCCGTCTGAGTGTCCAACTCTTCAGCTTCTGACTTTAATCCAAAACTCTGCCATATGCATCTTCTCGACCGTTTGAGTGTGTAGAACCTGCGTACACCTTTCCCTTATTGTAACAGCAGATATGCGCCGGAGAGTTGACGTGAACCCGGGGAGTACACTATCCGTCGGGGCGCGAATTCGGAGTATTGAATTGATCGCTAGTCCCAAAACCCCGGCACCTTCGTTCTCATTGTCTGATCTTGATGAGGGGCATCCCTATGCGCCCTTCATCCGGGAGGTTGAGCGTCCTGGACGATACCTTGGTACGGAATATGGCGTTCATACCACTCCGTTCGCGGATGCGTCCGTGCGCATGGTGTTGGCTTTCCCCGATATCTACGAGGTCGGGATGAGCCATATGGGAACCCGGATTCTCTACAAATATGTCAATAATCAGCCCGATCTTCTGCTCGATCGGTGCATGATGCCCTGGGCCGATATGGAGCAACAGCTGCGGACTCATGGCGTGCCTCTGCTGTCGTTGGAGAATAGACGACCGCTGGTGGATTACGACGTTGTAGGCTTTTCGCTCCAATATGAGCTCACCTACACCAATACTCTGGCTATGCTGGAACTAGGTGGAATCCCCTTGCGGAGTGAAGAGCGAGGCGATGAACATCCACTGGTCATTGCCGGAGGGCCCACCGCCACCCATCCCGAGCCACTTGCCCCCTTCATCGATGGTTTCTTCATCGGTGAGGCCGAGGAGACGTTGGCACCGCTTATGCGGGCCTGGGGCGAACTCAAGAACACGAAACTGTCACGCCAGGAGCGACTTCGCGACCTGGCCGGACGATTTTCCCTCTATGTGCCCTCACTCTACGACACGGAGATCTGTCCGGTCACGGGCTTTGAGGCCATCAAGGAACCAGCCGCAGACCAGAACGTCCCGTTTCCAGTACAGCGGGCCCTGATCGATGATCTCGACAAATATCCGTTTCCGTCTGACGGACCGGAACCTTTGTCGGAAGCGGTCTTTGATCGGGCCGGCATCGAAGTGGCCCGGGGTTGCACCGAAGGATGTCGTTTTTGCCAGGCGGGCATGATCTATCGGCCGGTACGGGAGCGAAGCCCAGGGAGCATTCTGAAGACTCTGCAGGCCAGTATCGAAGTTGGTGGGCATGATGAGATCTCTCTGACCAGCCTATCCACGGCGGATTATAGCGCCATCGTGCCATTGATGGATGCAGTGGCCGATCTTCTAAAGGGAGACCGGGTGTCTTTGGCGGTTTCGAGCCTACGGGCCTATGGTCTGCCCGAGAAGACTCTCGATGTCCTTCGATCGGTGCGTGCGACGGGGCTGACCTTTGCTCCCGAAGCGGGCAGTCAACGAATGCGTGATGTGATCAATAAGAACATTTCCGAGCAGGATATGGTGGATACTGCCGAGCGCGTGTTCAAGCGTGGTTGGCAACGGATGAAACTCTATTTCATGATGGGCCTGCCGACAGAAATGGACGAGGATCTCCACGCCATTGGAAGTATCGCCGAACGGGTACACCGCCTGGGACGTCAGCATGCCGGTCGCCGTACGGAGATTACGGTGAGTGTGTCGGTCCATGTTCCCAAACCGCATACACCTTTCCAGTGGTGTGCCATGGATACTCTTGGGGAAGTACGCCGAAAGCAGAGCCTTTTGCACGGCTACGGCCGGGGCCGAGGCCTGCGAATAAAATCCCATGGTGCGAGAGAAGCCCTGGTCGAGGCGGTGATGGCGCGGGGCGATCGTACGGTCGCAAAAGCCGTAGAGCTTGCCTATCGAAAGGGCTGTCGTTTTGACGGCTGGGATGAGTGTTTCCGTTTCGACGATTGGATGGATGCCTTTGAGGAGGCCGGGGTCGATCTGGACCTGTATACCGGGACCATTCCGGTTACGGGACGGCTGCCCTGGGATCATATCGATGTGGGATTAGAAGATGGGTTCTTATTGCAGGAATACCGACGTGCATTGAAGGGGCGCTATTCGCCGCCTTGTGGCAAACCTTTCGGTGGAGCGGCTACCTGGAATAAGGAAACAGCCTCCGATCATCGGACCAGTGGCGGACACCATACCAATCGTTCAGATCACGATCAGGACGAACGACGACTCATTTGTTATGACTGTGGAGTAGCGTGCGATCTTTCGATGATGCGTAGCGACCGGGCCCAGTTTCTGGATTCTCTGGGGGCCGATCAGGAAGTCTCTACACCGCTTGCAGAAGCACCGGTTCAAGGTCGGTTTCCGGCACCGCCGAAGCGGGCTTCGCAGGGCGAAGCCGTTACCTTGCGACTGCGTTTCAGTCGTATGGCTCCGGCTCATCTTGTCGGGCATGGCGATACGATTCGACGGATCCCGCGCATACTGCGTCGGGCCGGTTTGATACCGGAATATTCGCGTGGTTTTTCGCCCCGGCCAAAGATGGTCTTTGGTCCAACGCTGCCCCTGGGAAGCCAGAGCCTGGATGAGCTCATGGATATTCGTATCATCGAGTCCAGCCTTGGCGATGTCGATACGATTGCACAACGTTTGACGGATGTGTCCCCCAGCGGAATCCGCTTTCTCCAGGTAACGCAGATTCCCGATGATAGCCCGACAGTGGCCCGGATGGCCGAGACCGTCGAGACCCATGTGCATGTATATCCTGGCACGCGGACCGAGGGCGTGGAGGAATACTTGAAGAGTGCCGTGGAGAAGGCCGCTACGGCCGACGACTTGCCCGTGGAAGTGGTGCGTAAAAAGGGGAGTTTCGTACGCGATGCCTATGACTCCCTGCTGGAAATCGAATTATGCGAGTCGGAGGTAACACCGAATCCCTACACCACTCGACAGATCCCATCCGGGACGGTCCGTGTACTTCAAAGCCTGAAGCCAAGCCCATCCGTCCGCCCGGATGAGATCGTCCGTTCCCTTTTCGAAAGTAACGAGGCGATCGAGACCGAGACGGTCCGGGTACGCGTGGAGTTGGCGCCTACTCAGTAGTGGAGCAGGGAGAAGACCTCGGCCGAGAATTTCTCGCGGCCTTTGAGGAAGTCCAGCTCGACGATAAACGCGGCTTCGACGATATGGGCTCCGGCACCCTGCAATAAGTCGATGGCAGCACCCATGGTGCCGCCGGTTGCAAGAAGATCGTCCACGATCACGATCCGTTCGCCCTCGGTGACGGTATCGGTGTGGATCTCGACGGTATTGGTACCGT
>CAUZEG010000080.1:0-16234 GCA_963578775.1 Myxococcales bacterium
ATGACCGGATATGCGCAACGTACGGTTGTCGCGCCGCAGGGCTACTATAAAACCATGTACGAATCCCCGAACGCCCGTACATCCGACTGGGATCGCTTAGAACTCGACGCCTATTTCCCACCCGGATCGGACACCTACATCACGGTTCGGGTCCGTGCGGCACAGACCCTGGAAGCTCTCGCTGGAACCAGCTGGACCGAAACTCCTGGCCCCTACCCGCCAGCCACACTACCCATCGATTTGAAGGGACTCGGCCTGAACGGTGTCTTCCTCGACGTGGAAGTGACGCTACATGCTGAAAACGACAGTGAAAGCCCGGTGCTCAAATCGATTGTAGCCGTAGTCGCAGCTGAGGGCGAGACTCCCTGAACGGCCATTTCTGGAGGCGTGGTGATTGGCTTCCCAATCACGTACAATCTCAACAATGGTTAGAGTCCAATCCAAACGATGGGTGTTTTTGTGTGTCCTCTTAGCGGCATGCTCCAGTCCCCCCGGCAATGAGCCCCCCACGGATACAAAAACCGATCCTGGTACCTTGGTAGATACTGGCCCGTTGACTGATCCCGGGCTGCCCGACCCAGGACAAACACAGGACCTGGGTCCATCCGATCCTGGGACGACCGATCTGGGCGATACCGAAAGTGTGGACACTTCTGTGGACGTACCCGAAGTCTCCGATCTGAACGACATCAATGAGGTCGTAGACGATGGGGAACCGAGCGGTTGTATCCCCGGAACGGGCTGTTTCCTGGACCTCTGCGAGAGCAATGCCCAATGCCAATCGGGTGTTTGTTTGACCCATATGGGTGACCGGGTCTGCTCCAAGCTCTGCATTGATGAGTGCCCAACGGGCTGGAACTGTGTGGAGATCGACACCGGTTCAGGCGACGGACTCTTTGCCTGCGTGTCGGGATTGTCGCATCTATGCCTTCCGTGCCACGACAGTTCGGGCTGTTCGACGACTGTAAACATCAACATCTGTGTGGAATATGGAGGCAGTGGCTCGTTCTGTGGTGCGTCTTGTGAGGAGGATACGGACTGCCCAGAGAGCTTTGTATGTGATGAAGCCACGTCGGTTCAGGGAGATACGAGCCAGCAATGCGTCCGCGTGGACGAGGAATGTATATGTTCCAGCACAGCCACCAGCTTTGGCCTCTCCACCGCCTGTGCTGTCGAGAATTTCTATGGTCGTTGCGATGGCTTACGAACATGCACGGGCGATGGCTTGTCCGACTGCGATGCGGCGGTACCGGCCGAAGACGTCTGCAATGGAATTGACGATGACTGCGACGGAACCACCGACGAAGCGATTGATGTCGTTGGAAATGACAATAATGTCGGTTGCCATGCCGACGCCAGTTGCCTGACCAATGCCGATGGCGCCAGCTGCGTTTGTAACCCGGGCTACGAAGGAGACGGCCTCGACTGCCTGGACATCGACGAATGTACCTCCGGATTGGCCAACTGTAATCTAAACGCCAGCTGTATAAATACACCCGGTAGCTTCGAATGTACTTGCGACGATGGCTACGAAGGCGACGGTCTTGATTGCACCGACTTCAATGAATGTCTGGAAGGAACCGATAACTGCAGTGAGAACGCCTTGTGCATCAATACCGCTGGCAGCTTCGAATGTACGTGTAATGCAGGCTACTCGGGTGACGGGGCGATCTGCAGTGATGAGAACGAATGTAGCAATGGGCATATCAACGCACCTCCAAACACCGAGATTCTGACATTGACCACCAGCGATGGCCTATCGCTTCATGCAGAGCTTCGCTTTCCCGGAGGGCCCGGACCACACCCCGCGGTTCTTCTTGTGCATCAGTTCACCCAGAACCTTGGGCAATGGGATGCGTATCTCGACAGCCTCCATGCCCAGGGCTTGGCTACCCTGGCAATCGATCTTCGAGGACATGGCGATAGCGACCCCTATGAAGGGAATTTTTTCGATATGCTCACCGATCCCGAAGCCGCACCAGTCGATGTCATCAGCGCTATCGACTATCTCCAGAATGACGAGCGAATCGATAACGCCTTTGTGGGGATGGTGGGTACCAGCATTGGCGCCAATCTCTGCTACGTCGCCATGGAAGGGGCGGGCTCCATCGTTCGAGTCGGTGTTGCTCTATCTCCGCGCGACGTCCCCATTCTCTCCATGCTTAATGTCACCGAAATAGACGGGCTGAGCTTCGGAGCCATCTACTGCATCGCTGGAGAGAACGATAGCCTTGGGCTCCAGGCCGCAACATGCGTCGATTTCCAGCCTCTCTGCACCACGCCAAACCCGGTTGATATCATCCCGGAAACAGCCGATCACGGGATCGCTCTGATCACCAACCATCCCAGTATTTGGCCCAATGTATTGAACCACCTGGAAACCTCCCTGATCGACGGTTGGGTGGCTCACGAAGGCCATACCTGCCATGACGACGCCACCTGCACCAATACCGCCGGTAGTTTTACCTGTACCTGCAATGCTGGATTTGTGGGGGATGGTCTCGGTTGCACCGATATTGATGAATGCACCAACGACATCGACAACTGTAGCGACGACGCCACCTGCATCAATATCGCCGGGAGCTTCACCTGCGCCTGCAACGCCGGATTTGAGGGCGATGGCGTCAGCTGTGACGACGTCGATGAATGCGATCTAGCCACTGACAACTGTAGCGACGACGCGACCTGCATCAATTCCGACGGGAGCTTCACCTGCGCCTGTAACGCCGGGTTTGAGGGCGATGGCGTCGGTTGTGACGACATCGATGAATGCGTCCTGGCGACCGACGATTGTAGTGACGATGCCACCTGCACCAATACCGCGGGGAGCTTTGAATGCACCTGTAACCCCGGGTTTGAGGGCGATGGCGTCGGTTGTGACGACATCAATGAATGCGTCCTGGCGACCGACGATTGTAGTGACGATGCCACCTGCATCAATTCCGACGGGAGCTTCACCTGCGCCTGTAACGCCGGGTTTGACGGCGATGGCGTCGGTTGTGACGACATCGATGAATGCGTCCTGGCGACCGACAACTGTAGCGACGATGCCACCTGCACCAATACCGCCGGGAGCTTCACCTGCGCCTGTAACCCCGGGTTTGAGGGCGATGGCGTCAGCTGTGACGACGTCGATGAATGCGATCTGGCCACTGACAACTGTAGCGACGATGCCACCTGCACCAATACCGCTGGAAGCTTCGTCTGCACCTGTAACGCCGGGTTTGACGGCGATGGCGTCAGCTGTGACGACGTCAATGAATGCACCACCGATACCGACAACTGTAGCGACGATGCGACCTGTACCAATACCGCGGGGAGCTTTGTCTGCACCTGTAACCCCGGGTTTGACGGCGATGGCGTCAGCTGTGACGACCTCGACGAGTGCAGCCTCGGAACGGACAACTGCAGTGATATCGCCTCCTGCACCAACACCGCCGGTAGTTTTAGCTGCACCTGTAACGACGGATACGAGGGCGATGGCATTACTTGCACCGAGATCAACGAATGCGCCGACAACCCCTGTGGGACCGGCGGAACCTGTACCGATCTGGTCAACGCCTATTCTTGTTCCTGTGAGGCCGACTACTCTGGAGGTGGTCTAAACAACCCATGTGTTTGCGATCCCATCGACGGCGGTTGGAGCGCCTGGTCGAGCTGGTCGGGTTGTTCGGTGGCCTGCGGAGGTGGCACACAGACTCGAACTCGAAGCTGCACCAATCCCAGCCCCAACATCTGCGGTTCGGACTGCACGGGGAGTAGCACAAGCACTCAGAGCTGCAACACCCACATATGCATGCCACCGGTAACATGCAACCAGTGGGACGGCGAACCTCTCTTACCCTCGTACGATGGTGGCGGAGGCCACCCCACTTCACCCGCCGCCCAGATGCCACGGTGCTGCGACCCATTCGCCGACTGCGTAGCTGTTTCATGGGGTATGGGTGAATGGGGAAGGTACGCGATTAGAGAGAGCAGCTTAATCGCTGCGTGTGAAGAGTACTGCGGTGGCACCGGGTCCGTCTCGTGTAGCTCCCGATTTACAGTAAGCCTGTCTTCGATCTGTGTTCGCATATGGAACGATTACGACTTCACCGCATGTACTCGTCCCGATAAGGACACAACCCCCCGCGATAAGTGCGACCAAATGTGCCAGGGCGACAGTGGCGCCGCCTATTGCAATGTCACCGGTCCAGAGCACCATTACACCAACTGCCAAGAAGACGGCGAAGGTGGAACGGAGTGCGATGACCAGATATTGCTAGAAGGGTCGGTAACATGCACTTGTGATTGATGGGCGTGCAGGTGCAGGGGGTGTTCGGACCAGAAGGCCTGCGACGACAACGGGATCTGTCAGCCAAATCACCTATACGCGGGGATGAACTGTGGGCACCCGTCCTATTCCGCGCCAGATATACCGTTGCACTGGTCGCACGTTCATAACCCAAGAGTACGTTGTACCAACGGCATGATCGCTCCATCTGGAAACAAACCAGCGCAACATGTACACTGCTGTTTCGGGTAATACGTCAGGGTCGGAGAAAAAATGCGTTATATCTGGATGTGGCTTCTGGTCCTTTTTCTTGTGGGCTGCCCCGCCGATAAGACCAATCTCGGTCAACCAGGCGAACTCTGTTTTCCCAACGGTTCCTGCATGCCGGGATTCGTATGCGCGGAAAATGTCTGCTCGACCATGCCGGATGCCGGAGACACCGATCTTTCGTCTTCGGACATCAAACAAGACATCGCTGAAGACAAGACCGGCACGGCTGACGATGGAACTATAGATCCGGCCTGTGAGCCCGGTAGTGGCTGTCTGGGCGAGCCCTGCACCGATAATGGCGACTGTGACTCCGGCGTATGTACCACCCATATGGGGGATCGAGCCTGCTCCAAGCTCTGTGTCGACGAATGTCCGGCGGGTTGGAGTTGTGTTCCAGTAGACACCGGTAGCGGCGATGCCCTGTTCGCATGTGTTTCGAATTTCTCCCACCTCTGCCTTCCCTGTACAAATAACGGCGACTGTTCCACCGACCAGACCCCCACCATCTGCATAAACTATGGTTCGGAAGGAGCCTTCTGCGGAGCTTCATGCACCGATACCAGCGATTGCCCTGACGACTTCGTATGCGAAGAAATCACCTCGATTGCGGGTGGTTTGTCGAAACAATGCATTCAGACTGCGGGTGTCTGTGAATGCTCCCAGTTCGCAGTTACGCAAGGACTCGTCACCGATTGTGAGCAAACCAACGTACTGGGTTCTTGTCATGGAGTGCGGTTATGTACAGAAGATGGCCTTTCCGAATGCGATGCTCCCATCCCCAGCGCCGAGACCTGCGACGGAACCGATGAAGATTGCGACGGGGAAGTCGACGAAGACAGCTGTGATGACAACAACCCCTGTACCATCGACATTTGTGGGGGCCCCGATGGTTGCTCCCACGAGCCTCAGAGCGAGACCCAATGCGATGATGGAAATGCCTGCACCTATTCGGATCACTGCTCGAGCGGTGTATGTGTGGGAACCACGGTGGAGTGTATTGACGGGAACGGTTGTACCGACGATATCTGTGATGACACCTTCGGCTGCGTCTTCGAGAACACCTCCACGCCCTGCGACGATGGTAATAGTTGCTCCTTCGGCGACGCATGCACCGACGGCAGCTGTGTAGCCGGCGTAGTGCTCGAATGCGATGATGACAATCAATGTACGGACGATATCTGTGACCCGAACGGAGGCTGTATCTTCTCCGGTAACAACCTGCCATGTGATGATGGGAATCCATGCACTCTGGGGGATTCCTGCTCTGCGGGATCATGCGCCGGTACGGAACCGAAATTCTGCGATGATGGCAATGTATGCACCACCGACTACTGCGATCCGGTCGATGGCTGCATGCACATCAACAATTCCAACCCCTGCAATGACAACGACACTTGTACTCTCAACGACATTTGTGTCGACGGAGCCTGTGAATCGGGCACACCTCTAAGCTGCGATGATGGAAACTCCTGTACCTCTGACGTCTGCAATCCCCTTATCGGCTGTACCCATGCAAACCATGCCGAGCCCTGCGACGATGGTGATCCTTGTACTCTGAATGACTTTTGCGCGGCCGGTTCCTGCATTTCCATGGAGATGCAGGACTGCACGGATGCCAACCCGTGTACCGTCGAAATGTGCCTACCCATGGTGGGCTGTACCTATGAAGCCAACACAGGCCCGTGCAACGACAATGACCTCTGTACGGTAGGCGATACCTGCGGCGGTACCCTCTGTGCGCCCGGTACGGACGTCCTGGTCTGCGACGACGGAAACCCCTGCACCGATGATTACTGTGATCCCGAACTTGGCTGTATGCGAACTCTCAATGATCTCGCTTGTGATGACCATAATACCTGCACCACGAACGATGTGTGTGTGGATGGCTTCTGTATCGGCACCGGATCGCTCAACTGTGACGATGGAAATTCCTGTACCCTCGATATCTGTGCCGGTGCAGATGGCTGCCTCTACGAGGATCTAGAAGTCGCCTGCACGGACGGCGATGTCTGCACCATGTTCGATGCCTGTAGTGAAGGCAGCTGCCTCTCGGGTTCCATAATGGGCTGTGACGATGGCAACCCATGCACGGACGACAGCTGTGATCCGAATACAGGCTGTATCCACAGTCCCAATACCGTGTCCTGTGATGACGGCAACTCTTGCACCACGACCGACACCTGTTCGGCTGGTGCGTGCCTGGGCAATGTTCCTGTCGACTGTGACGATGACAACGTCTGTACAACGGATGGCTGTATCCCGGCTACCGGGTGTACCCACACCAACAATACAGCCCCCTGTGAGGACTCCGATGCATGCACTGTATTCGATGCCTGCCTTGATGGAAGCTGCTCGGGTGGCACGGCCATCGTATGTTTCGATGGCAATGACTGTACCGACGACGACTGCGATCCGGCCACAGGATGCGTGAATCCGCCATCGTCCGGAGGTTGCGACGACGACAACGCTTGCACAACGGGCGAGACCTGCTCGGATGGCCTGTGCCAGGGTGGCAGTGCCGTTGGTTGCGATGATGGGAATTCCTGTACTACCAATTCTTGCGACCCGGACGCAGGTTGTATCGACACACCGGCGACCGGACCCAGCTGCAGTGATGGTGATCTCTGCACCCTGGATGATACCTGTCAGGACGGCGTTTGTACCGGCGGGCCTACAGATAGCTGCGACGATGGTAACGTATGCACCGACAACAACTGCAACCCAGCAAGCGGCTGCGAATGGCCCAATAACACCGCGGCTTGCGATGACGGCGTAAACTGCACCTCAGGCGATGTCTGTTCCGGCGGCACCTGTAGTGGCACCGGCACTGGTACCATACAGGTCTACGACCATATGGTGGGCGTGAACACGATGTTGTCCTGTGGCGGCGGCCATGATGGTTTCAATTTCCTATGCAATCACATGGGCTATGGTGCATTCACCGGAAACGCGCCCACGGGTGATTTTGAAGGCGGAGACCCCTGTTGGGCTGTTGGCGAGGCCGATGGCCGTATCAACGAAATGTATAATGGCTGCGGAGGTGGATGCACACATTATCTCTACGTGGAATGCGAGGGCTGCCCCTGAGTTTCTCCATCGGACCGACTAGCTGAAAGCCACATCCATATTGACGATACCGGGGAAACTGATGTCGAGGGCCTGGCAAACCGTGCTGTAGACATGACCCTCGGCAATCTGGTTTGGACCGTCAACAACAGCGCCCGTGCCCAAATCAAAGCCCTTGGTCAGGCCGGTGTCATGGTCGATTCCACCGAGTACTTTATTGCCGGCTAGAAGGGGCGAGATCAGGAGCGCTCCGTTGTTCAGATGGTGACCAGTCCCAAACGCATAGGAACCCAGCGGACGGGTCTTGCTCCGACCAAAGTCGGTGGCGACGTAGATCAGGGTGCGATCCCAGAAGGAACCGGCGCTGGGGTTGGCCGGATCGAATGGCGCCGCCTGCAACAAACTGATGAGCCCATCGAGCACCTTCAGGGTTCGGGCCCACATCACGTTCTGACTGCTCAAATGATCGTTGTGGGCAAAGTCAAAGGCCAGCGGCGTCTCAATAATCAACGCGGGAGCCGGCGGAGGCGGAGAGATGATCGTCGGCTGGTAGGACAATCCCATACATACGGAGGAGGAGACCTTATGACGAATCATAAGATAGGCCAGGGCGGCCTGCGTCTGGAACGGATCCGCCCCCAGAAGTGGGAACGTATTTACGATCTCGGCTAGCTGTGGGCTCGACTGCAACCCAAAGGCATCCAAGGGAACACCTGGACCATCGGCCGCTAGTGTTAACAAGGAGATTAAATCCTTCTCTTCCAATGCCGGCATACTATTCCGTCGTTTATCTACATACTTATTGCGCAGTTTCGAATGTTGAAAAGTATGTGCAAACGGAGACACGGTATCGAGTTCTTCGCGCACCGCACGAGCCCTATCAATCAAATCATCCTCGGGGGCAAATAACACTCCTTTGGTTCCGTGCGTAGACACTGAAAATAGAGCGGGGCCGGTAATAAGTTCGCCTCGCGCCCAGTCGGGGATATTCAGATCATCCCCTGGCTCAATATACCCGCCTATGGCCATATTGACGTTGGGTATGGGCAAGCCGGCTCCATGACGCATGGCCATGGCTTCCATGAGGGTGATCCCATTATTAATTCCATTGCCGGTGATGCTCCGCTTCTGCGCCACCATATGGTTTACGCTGGTCACCTCGTTCGCCATTACCAGCATCTCCTGATGATATTTGGAGACAAAGGTCTCGGGCGAGTAATCACTGGTAAAGAGCGGAGACAATCCAAGGTATTTTACGGCCTGGATGTTGGAGCCGACTGGCTGCGCCACAGTATCATCGGGATAGTTCACAATAGAATTCGCCAACTCTGGAGTCTGGGCCTGACTCATTAGGGCGGGTAGAAAACAATCGCTAATATTGGCGCCACCTGTGGCACCAATCACGATCAGGAACCGTTGGTCGTCCCCAGCAGTAGGCTCACTCGCATGGGCGGTCCCTCGGCCGAGAAGAAAGCCTCCAGGTACGGCACTCGCCGCCGCGATTGTCGCAAGCCCGCGCACAAATGCTCGGCGCGAAAGTTGTTTCGTAAGAGTATCTTCGACTGGATTACGCATGACGAGGCCCGGAAATGGTTTAAAAGAAGATGAACTCAGTCGTGCTGCCAACAGCGAAACAACTAAGTATCGCGAAGTCCGAAGCACTGATGAGTTCAGCTGTATCTGAATGTAGAAGACTTCGAATGAGGTCTTTCTCCTCTACGGTCGGATTCCGTGCGAGAAAGCGGCGGTAGAGAATTCTGATCTGATTATCGACAGCATGCACGGTCTCGGGATCGGACGGATCGAGACCAGGTGACGTTAGATCGAGCTCGGTGAATACGACCGCTGGACCAGCTGCATCCACAAGAGTCCGTCGAATACAGGTGTTCATGATTATCCGTTCCACTGCGATCGGTGTTGTGATCTGTGGGCTACGCGCTGGCTCATAAAGGCCCGAACCAAAGGGATCACTTCCCCCAAGAGGGATCTTATGGGCCAAGAAGCAGTCATATATTTCCAGTTCCTTACAAGATTCTGCTGGCGCAAAGCCGAGCGCCTGAGACAAATCATTTTTCAGAATGTCTACGCGCTTCCAGCGCAGATTGGCCTTGAGGGAGACCGCCATATCGGCTGGATTTTGCAGAGGCCAGAGTTGGTCGATAAGGGAGCCCGTGGAATCTCCAGACGTGTCCGAGCCCTCGTCGCTAAATCCACCATCCTGGCCGCCAAAGTCATCCGCGTCGGTCGGACCACCGTCCGTCTCACCAAAGCCATCCGCGTCGGTCGGGCCACCATCCGTCTCACCAAAGCCATCGGCGTCGGTCGGGCCACCATCCGTCTCACCAAAGCCATCGGCGTCGGTCGGGCCACCATCCGTCTCACCATGGCTATCCGCATCGGTCGCATCCGCGTCCGGCTCACCATGGCTATCCGCATCGGTCGCATCCGCGTCCGGCTCACCAAAGCCATCGGCATCAGTCGGACCACCGTCCGTCTCACCAAAGCCATCCGCATCGGTCGCGTCCGCGTCCGGCTCACCAAAGCCATCCGCATCGGTCGCATCCGCGTCCGATACCACATCTTTGGATAGGTGTTGCTTATTATAGCCTCCGACACAGGCCGACAGGGCCAGCACCAGCCACCATATAAATATGTGGCGTCCATATCTCATGGCGCACCAAAGGCATCGCTATCGATCAATCGATGCAACATGCTGTTGACGGAATAGTTGTCATCGGGAAGGGCCATCCATATGTCGGTAAACGGCTCCTGTTCCTGGGGATCGGGATCGCGGTTCAAAACATATTGAAAAAACATATTGGCCAAATTTCGCTTGAAGGCGTCCGATTCGGATGCCACCTGGGCCCAATGCACCAGATCGTCTACTGGCTGTCCCATGATTACGGACTGCGGATCATTCCAGCCTGGGATCTCTACACCAGCCTTATTGGGTCGGTTCGGATCATAGAAGCCCGTCAAAGCCCCGTAGATTCCATGGTAGTAGGTAAAGGCGTAGGACAGTGGATCAAGCGTGCTATGGCAATGGGAGCAGGGCGCCTCAGCAACACCCTTATTGTCGATATCTGTTGGTTCGTTCGCAACAGGTAGAAGCCCTTCACTTCGTGCGATATCCATACCTAGATAGGAACGCAGCGCGTGCGCCGCGCTGGTGCGCGGCAACGGGCTGAACATGGTGTTGATAACAAAGAACCACTGGGTGGTGATCATGCCTGCACGGCGCTCTACCTGTAGAGGCTGCCCAGGTGCAAATCCAGCCGTACCGGAGAAACTACCGGTCACAACTTCAAGGTCGCCATTCGTATCTTCCTGCACATGATAGTCCGCCGTAAGCAGGTGACGAGCATCTCGGTCGCCGGTCAATACGTATTCGAATAGATTATAATCCCAGTAGTAGTCGGCCAGCACCAGGCCAATCGAGGAATTCACACCGGCGGCAACCAACGGACGGATACGTTTGTCCGCCATGGACCACAACGCGGTCTTTCGCCAGTATTCCGAATCAAGGCAGGCGCCGAGGTAGTCATGCAGCCGCTGCTCCAGCAGAGCTAGCCCCTCGGCCGTCTCTGGATCGGCGCCAATCTCGAAGGCCACGACCTCATCGTAGGTCGGCGACTGGCCACAGAAAATCGCCCCCACTCTCCGGTAGGCAAACCGATAATCATAGGAACCAACTGCGTACCAGGGATTTAATTGGCCAATTGGTGCTGGCGGATTGACCCAGACACTCTGCGCTTCTCCTGGCAGGGTATTTGTGAGCAGCTCCTCGAGATTGGTCAACTGATCCTGGTCACTGTCTACATCTTCAATGCTCTGTATTGCTGTCGCGAGACCCAGCTCGTAAGGCTCGCCATTTAGAGCAACCCATACATCAATACCATAATCATTCCACGAGGTGGGCCAGGTGGAATCATGGCAGGTGTTACATGTCAGGACATTGCCCTTACAGGCGGGGATATCCGGGTAGGTCGCGCAGAATATGCCTGGCCCCGTCGGCTTGGCTTCCACGTCGGGCAGCATATACACAAACGCCAACAACATCGTTGCGATGGCAGTTGCGAAGTTTATCTTTGTACGAAGTTTGTTCATGGGACCGTAAGAAATACCCGTTCCAGTTCGGTCCCCAGCAGGCTTAGAACAGATGTTCGGAGTTCCTGGGAAAATGTTTAGAAAAAAATCGCAGTACTGAAAATTACCATATCCAACCGATCCTCGCACATGGTAGCTTAGGCCGATTACTGGGCCTCTCCCGTATGCAATACAGCCCTGTACTACCCTCTTCAGGATTCCGAATGCCCACTCTTCGCTGGAGCTGGAACTTTTCTGCCAACCCCATGGCAGTATGGACCTACATCTCCGATATGCAGAGGGTCGAACAGGCGACTGGCATGCCGGGCGTGGAATTCAAGGAAATGCCCCATCCTGACGGGGGCTCGGTTCTACACGGCCGAGCACGGCAACTTGGCTTGTTGCTCGTCTGGCATGAACGACCCTTTGAGTGGGTGGCAGGGGAACACTTTCGGGTGCAACGAATCTATACAAAAGGTCCTCTCGAGTTGGCCGACAACCGGGTTGAGCTGCAAAAAACCCCGGGAGGAACCCTGCTCACCCACACCCTCGAGCTGAAGGGAAAAAACTGGTTCTGGAATCTGGTTGCCAGATTTTTCGTCGGGGCCCGGATGCGGCGTGCCTTCTTCCGGGTCTATAAGCAGATAGACGCCTATCTGAAAAAAGACTCCCCTTTCGCCTTCGCCCGAAAGACCATGCACCAGAGCAAGGTAAATCCGACAAAGCTGCGCTTCTTATCTCGGCGACTTGCGGACGCCCAGACCGCAGATATGGCGCAACTGATGTCCATGCATTTACGGGAAGAAGCCGACCGCGATCTCCACCATATGCGCCCGTTTGCGGTGGCTGACACCTGGGAGGTAGATCGCGCAAGGGCATTATCCCTCTTTCTTCATGCAACCAATGTGGGATTACTCACATTGCACTGGGATATTCTCTGTCCCTTATGCCGGAATGCACCCGAACGTTTCGACAACCTGCGCGATATCAAGACGGAGATCCATTGCCCCGCATGCGGAATCGGTTTTGGTCCCGACCTTGCTACCAACGTCCAGGCCACATTTTCACCAGTCCCTTCGGTCCGAGATCTTCAAGTAGAGGACTTCTGCACGGCAGGGCCCCAGACAACGCCTCATATTCTGATACAACAGGTGGTAGACGCCAGTGCATCGGTTTCTGTACGTATCCGCCTTGAGGAAGGCCATTACCGCCTTCGCGGACCACGTTTTAGCGGAGCAACGCGGATTCAAATTGTGGGTACAGACGCGTCCGAACTACACTTCAGACCGTCCGAACAACACGAGGAGGTGGCGATCGTCGGTGGCGACCTTACGCTACACCTGGAAAACCCGGGTTCCGATGACCAGGTCATTCTATTGGAGCGAGATGCGCACCGCGCGGATGCGGCGACCGCAGAGTTGGTCATAGCGAACTCCGAGTTTCGCCATTACTTTGCCGAGCAGGCCCTCGCCCCAGGCCAACAACTCTCCATTTCTCGTATGTACTTTTTGTTCACCGACCTGCAAAACTCCGTCAGTCTCTACGAGGAATTCGGCGATGCCGAAGCCTACGCCATGGTCCGAACCCACTTTAAGACTCTGACCGGGATCATCGAGGAGTTCGGGGGGACGGTGATCAAAACGGTGGGTGATTCCATCATGGCCGTATTCTCGGAACCGACCGCAGCGATCTATGCGGTCGAGGAATCCCATCGACGCACACAAAACGATTCCCCAAATAGATTGACTACGAAGTTCGGCATGCACGGAGGTCCGTGCCTGGTCATCGATGCCAACGGAGCCCTGGACTACTTTGGACGCACGGTCAATATGGCGTCGCGATTCCAGAATCTGAGCGCGGGAGGCGATTTCGTAATCTCCATAGATATCGCCCATAGCCCGGAAGTAGCCGCACTACTGGTCGAACTACAGGCCGACTGCAACGACGAAGAAGCCGTTCTTAAGGGATTCGATGAGCCGGTTCCCTTTCAACGGATCCGATTCTCAGACAACCCCGCCTGAAGAAGGGGTCGCCCCCCGCATCTGACCTGCCCAGACTGTCCCGGGACAATGGGACAAACCGGGACGTAAACAAAACCGCTAAAAACACCATTTCTTAATGTTTTCCAGTGGTTATACGCGAAGCCCTGTTTGGCACAGCGCTTGCTCTCTAATGGCCTGATCATGAGATGGAGGCCGTTATGACATACCCCAACACCAACACTTCGATATTTTTTCGTAATGAGATGATTCGTTTTGTTTTTCTCGCTTTGTTATTCCCATTCGTATTTGCAACTCTCGGTTGTGAACCGGCCGAAGAAGTCGATGAATTCGGTAACGAAAGTAGTGCCCTGACCAGCGACGAGTTTGAAGCCCAGGCTCCCCGCTGTTTCGATCGAAAGCTGTCTACCGGTAGTTCGGATTTCTGTAAGCCCGAGATGTTCTGGTGGGCCTACGCCGATCAGACCTGCTTTGTCGCCGACCGAGACGTCGCCCGTCTTCGCCTCGTCGGAAAGTGCAAGGATGGCTGGTACTGGTCCGCGCAGGTCACCTGTTGCGCCGCACCGACCACCGAGCTTACCCCCATGCGCCCAAAACGCCTTCGCTCCACGGACTCGGATGAAACCGACGACAGCGACCGCGCCGACACACGGCAACAAAGCTCCAACCTCGAAGATGTCTTTGGTCAGGCTGCTGGCGGTCCAGGTGCTCTTCCCGACAGACTCTGCTCTGTCATCGCAGGCACCGGCCCGTACGGTATCTGTAAAGACGCCGGCTGCAAACGTCGTGGTGGAAAATGCAAAGCCAAGGATATTGACGACGATGGCTATTACGATGAGTGCAACTGCATCGCGACAAAGAAGCCGACCCTGTCCATATCCGATACCGATCTCGAAGATGCTCGCCACGCCGATCGCGCCGACGACACCCCCCATCGCGACAAAGGTCTGGACAAGAGAGCGGCCCAGGAGGCCGATATCGGGCTCGGGAAAGCCTGGCTGGTCGAGCTATGGCCCGTTCCGGAGATTGACGGCAAAGAGCGCGACCGCTCCAAGTTGTTTGCCGGCCGTCTGATTCGCGACGACGCGGACCTGTCCGATTCCGACCTGCTCGAAATCGCCGACCGTATCTGCGAAAAAAATGGCCTGCTCCACATCGCCTTCCTGGAAAGAGAAACTGAGCGCGGATTGGATTTCCTATGCGCCAGCAGACAACATCGTTTGGCGACGCAAGCCCACTGATTCCCAACTCCCTCCTGTTCCCAACTCCCTCCTGTTCCCAACTCCCTCCTGTTCCCAACTCCCTCCTGTTCCCAACTCCCTCCCGTTCCCAACTCCCTCCCGTTCCCCCCCAGCCTTGTTAACCTCCCTTGCAGGCTACTGGACACCCGCTTCGAGCGGGTGTCCTTTTTTTTGCCAGCCGCTAGACCGGTTCGCCAAAGCCGAAGATAAGGCATAAAATATCGGGCGAAGGAGTGTCGATGCGCGTCGTAAAGCCCATCTTGATCAGCCTGCTCGCACTGGTCGTCTTAAGCACGATGGTGACCGGGGTCGTTGATGAGACGATCTCTCCAGGGAAAAAAGGCGGCAAGGTTCAGATCTCCGGTCTCACGTTCTCCAACGGTGAAAAAGTCGTCGATCCGTCGACCACGGATAACGCACCGCCCAAGCCCGCCCTGGCCCGTATCCAGGATCTGATTCGGAGACGAGGCCAAGACAATATCGCGAAGTTGAAAAATAAGGCCGTACAGGATGGCTTGCTGGCCAATCTGCAGCTTTTCCAACATACCGCCAATCGTCGAACGCAATGGCTCGAGCATACGAATCGCATCATACAGTTCGCGTGCCTGCTCTCCCTTCTTTTAGTACTGGGTCCCTTCTGGATACGACGGCGACTCCACGAACAATCCGATCGAAACCAGCGTGCCTGGCAAAGCGTCCCCTATTTCCTGGTATTAAGCGCAGCTACCCTCTTCATTACCAAGGAAGTCGTCCAACTTGTCTTTAATCTGCAGATGATGCAGGTCGTGGTGGCGTCGGTAGGCTCCCCGCCCATCGCTCTGACCAACGATTTTATGCTCTATTTCCTGTGGATGGGCGACGCCAAGCTGGCCATGGTCGATCAACTGACGACCCAGACCGAGGCCCTGGCAAGGACCGACCCGATGGCTGCATTTGGCGTTGTACAGCATCTCTTCAGCGGTATGGAACAAGCACGCGACTCGACCTTGCTCGGTGCCGGATTCCGGGTCGCTGGCTGGTCATCCAATCTCATCAGTCTGTACGGGCCCATCCTGGCCGCCGCGACCCTCGTGCTCCTTTATGGGATCATGGCCCCCCTGATCCGCGAAGTCCTACGTGTTCCGATGGCGGTCGCCGAAGGGACCGAAGAGATGCAGATCTGGCCATTGGTCAAAAGTGTTCTCGTCATCTTTTGGCGCGAGTTTATCGCCATGTTCACTACAATCCTGTTCCTGATGTTTATTCTCTTTTTCGGAGCTATATTCGTACACCTGCTATGCTTTCCATTGCTGGTGGCG
>CAUZEG010000081.1:0-16049 GCA_963578775.1 Myxococcales bacterium
GACGCGAATATATAATGTTTGGGGTTCCTGCGAAGATTCTGTCCGAGCAGGATGAACGCACTCAAGATCCTCATGACTCCCCCCCAGGGGCCGGATCGAGTCGACCATCGCGTAAACGAAGAATCCGATGGGCACGATCAGCAACCACCTGATCATGGGTCACGAGCACAATTATGACGCCGAGCTGCTCATTCAGCTCTTCAAATAGTTCAAGAATTGAGGCGCCGGTCGCATCGTCGAGAGCCCCGGTGGGCTCGTCGCAAAGAATGATTCGGGGTTGGCTGAACAAAGCCCGCGCGATGGCCACCCGCTGACGCTCACCACCGGATAGATGGAGCGGTTTACGTTGCTGAAGGCCCTCAAGCCCGACCCGGGCGAGCAGATGGTTTGCCCGCTCCCTGATATCCGACCCGGCTAGCCGCCCGCGGCGTGAAAAATGGGCCGGAAGTGCCACGTTTTGTAATGCGCTCAGATGAGGCAGAAGATGAAAACTCTGATAGACAAAGCCAACCGTCCGATTCCGAAAACCGGCCAGTTCGTTTCGTTTCATAGTCTTCACTTCGGATTGGTTGAACTTGAGGCTCCCGCCGTAGTCCGTATCGAGTGCGCCAAGTAGATTCAGAACCGTGGTCTTTCCGCTCCCGGATGGCCCCATAATGGCCAGGTAATCGTTCTCGACGATGTCGAGATCCAGGCTGTGTAGCGCGGACACCGTACGTCCACCCTCCCGGTACTTCTTAGAGAGCGCCCGTGCCTGAATCAACGCCTGCGGAGAGGCCGTATCTGGGGAAGTGTCAGTGGACATGGTTACGTGAAACGTGGCTGGTTTGGACCGATGATTCGGCGCAGATCAATACATAAAATCGAAGCGAATGGTGTTCGGAGGGCCTTCTTCACCGGCCTCCGTGCGGACGGTCAGCTGATAAATAGATCCCAGCAGTTGGAGATGGAAAGTGGGTAGACCGGTGCGCTCCAGATCCCGTGTGAGTCGAACGAGCTGGCCGTAGCCGCAGATACTGCAGCCGCGTCCCTGGAGGGTATCCTGGGCACGGCTTGTCTGGGCCCGCCGACTCAAAGGGCTGCGCGTTCCACGCCGTACAGCCAGGAGGGAATCCAGATCCCGGGGGTGGGTCACGATATGAACAAATTGGTCATCCAGCATCAGCCCGATGGATCCACCACCAAACGGCACACGTACTAGAAGTACATCGTCCTGTTGCTGAACCTGAAGCCTGGGCAGCCAGATCCGAATCGGACGGGCAATGGACATCCAGGCTCGACGAAGCCCCGCCATATCCGACACCTGGAAAACGGCTCCCAGGCGAAGTCCCGATAGAAAAAACTCCCGCAGATCGGGCTGATGCATCAGTTGTGCTACGGCTGATCCCGGAACCAGGCCATAGCCGACAAGGGCGACGCGCCCCTCCAGAAACGGAAGCAAGAGGAGCGTCACATCTACTGGTAAACCAATGCCAGGCATACGATATACGTTTTGATTGGAGAGCTTGAGGAGGGCGCCGAGAGCCTTCGGCTGGATTCGCGTTTGTAGAGTGAGCATCGTGTCCAGGGGCAAAGTGGCTGCCAGCTTTTCATCGCCAGTCCCGGTCGCGACCTCGGAGAATAAGGGCTTTAACACCCCGCTTCCCCCACTGGAATCCAGACTACGGAGCTCCACATGATCGGCGGCCATCTCCACCGCATAGCTCGTCGAAACCAGTAGCTGTGCCACAGGGTTCGCGGCTCGGCGCCGACGGCCGGTCGAGAAGAGAATAGCATCCGATTTTCGGCTGGCCGGCAGGTCTTCCGATTCTGTCCTCCCATCCCATTGCTGCCACGCACGTTCAAGTCGGTCAGCCTGCGACCCGATGGGTTTCAACGGTACAAAAACGAGCGTCACCACGCCCCGATCGTCAATATGAAGCCGGCCTATGCGATTCCCAACGCGGAGTCGACCCGATGGGTCGGACTGCACACCAAAGCTGCGAAGTCTTCGCCGGAGAAAACGTTCAAATGGGGCGGCATCAACCCGGCCGAAGGACAAAATAAGATCGGTGCTCTGACGCACCAGTAGAATATCGCTATTGGCGGACCAGCCGTTGGCTTCATAGGCAGGCGGGCCGACTGGCCGTACGCCAAGCAACTGGCGCCAGGTTTTGGCCAGGCTATCCATCCCGGGCAGTATTTCACCATAGTGATCCAGACGATCGACCAGACGACCTACCGAAGGAACCACCATCCAGCCGCTGCTATCGGCGGGGATCCGGGTAGCGGCTGGGTCGCCGACAGAACGGCCGCCACAGGCAAAGGTCGACATAACGAGCACGACGGCCCAGATCCAATATGGAAGAACATGCATCGCCCTGGGAGGATTCATCGGCTGATTACGCCTCGAGGGAAGCCTTCTGAAGTATTTCAATCGCCTGGCGTCGGTCCGGCTGACCAAATACGGCGGATCCTGCCACGAGTATTCGAGCACCCGCCGCGACAACTGCAGGAGCAGTGCGTACATCAATGCCCCCATCAATCTGGATCAAGACGTTCTCGGCCCCGGGTGTACTCTGGCAAAGAGCACGGAGACGACGCACCTTTTCTACGGACGCGGCGATGAACTTCTGACCACCAAAGCCGGGATTCACACTCATGATCAGCACGTAATCACATTCGCTGATGATGTCGGTCAACGTCTCCACAGGCGTCGCAGGATTCAGAACGACGCCCGCCATGGCCCCTCCATCCCGGATCTGATTCAGGGTCCGGTGCAGATGGGTACATGCCTCCTGGTGTACGCTGATGGCGTGTACACCCGCGTCTAGAAAGGCAGGGACGAGCTCGTCCGGATTGGAGACCATCAGATGAGCATCCAGAAACAGTTCCGTGCAGCCGGCTATCCCTTTCACGACGGGCGGTCCAAAGGTCAGATTGGGTACGAAATGCCCATCCATAATATCCAGATGCAGCCAATCGGCCCCAGCGTTGGCCACGTCGGCGATCTCTTCGGAGAGACGAACAAAATCCGCCGACAATAAGGACGGCGCAATCAGAACACGGTCTCCCGAAGTCGGACGCTCTGGCGACATGAACAACTCCCCATCGAACGGTAGGTGCCCCCCCTTTTCTCGTACCGGGGAGCGCGGGTCAACCCCCGTTTCCAGAACCGAAGCCAGAAGGGCACTGCCGAACTCTAATCTTCAGATCTTTCTTCCGTCTTGCCAGCGGATAGCCAGGTGGTCGGGAAGATGATCGTACGCACTCGATCCAGAGTCCCTGGTTGAAGGATATAGCTGGCCGCAATCCAGGGTGCGCCAGTAGTCGCCGCCAGGGTCGCCAACTGGAGACCGCCAAGCCGCGATGATCCCACAAGACCTCCTACCGTGGACGTCGTATACGGAGATTGGCTGAACGCTAGAGTCTGGTCCTGGCCGGTTGTACAGCTGGGTTCCACCAGAGTGGCCGCCAGATGGTTGGAATTGCAGATATCACCGACACAGTCATCGGCGATCCAACCGATTACAAAGGAGCAGGAGGACGGTAGAAATTCGACCTGAAACTCGTCCACATTCCCTCCATTCAGAGGGATCTCCAGCCTATCCTCGTCGGAAATATGTTGATCAAAATTCGGTGGTGTGACCCTACGCACAATAAGCTGCGGATAGGGCAGACGGGCATAGCCGACCAGAACACAAAACTCTCCAGCTGGACTCGACGGGTCATTACAGGCCAGCTGTGGCCGTTCCGGAATCGGAATGGTCTGCTCGCTCTCCGGATCAACGTCGTCCGACCAGAGTATGTTCAAGCCTCCGAACACACTTATCTCCATAATTGTCCGCAGATTGTAGGGGATCTCCACCGGCGTAGCATCGGGCCCCTCGGTTCCGGGTTGCTCTACCGCCATCGTACTGCCGAATAACGCCCAACCTACCTGATCGTGATCCATCGATAGGCTCAGATACGACACAACTCCGGAATCGCCGGGTTCGACCAGACGGCCGGTGGCTCCATCCTCCACGGGCTCGAGAACACATTGTGCCTCCGGATCCGATTTCTCCCCACAGTCATAATAATAGCAACGGCCCATGACCACCGTCCCAATTTGCCCCAGTTCGTTGGTGCCCTTTACAATCCAGCCGACACAGACCTGCCCCTCCGACGACTCGTCTGGCCAATGGCTATTGTCGCGGATATCTACCGAAATATGGCTAAACTCGACGGTACCCGGGACCCCAGGGTCGAGGTCGTAAACATGTACCGCGTGCCAGAAAAACTGCACATCGTCTGCGTTGATGTCGGACACCAACAATCCAACATTCAAAATCTGACGATTCGGGTCGTCCGGGTCGCTTGGACCCATGGCTGCCACGGCAACCCTGTCTTTGCCGTTTGAGGCCACATCCCAGGCTCCCTCATTCAGCCTATGCAGCTGCGCGTCTTCAAAAACGCCCTGCGTCGCGCGGATCAAACCGCTTTGTGGATCGTGGCGCTTGAAAAGAAGGCTGTTGGTTTCCGTTGATGGATTCGCCCAGAAGACCCAGATCTCCGAGCCCACCGCCACACTATCGGCCCGGTCGCTAATGGCAGGATAGTTGGATTCGCTGTTGAAATTGGGCATACCAAACGCGCGCGGTTCACAGGACCGGCTACAGGATCCCGTAGCAATGACCGGATCACAGTACTCTCCGTGTTCCGGTTCTACCGTGCCATCGCCACAACATTGCTCCGTAACCGGCACACAGGTCGAGCCCGTGGGTTGGGCCACACATTGATAGCGTGGACTTCCATCATTACAGAGCCCATACACAGCACAATCCTTGGCACCACAAGCACACTCTCCTGGTGGATACAATCCGATGGGTTCTTTCAGCTCACATACGCCGGTAAAAGAGCAGGTTCCCTGGACACAGGGATGGCCTGGATTGCAGATTTGCCCCTCATCACTACATCCCGCTACGCCGCGCGCTTCGCAGGTGCCGGATTGGAGTAACTGGCAGACCCCGTTGATGCATTGCCCCTTTGCGCAATCGCCAACAAGCGGACAATCCACACCATTGGAAACAGCCTCGTTTACACATCGAAGATCATCACATTGGTCGCTGGTACAAGGGTTGCCATCGTTACAGGATCCCGACGTGCTTTCGCATACGCCAGCGCTGCATTGGGATAAGGTACAATCGTTTCCGTCGTCACAGATCATCCCATCGGGTAGAGCCGTCGTCTGACAGGTCGCAATATCGGCTGGGTCGAGGCATTGGGTCACGGCACATTGGGAGGTTGTCGTACATTCCTGGGTTTGAATCGCAGTCGGACGGCATGTAGAAATCCATACATCGCAAGCCCAGGAAGTGCAGGCGCTGTTTAGATGAGCACAGTCCGAATCCTGACTACAGCCGCATTGGTCGGGTTCGATTGCCTTATTCGACCAGCATTCACCATCTACACACTTACCTTCGGGGGTACATAGATCACCATCATCACAGCTGAATCCCCCCTCCTGCGTAGATACGTTCTCGATGATGCAGGGGACATCCAAATCACCACTACAACGCGCCGTCTTGCAGGGAAGTGACGTCTGGCAGCTCACCTTGGCTCCCGGCCGACACGACCCCTGCTCACAGGCATCACCCACCGTACAGATCTTCCCATCATCGCAGGTCATGCCGTCCATAAGGCCTTTCAGTTGCCAAGCCGCCTCACAGAACCCTGTCGAACTGCAGTAATAGGGAACACAGCTCGCCATTGTTAAGTCAGAGCAGGTGGTACCACATTTCAGACCGTCCGAGACCTTCTCGGGGATCGAAACCTCCGAGCGACAGGCAAGAATCCCGAACAGGACCACAAGAACTAGAATTGGATTACGACCACCAGGATTCATGCGACTCAGCATAGGATCACCGCTGGACCGGGGCAAGAACCAATGCACCTAATTCGTAACGCGAAAACTAGTACGGCCGACCAGGCGTCCATCGCCGGTCAAGACATCCACAATCCAACGGCCCGTGGGGTCCTCTCCGTGTTCCTTCACCTTGGCGATAGGGAGTTTGGATTGAACCCGGACCACGCCACGCTTCTCGGTCGCTAACACAACGGTTCCGGACCTGTAGGTGGCGCCGTTGGGACCCAACTGCCGCCAACGGTGCCGCAACGTTTCGCCCAGTCCCCCTGGCGCAACCACCTCGGTAATCGCGAACAGATCACGGTCCATAACCGTACGGTGCAGTGCCTTCACCTCCATCTCCAGGACCATTCCTTCCGAGTCCTCTTCCGTTTGTTCGGTGATCAAGGCCGGGCCCACCGCCGCGTGGGTGAGATACATCGGTACCGGTGGAATCCACTTGCGGACCAGATAGACGGAGGTCAACCACACCATAATGATGGCCACCAGCCAGCTGATATACACCTTCTCTCGCAGCAATCGGGCTGGAAAATGCATCAACAGAAACGCGCCCATGGAAAGAACCGCCGCCAGAAGCAGGGTCCAGATGCTGGCGATGTCCGGTAGTATCGACGGCAACGCTACGTTCAGACAGGCGAAGAGCGTAAAGATGTAGAACCCCGATGCGACGGTTTTCCATTTCATCAGATAGTTATCAAAGACGATGTCCAGGGTGGACACCAACGCACAACTGCCCAGAAAAATGACAAAGTAGAAGTTCGGAGTCCCAAAGGTCGCCGACTGCCAATAGTAGGGCAGAAGAAAAAACAACATCCCCTGGTAGAGGTTCTTCAAGACATAGGTCATCGCGTAGAAGCGGACCTTCTGCCCCTTGGTTTCCACCCGTCGTGCCTCTCCGCTACCCACGAAACGAAAGAGCAGGACGAGGACAATCCAGACAATATAGACGCTGATCAGAAGATAACGCGAATAGCCGTAGCCCTTTCCAGCCAGAACCATAAAGAGCATGCCCCAGGTAAGCGCCCAGGCGGAGTGAAACCACCACAGTTTTCGACCGTGTTTCTCCAGAAAATTCCCAATCCACCCCTTCTTCTTCGGTGCGGGAGCCGGAGAGGCCGGCGGAGGTTGGGGCAGCGACACCGGTGGGACTTGCTCAGACATACGCTACCTCAGTCCTCAAGACTTTGACCCGGGATCCCCATGATCGGGATCCTGGCGGCGTGAATCGTCTTCCCAGAGCTCCGAGATGGGATTTCCATGCACAACCATCCCCTGCTCTTTCATCTCGATCCGGGCCGAAAGATCGACAAGATCATCGCTGATAGTCAGATCCCTGGACGCCGCAATATAGGCCGCGCGTAAAACCGCATTGCGGATATGCCCACCGGCGAGATCGTATTCTTCGGCCAACGCGCCATAGTCGATATCGGTGTCGACCATACTTCGTTCCCCGAGCATCGACCGCCATAAACGTTCGCGCTCCTCCGTCTCGGGCTTGGGGAAAGAGACCCGCATGCTCAAGCGGCGTTTGAACGCGTCATCCATGGACGAGGAGAAGTTGGACGTCAACACAGCTACCCCCGAGAAGGTCTCCACCCGTTGGAGTAGATAGTTCACCTCTAGATTGGCGTATCGATCGTTGGAGCTCTGGACTTCCGTTCGCTTGGAAAACAGGCTGTCCGCCTCATCAAAGAGCAACATGGCGCGGGCTCGATCCGCCTCATCAAAGATACGACTCAGGTTCTTTTCGGTTTCGCCCACGTAGCGGCTGACCACCCGAGACAGATCGATTTTGTACAGATCCAGGCCCAACTCTTTGGCAACAATGCTCGCCGCCATGGTTTTACCTGTACCGGGCGGACCATCAAAGAGACATGTCAGTCCCATATTACTCCCAAAACGCGTCCCAAAGCCCCAAGCATCAAGAACCTTGCTTCGATTATGGAACCGACTACAAAACTCTCGTAGCTGCAATACAACGTCCTGGGAAAGAATCAGATCGGACCAGTCGTAGATGCAGCGGACAAGAGTCGCATTATCGCCCAGGCGATGGCGGACCTGCTCCTTGATCGTTTCCGATAACAATTCACTGGTTATCTTTGCTTTCGCGTCGGCCGACACCGCCAGGCGACCACGACAATGTTCGACAGCTAGCCGTATCTGGCCCGGCGTCAACCGGAAGTCTGCCGCAAGCTTTAGCGGCGTCACTCCAGATCCTCGAAGCGGCTTGGGCAGATATTCATTCCAGAGAGACTTGGACATAGCGTTATCGGGCATCTCGAGATCAAAGAATTCCATATCACGACGTAGGCTCGGCAGAAGAATGTCCATATCCTCCACCAAAAACGCCATAACGGCTCGATCCCCACGAAAGGCCTTCTCGAAAATCTGACCTAAGCTTACTTCAGAACCACGTCCTCGTACTCGCGTCGTCTTCTCGTCGACGGGAATCAGATCCGGTCGTGCGAGTTCCTCCCAATGTTCAAAACAAGTAACGGCCGACTGCAATCGGGCTTCCCGAAGGATTATGGCCAACCCGTCCTGCGGATCCTCATGGGCCCGAAGAAGCGCCACCAGATCCACCAGAAGCGTCTGCATACGAAGCTTTGTCGACATATCCTGGGCCCAACGGTGTTTTCCCACTCCATCGGGACCCCGAAAAATGAAGATGGGAAGTTCCCAGGGGGTTTCCACGGCTCCATCAACGATGCGCCATAGCCGATCCCAATCCGACTTATTCGTGGGTGGGATCCGCGTTTTCCCCTCCTGGGAACCAGCTGGCCATAGTCGGCACCAACTCTCCAGATCCGCATCCAATTCCATCGCACCCTGCACGTACCGAACGATTCGGGGTGCCGCCAATAAGGGACGATGAAGTACGGCGGTCTCGGGACGGCCGGCTGCCACACGCAGGAGCGCAAAATGACGTAGCGTTCCGGTCTCGTCGAGGAGACCGCGCACGCTGGCAGCCTCCCCCGGAGGTATCAGACAATCCGAAAAGAGGGCAAGGGTGGCATACTGGCGTTCAAAGTGGTTTTGCAGATAGGCGTAGAGCCGCGGAAACGTAGGGTCGAATTCCGGAGCCAGGGTCAGTAACAGGAGCAGATATTCGGTCGACTGCAGACGAAAGACCTCGCGGATCCGGACCAGAGGTAGCTCCGCGATGGGATCGTCGACTGTCTTCAGAAGCTCTGCCCTTGCCTTATCCGCGGCTTCCAGAGCCGCGAGGCCGGCGGCTTCGAAATGCGAACCATCCGTCTGTAGATCCCCGGTACCACGGGCCAGACGGCCTTCCACCTCGGCGGGCGACACCGATGTGCCGGGAAAGGGATCCTCTGGTGGAGGCAATAAACCCTGCGACTGCATACGGCGCAGATGAAGTTGGAGCATCGCCGATAGCCACTGTAGCTCCACCGCGAGGTGGCGCTGTATGAGGCTCTGTTCGGTCGTATTGGACATATTGTTGCTCCTTGATTTCAGACCTTAGAACGAAACGGTCTGTATGCTGTATTTCATCCGCGAAATATCCTTCGTCGAAGGAAAGGCCAGCTACATAAGAGAACCAGGAGCAGAAGAACCGGCAGAGAACAGAGCGGACAGGAGGAACCGGCGATCGCGCTACAACCGCCCCCCGATGGCGAAGGATCCACAGTGATCGGATTATCGACGGGAGTCGTAGGCACACCGGCGTGGTCGGGATCCGCCACGCGTTTGTCGAGTTGTTTGTCCATATCCTCTACCTCGTCCGGGTCGATGGAAATCGGGGGGCCGCTTTCCTCAAGTACCTGGATTTCGGCAATGGGTTCCTGATCGGCGAATACCAGTGGATCGTCCGGCACAAAGCCACCGCATTCTTCAAACTGACCCGCGACTTCGAGTGTCGATCCATCGCTGAAGGTGAGCGTGACCGATCCCGGCCCCGCTCCATCCCCACAGTTTGCGCGGGCCTGCGCGGTATGAACCAGGGCTACATCCTCCAGATCGGCGTTGAAGGAGAAGATGGGATCCTTGGTCATATCGTCGGGCGATACCGTTGTCGTCAGCCGGGTCATATAGGTATGCTTTCCCACCAATTCCTGGGCGTCCATCAAGGGCTGCACAATACGTGCAAGAAGGGCGTCGGTCATACCTTCGGGATCGAAACTCCAATCGTCCGGCATATAGAGGAGACAGTTCTCGATATTCCAGATGCGATAAAAGTTTGAGTCCCCTTTGCAGTCCTCCGGCAGGAGGGAATCATCGGGTTTGGGGATGAACTCTTTGATGATCTCCCGGACAACACCTGTGGCAGGAAAGCCCTGATTCATCATCGCCTGCATATAGGCACCCGGATCAGCCTGGTTACGAAGGCTATCGAGATCATACATCTCCTCCGTATAGAACTTGTCGTCGAGCAGGTCCGAGTTCCCCGCATATTCGGTCACAAAGCCATGACCATTGGCCCCATCAATGGCGCTGGTCAGCAGGCTCATATAGGACTCCTGGCATCCGGGGTCATTCCACCACCACCAGCCAAAACAGCCTTCTGACTCCGGGGCAGGGGCCGCACAGCGAAGCCAATCGAAGGCCTTTTCGTTGAGCACTACGTGAAAATAGTTGATAGGGATGGCCCGCGCCCCAGACAGGATCCAGGTGTAGATGGGCATATCGGCTACGGCTGCAATGCGCGTCAAGCGCAGGGGAACACAGGCGAGGCTGGGGGCATCATATTTGACGATCAGCGGTTGGATATCGCCCGCATCCTTGTCCTTTTGAAGTTTCAACGCCACGAAGACGAAGTCCATATCCACATAATGGTCTATCTCCGGCTGGGCGGCCTCGGGTTGATCATAGCCATTGTCGTTCAGCCAGGTGAATAAGGCGTCACCACTGATGGCTCCCAGAATCTCGTAGTTGAAGGGGCCCACCGAACCGGATTCCAGTACCTCCACCCCGGGGGATGGGCTGGGCGGCCGTTCGGGGCCTCCAGTAGTCGCGTTATCAAACATACAGCCACAAAATTCGTCGAGATTGCAGCCATCAGCCGCCGACCATTCGATCTCGAAGCGGGGATCTGTGTTCTGATGGAGCACATTGAACACCAGATCGGTTCCGACGGAGATCTCGGGGGATGAGGGGAGCGGAAGAACCCAGGAAAAATCGGCAGCCGTTCCCTGGTAGAGGATCTGAATGATCGCAGTGACCAGCGTTCCTTCGACCGCAAAGAGAATCCGTTCGCCGGCCTGGTCCACGGGATCCTGCTGCGAGCAGAAGAAACCGCCGCAAGCGCGCGCTTCGGTAACGTTCACCAGACCCGAGGCAAGGAGCCCGATCCCAACCATCAACGCCACCGCTACTCGACGCCATCCTTGATCCTGTACTTGTATCCGCATTTTCATGCCTCCCCATAATCCGACCCGATTGTAGCTCCGAAGAAGCGTCCGGTTCAACCACCGAATCAAAACGGGTCATCATCGATCGACACTTGGCGAATCATCAGGGGACTGGTAGCTTGGCACCACAACCGTTTTCAAGGGACAGGGGAAGGATGATGGAGAACAAAACCCGGGGTGCTGCGATGAAGATCGGAACGACTCTTCTATCCATAGTCCTGGTAATGGGCACGCTCCACGGATGTGGCTCGACCACGGCTCCTGCCACGGATACGGGCACGGACACACAGGTTCCAGATACAGGCACCGATACGGCCCCCGATGTCTCCGCAGATACGGCAATCGATGCGGCGGTCGATACGACTGATAGCTCCGAGCCGGACACCAACACCGAGGACAACATCGCTACCGATACAGCCGAAGATACCCAGACGGATACGGGCAGCGATGATGGTTGCCCCAATCCCCCTTGTGACTGTGAAACAGGAACCCTATGCGGCAATGAATGCGTCGACCTGCTTTCAAGCCTCAGCCATTGCGGCGATTGTTTTGTCGTCTGCCCGGATGAAGGTAGTTGCGACCAGGGAAGCTGTATCTGCCCAGGCGATAAAGTTGCCTGTGGCATCGCCTGTATTGATATCAATACGGATCCCAATCATTGCGGCGCCTGCGCCAACCCATGCAGTGCCATCCAGGTCTGTGAGAACGGAAGCTGTATCTGTCCAGACGGTCTAGTTGGCTGCGGTGACGAATGCCTCGACACCAGCCACGATCCCAACCACTGTGGTGACTGTTCCACCGTATGCGCGGCAGCGGACAGCTGCATCGAAGGCATTTGCGTCTCCCCCGCTCCACGATCCATCGCCCCCTTATCCACCGCGTTGGTGACAAGCCAGACGCCTACCTTTTATTTTGCACCCGCCGCCAATAGCATTGGAACGCGCGTGGAAATCTGCGCCGACCGGGCCTGTACCGAGATCCTTTCGAGTCAGGATACGATGGCCTCGGAATTGACCGTTCCCAATCCCCTCGACCCCGGCACGCTGTATTGGAGGCTTCGGGCCTTATCGGATGGAGACGAATCCGACGAAACAAGCGCCATCTGGCAGGTACGTATCGGTCATGGAAACGCACCGGTCTCCACCTCGTTTGGAAACCTCATCGATCCCTATAACGATGGTGTCCCGGATATCATCACCGGTAATTGCGCGTTCGGAGAAGGCGGTTGTGACCACACCTTCTTTGTATACAACGGTACAGGCACCGGGCTGTCCCATACCGCCGACACATCCATCAGCGGGCCCGAAGGCAGCTTTTTCGGATTGTCAGCGGCCAGTGCCGGTGACGTCAACGGTGATGGATACACCGATGTGATTGTGGGAGCATTCTACGCCGATCAGAGCTTCCTCTATCTGGGGAGCTCCGAGGGCCTTATTACAGAACCGGCAACGATCATAGAATACGAAGCCAGCGCCATCCCCGGACTGGGATCATGGTTTGGCCTCAGTGTCGACGGAGCCGGAGACGTCAACGGCGACGGCTATGGCGATATTGTCATCGGAGCTACTCTTGCTGGTGCAGTCATCATCTACCATGGAAGCGCCGATGGAATTGATCCGGGCCAATTCACCACACTCCTTGCTACCGAGCTTGGACTCGGAGCGTCCGTGTCCGGCGCTGGGGATGTGAACGGTGACGGCTATGCTGATATCGTCGCCGGGGACAGCAGCCACGGAGCCTACGTATACCTGGGAAGTGAGAATGGCCTACCCATGGAGCCCGCCCACTCACTCGTGGGCCCGGAGGGCTCGCAGTTCGGCACGTCCGTAGGCGGTAAAGTGGATGTGAACGGCGATGGCTATTCCGAGGTGCTCGTCGGCGCACCCAATGGCGACCTGGCCTATATCTACTATGGTGGCCCCAATGGACTGACGGATATCCCCGACGTTCTGGCCGGCGGCCCTGGCTTCGGCCTGAGCGTGGATAACGCCGGTGATGTCAACGGTGATGGCTACGGCGACGTGGTGATCGGGGGCAATGGCTATTTCAGGGTCTATCTCGGTAGCGTCGATGGGTTGGATGTAAATTCACCCATCCATATCACGGGAAACAGCGCTGTCTTTGGCAATATAAGCCACGGCATGGGCGATCTCAACCAGGATGGCTTTGATGACATCGTCACCAATGAATATACCGCGTACTCGGTATATGTCTTCCAGGGTGGCCCGTCGGGTACCCAGGATCCGGCGACCTACCAGATCATCGGCCCAACCGATGTCCAGGGGTTCGCCTGGACTCTGGCCGAAGCGACCTGTTCCCCGACACGTCCCTGAATCAGCCGCTGGACTTGATGATGGCCGGGATCAACGTTGGGTCCTGATTGGACAAATGCTCGTAGGATAGGCCCAACGCGGATAATATCGTGGCATGTACGTCGGGTGGCCGGATCACAAGATCGCCGCCCACTGCACCGGTCGCCGGATCGATAAGCTCCCGGGTGTAGGTTTCATCCGTTCCACCGATGACTTGGTTTCCTTCGATGCCGGCCCCCGCAAGGATGCAGCTGGACGAAAGATGATGGTCCCGTCCGCCACGACTATTTCGCTTGGGGGTCCGTGCAAAATCCGAGGACACCACCAATACGGTTCGATCCCAGAACGGGGCTCCATTATGATCGAGCGTCTCTTTAAGATGACTGATCAGGATCGCCAAGCCGTCCATACCCTCACGGACGGCAGGTCCATGATCCGATTCCCAATCGTCGTCATGATGATCTATGCCGTTAGCCATTCGCACCGATACACATTGGGCCACCCCGTTGGTTATGGCCTGGGCGGCCAGAAAGGCCTGGCCCGATGGTGCGGCCATCGCAGATACGGCCGCTCCCCCCCGTGCGGTGATCCCAAATTTGGTCAGGGCCAGATCCACAGCCGAGCCCGACTCTGGATTCACAAAATTGAAGTACTCCGCATAGCAGCCGGAGGTAAGGTCCTCGGCCTTGAGCGCGCTGTCGTAGTAGTTGGTCACGACCCCGTCACCGTTCAGCCGGTGATCCATACAGCTCCACTCGGACAGATACCCGGCTACCGTCGCGCCCGTTAGGCCACTCAACGGTTCGGATAGAGGTGCCAATACCCCCAGAATATCCGACGGGTTTGCAATGACCATCCCACTGGACCAGGCCGGCAGATCTTCATTATAGCTTTCCATCCCTACCACCAGATTTGGCAGAGGGCTGGCATTGGTGAGCTGCGCCGCCGTGGCTGTCGTCATAGAACTGCCGTTGGCCTGTAATCCACGTGGGAATTTGCCCGTCAGAAAGTACCGTTTCCCCACGGCGTGGGTCAGAGTACCCATATCCAGGCCACGAACAATACATAGATCCTGCCAATGCTCCCGGGCCAGGGTATACATGGCGGGGCCAACGGTAATATTGGAGCCCTCGGGTTGATACAGGCCGGTCCCATTGGTGAGGGTCATGGTCGCATCGATGCTCCCCTCGCCCTGATCGCTGACTCGAATGACGTCATAGGCCGGATCAATGGTCTGCGATGGACCGTAGGCCGGATCCGTGGCATCGCGTGGATCGGTAGTGAGAAGCTGATCCCAGCCCCCATCAAAGGTCGCGTAAATTACAAATTTCCCCTCGTAGGGCTCCTCGCCGCAATCGGTTTCCTCCGCGAAGGCCGGCAGGACATCGGAAACCATCAGGGTCGCTCCGCCGAAGCCGATCAGCTTCAACATCGCACGTCGCTCAATTCCTTGTTTCGGTGTCATTGGAGCCTCCATACCGCTCAATACAAATGGAAGGACGGAGAGGACACCAGGGCGACACAGACGGCATACCAGCCGGATGCCGCTTTCTGGTTGGTGGTGGCCTCCGCCGCTCCCGTATCAAAGATGGCCTTAAGCGCGGCCACCGATTCGTCATCATCGTCCGCTATCCGGTCCGCCAGAAAGCGTAATTTCAAATATCGTAGATTGTCATTGATCTGTTGGGCATCTTCGGTCTCGCTCCAATCCGCAAAGCGCACGATAACCCGGTCGTCGGGGTTATCTTTCGAATTATCGCTTTTCAGAGCCTCTTCACAAACCGTGCGCGCCATATCACCCATGAATTTCACGTAAAGGGCCGACGGCTCACGATTTTCTTCGGTGATTTCGAGATAGTCGGGCTTACCCAGGGACCGACTCAGAAGAACAAAGGCATCGAAGGTCCCTTCGTACTGCGACATCGTCCATCCCATCGGATCTCCATTCGGCTCGTTTCCCAATACGATTGGTAACGAACTCTCGATCTGGTCGGCCGTGAGGCGCTTGGTAGCTGCGCTGGTCGGAGGGATGACAAACTCTGGATGGTCCACCTCCTCTACGGCCTGGCTATCACCCACATGGGCCTGCAACGTCTCCGCTTGTTCGTCGGCACAGCCCATCAGCCACGCGACCCCCAGGACGAGAACCATCAACCGTTTCATTGGACCCTCCGATATTGCTCAAGGAGAACGATGCGTTTCACCATCGCCCGGAAGTCATCGTGGTTCTTGAACTCGCCCGCCAAGGTCGTCAGCAGAGCGATCTCGTTATTGGGTTGCGCCGGATTCAGAATCATCTCGCGCCCCATCAAATAGGCGAAAATGTTTTGCACCATCGCACTATGGAATTGACCCCCATCAATCACCTTCTGGGCCAGACCTCTGACGCCCTCGTCCAGGTTCAGGCTGATCTCCAGATGGAGCGCATCCAGAATCGTGGCGGGATCCTGCCCATCCGGGACATACGCATATTGATGG
>CAUZEG010000082.1:0-15985 GCA_963578775.1 Myxococcales bacterium
GGGTCCAGCCGCGGAAAATACAGATTTTTGATGTTTGGTGTTTTGAATACATTGAAAAGCTCCTAAGCAGATTATGCCTGCCACTAAGAGCAAGGCGCGTGCCAGCCTGACGCAAGAACTACAACGCTCTGTTTTTACTTGCTTTTACTCTCTTCACGGCCACCGCACGGCCTCTCAAAACGTCCCATCAATTTGCCACTGTCCCGGGACAACTGGGACACTTTCGCGACCCCTCACCTCACCAATCCACCGTCTACATCGCGTAAAAGGCCTCAGAAGCGGAGCGCTGGGATGACGCCCATCCTGGGGGGGCGGGGTTGGGCCCCGGGCCCTCAAGGTGCGCGGCGACCCAGGGCTTCGATTTGGGCCCAGACCGCCCAAACCAGACGGTAATGTTACGGAAAAAGGTACGATTTGCCCGAAAGGTGGTTTTGCGGCTAGCATCGGACCCAATGGATCCAACCCTCACAGATTTTCCCGGCCGCAAGGACGGGTTGAACCAGGGCGTACAATTCATCCTGCGGATTGTAGACTCGCCCCTGCAGACCCTGGTGGATTTCCGAATGCCTGTACACGGGCCCATCGTCCTGGGTCGCGCACCGGAAGGCGGGTTGGCCCTGCCTCTTACCGATCCACGGATCAGTGGAACCCATGCACGTATCGAACCGGGCAGTGATGACCACGTACTTGTCACCGACTGTGGCAGCAAGAACGGCACCTTCGTAAATGGGCTCCAGGTGGAACAAGCAAAGGTAAAGCTGAACGACGTGGTTCGGGTTGGCAGCACCATTCTTGTTCTCAGCCGGAGCACGGAGGCCATGGCCTGCGAGGAACCCAATCACTCCGTCATCGGTGATGGTCCCGATTTTCGAGAACTGTGCGCCCATGTTGCGACTGGTGCCCGGTCTACCCTGCCCATTCTGCTTCTCGGAGACACGGGTACCGGCAAAGAGGTCTTCGCCAATATGGTGCATCGCATAGGTGCACAGGGTGGAAACTTTGTACCCGTCAACTGCGCGGCCATACCGAAAGATCTGGTGGACTCCAGTCTCTTTGGTCACGAAAAAGGGGCCTTCACGGGGGCCACGGAAAAACGCCCCGGTTTTTTCCGGGAAGCCCATCTGGGCACCCTTTTCCTGGATGAAATCGGCGACCTTCCCATAGAGGTGCAACCGCGCTTGTTGCGGGCCATCGAACAGGGGGAGATCATGAGCGTCGGCGCCTCTCGACCCACCCGGGTGGATACGCGCCTGGTGGCAGCCACCAATGTGGATCTTGAAGGTGCCCTTGAGAGCGGATCCTTTCGCGCCGATCTATACGCCCGGCTCACCGGCTGGACCGTACAAACCAGCTCCTTGCGGTCCCGGCGTGAAGATATCCTCCGGCTGGGGCGGTTTTTCATGGGACGGCGACCGGACGAAGCAGCCTTTGGAGAACCACTCTGGGATGCCGATCTTGCCGAGACCCTTATCCTGTACCCCTGGCCCTACAATATTCGAGAATTACGCCAGGTCATGGAACAGCTGATTGCCACCCGCAGCGGCTCGGCGTACACCCTCGACGACGCACCCCAGAAACTTGTTGATGCCTTTCGTCGTTGTCGTAATGGCCTGGACCCCGCGCCCATGCCCGCGTTGAAGACCTCGTCACCGGCCTCGGCCGAGGAAACCCCTGTCGCCGCACGCCCCCGAACTCCGGATCGGGAAGCTCTGCTTCTGGCCCTGGAACAACACGACTATAATGTAAGCGCTGTGGGTCGCCTGTTTCAGCGGGACCGGAAACAGGTCTATCGCTGGATGCGACGACATAATATCGAACCCAAAGACTGACTCATCGTGCATCCTCTACTCGCCGCACAAATCAAGCTTGGTAAGCAACAATACTGGGCTCTCCAGTCATCAGCACGGCTGCTCACAGGGATGCGTTTAGACGCAATCGAAGTGGACGGATTGACCGTGCCCTACCTTCACGGCGGGACCGGCCCGCCCGTACTTCTCGTCCATGGCTTCAACTCGGATAAAGAATCCTGGCTACTGACCGCGGGGGTTCTCAAACGCCATTACCAGTTGATCATCCCCGATCTGCCCGGCTATGGCGAAGCCAGCCTCATCCCGAGAGAAGAAGCCGGAGCCGGTCAACAAGCAGAGCGTCTCGGCATGTTTCTCGACGCCCTGAAGATCAAGGCCGCCCATGTAGTGGGTCATTCCATGGGTGGCGGCATCTCCCTACGCCTGGCCTACGATGCTCCCCACCGGGTCCGAACCCTCAGCCTCCTCTGTTCACCCAGCCCCACCCATTACGAGAGCCCATTCACCAAAGCGCTGAAGAGCGGCCACAATCTGCTGCTGCCCCGAACTCCATCGGAATATGATCAGTTGCTGAAGCTCGGCTTCGAAAAGAAGCCCTACTTCCCTTCTCCGATCTGGGCCTATCTGGCGGACCGGACCATCCAGAAGTCGGATGTCCTGACCGAACTGTTTCATGGTTGGATTGATGGCTATAAAGACCAACAACTCCCCAACGATCTGGAAACCATGCAGGTGCCGACTCATGTCCTCCATGGGGAAGCGGACCGGATCATCGCTCTGGACAGTAGTCGAGAATTGGCCCAGCGGATCCCCAAGGCCGCCTTCACCCTGATACGAAATGTTGGCCATATGCCCCAGGTGGAACGGCCCAGAAAAACCGCCAAAGCCCTATTGAGCTATCTGCGTAGCCGCCACTGAACTCAACGCCAAGGCAGCAGAGTAAAGACCTCTTCGGTTAAACGCTTTTCGCTGTATCGGGCCATCCCATCAAAGGCCTGGAAGATCACCCGGTTCTTGCGTTCATACTGCTCGGCAACAGCACGGCATTCGGCCACCAGATCGCTGAGCTGGACAGGATCTTTATAGGGGCTGAAGCCACCCAGATCGCCGGTCATTGGTTCCAGAACGGGATGGGCCCCGCTTTCATCAACCACCTGGGCAAAGCCCATCAATCCGCCCATAACCTGGGTGCTCAACACGCAGCTTAAGGTAAGTCGAAGCGGATGCTCGGGCTGGGCATTGAGCTCGGACAACGCCTCGATAGTATCCATAAGACGAGGCCAGAACTGCTTGCCTGTCATACGTTCATGGGTTTCGGCAGAACCGGCATTGAGGGAAATTCGGAAGTTGCTCCATTGCACCGCCTCATGCCTCTTCAGCCATTTCCGGGTCACCAGGGTTCCGTTCGTGGTCAAAGACACCTGCATGGCCGGGTAGCCATGCCTGGCGATATGTTCGAGGAGCTTCAGGAAGTTCGGGCTCATAAGGGGTTCGCCCGGCCCTACAACCGATAGATGGATCAGGGTGGGCAAAAGCTCGATAACCTGTTCCAGACGTCGATCGCTCAACTCCCCGAAGGTACCCTGCGGGCCATCACAGAAACCACAGGTAATATTACAGTGGGAAGCTACCCCCAGGGACAGATCCAGGGGTCTGGCCGAGAGAATATATTTGCCGCTATTCACCTCATCGAGGAGCAGATTCCGGTTGGCGACGATCTCGGGTGTAAGTTCCGAATCGGGACGAACCAGCAGTTGGCGGCCGCGCTTCTCGGCAACCCCGAGCAATACCCGACACATGGAGCGGCACCGTTCGCTGGGGCCACCCCCCAACATCTGTTCACGCATCAGCCGATGCAGGGGTCCATTCCACATAGCATCCAGGGACCAGTCCTCATTCTCCACATTGAAGAAATTGACCCCATACTGCTCCTCGGACTGTCGGTTCTGCTCCTCGTATTCCGCCAAGGGAATGCCCATTACCTGGGCTTCGTCCTCGCCTTCGAAGCTGGTGTGGACCCAGGATTGCGCGCAAGGCACGGGCCGATGCTTCAGCTCGTTGATGGCGATACTGGTGAAGGGGGCAAAGCAAATCAGATCGAGGAG
Source organism: Myxococcales bacterium (assembly GCA_963578775.1). Lineage (GTDB taxonomy): Bacteria > Myxococcota_A > UBA9042 > UBA3505 > UBA3505 > UBA3505. The sequence continues at coordinate 3,914 of CAUZEG010000082.1, forward strand.
ATCCAGCTTGCTATCCTTAGCTGGGAGTTCACCCGGGTTTCGGCCAATGACATGGCGTGAACCATATTCCAGAAACTCCGCTGGTGCGTCCTCTCCGAGAGGCTGCATATACTCGTTGGGAGCGTCTTCGTCCTCGAGGAACCAGGCACAGTATTTTTTCCATAGACAAGACTCGCAAGCCTCCGGCTGCACATAGGTCTGTGGGTCACGGGTACGGCCCGAGACCGAGAAAAGGGCGGGGCGAAGCGCCTCAGTAGGAATCATGCACGGGGCATATCCCCTCGCCTCGTCGATCCACAGATCGGCCCCAAGGTCCATAGGCAGACGCACCAGGGCCTGGCCCAGCGCGGGCAATTCGGGCCATAGCCATTTCCCGTCGGTCCGGTCTTCACGTACGGGCATGCGCTTGAGTACGAGTGGTGCACGGCCCCCAAAACCATCGGCCAACGAAAGTATGGTCTGGGTCAAGATCTCCACCGTTGCACGGTTCACGGGGATCACCAGGGCCATCGGTATAGAGCACGCCAGGGCCGCCTCGATGGCATCGAAGCAGACCTTGTCTCCACTGGGCACCACCAGGCGGAGCGCGGACGGGGCAATGGCCTGCACCCGGGCTACCACTTCCGGGTCGAGGAAACTCGTTACCGGCCCCTCGAGTTCGATCTCCGCCTTGGGGGATTCGCGAACCCAGGCAGCCCAGCTGGCAAGATCGCCATAGCAAAAGGGATCTCCGCCCATGAATCGAACTCGAACCGCCTCCGTTCCAAATCGAGCCTGGGAATCACCAGATGGGGTTGGTTCCTCCAGATCGCCACGTCCACCATGAAGGTCCCAGGGCCAATCTACATCCGAGCGATAGGTGATGAATACAGGATGGAGCGGTGTGCGCTCGCGGTTTCGAACATAGGCGTTCGACGAACTTCGTTTTCCCAACAGAGAACCAAATCCAGACTGCGGCTTATGTGATTCAGATTCGTCCACGTACTCGAAACCTTTTTTATCAGACCCAATTCAGGCTAGCTGTGCCCTGGTTTGAGTGTCAAGAAACGAGGCCTTGAAAACGACCGCAAACGATCGCGTGGGCGTTTGACCGAAGAGTGTAGCACCCGCATACTGTCCGTTAGTTATACTTTCGGAGGGTTGGATGAATCGTTCTCGTAAAACAGGTCTCATTTTCGTTGGGTTTGTTCTTCTGCTGGTGTTGGCGCTGTCCACAGCCCAGGCTGCGGAGGGGACGGATGCATCCGCGACGCCGAAACTGGAAACGATTGTTCTGGTCGATGGGTCTACCATCACCGGTATTGTAACCACCGAAGACGGCGACTCCGTCAACCTTCGGCTGGTAGACGGGACCACCCGCAGTATCCATAAGTCCTTCATAGCCAGCCGTAAGGGCACCAAGAAAGTCAAAGTCGTACGTGGGCAGGTCTGGGGGCGTAATCCCATGCGTACGAAATACATATTTACCCCATCGGCCATCCCGCTTCGAAAAGGAGAGGGCTATCTCTCTTTAAAACAACTCACAATATTGGAAGGAGCCTGGGGGGTGACCGACAACCTCTCCCTCGATGTGGGCAGCTTCCTCCCCGGCATATTCATGGGCAAAGATACCGCCAACGTTATCCTGGGCATAAAATACGCTCGGAAAATCGCTGATAAGGTGCATCTGGGTGGGGGGGTAACGAGCATCGTATTGCCCTTTAATGGATTCGTGGCCACGCCGTTGATCGGTCTGACCTATGGGCAGGAGACCGGCGACGCCCAGGTCACATTGGGGGTGGGGAAACCATTTGCCTATAATTTCAAAGAACACGAGAGCGCCAGCGCCGATCTTGTCATCAATCTCTCAGGTATGGTTCGTGTTAGCAGCGCCGGGGCCATTGTCTTGGAAAACTGGTTCTTTCCTGGCACCCCCGGGCTCTGTTTTGGCGGTGACCCCGGTACGGATGGGGCTGGAGAGGATGTGTTCTGCGAAGAGAGCGGCTGGGGTATGCTGAGTATACACGTGATCGGCTTCCGAAAGATCAACAAAGCCTCTTCCTGGGATCTGGGACTGATCTACCTCGGTGGTTTTCCGGTTCCCTACCCCTGGTTTGAATACACCTGGTATCTGGGCGAATAAGAAGGCCTCCACTCGACGTAGCCCTTTTCTTTTTGTATGTAGCTCCAATGACAACAACATCGGAGTCTATTGTGAAGGTATCGCTGAAGTTTATCCTGGGTATCGGTATTCTCTGTCTGGGCGTAACCCCGGCTATGGCGCAGGTGGATGATGCACCGGCCGAAGTGCCCGTAGAAGTGGAAGCCGCTCCCACTCCGGAGGCCGCTCCCGCCCCGGCGGTCGAAGTCGAGGTGAAACCGGCACCAGCGGCTGCAACGACGACTCGTCCCCCACTCGAGGTCCTTATCCTGGTGGACGGATCCACCATCACGGGCATCGTTGTCCTTGATGATGGCGAAAAACTCACCATCCGAAAGGTGGATGGTACGACCAGCCAGATTCATAAATCGTTCATCGCGAACCGCAAACTCCAAGGGAAGGTCAAGGTGGTCCGAGGACAGGTCTGGGGGCGTAATCCCATGCGTACACGTCATCTCCTCGCACCCTCGGCGCTGCCCTTACGAAAGGGGGAAAGTTACCTCTCCCTAAAGCAGCTCACTATTCTCGAGGGCGGGGTTGGCCTGACCGACAATATCGCCATCGATATCGGATCCTTCCTTCCAGGGGTTTTCATGGGCAAAGACACCCTGAACATCTTTGGCGGCCTGAAAGCGAGTTATAAAGTAAAAGACAAGCTCTTCGTAGCCGGTGGTGTGTTTTTTCTGGCGCTGCCCTTTGAGATGGGCCTCGTGGCCCCTATGGCGGGCATAACCTATGGCGAAGAGACCGGCGATTGGCAGGTAACCGTGAGTGGAGGGAAGGCCTTTGGGATCAACGTCCATGATCCCCATGCATTCGGTACCGCCCTCATCAATATATCGGCTCAGTTCCGCGTCAGTAATAGCGGTGCGCTCGTCTTCGAAAACTGGTTTATTCCGGGAACAGAGGACTCAGTGAGCGAGGATAACGGCTGGGGCTTCTTAACCCTGCACACGGTTCTGTTTCGCAAGATCAATAAGCAAAGCTCCTGGGACCTTGGGTTTATCTACGTAAGCGGCGAGATCGCCTTGCCCTACTTCGAGTATTCCTGGTTCCTGGGGGATTGATTCCGCTCGGCGTTCAGGCCTCGCCCGCCAGAAAGGGGTCTATAAGCTGGGCTACGGCCTCGGGCGTGTCCAGGTGCACATGATGGCCACCGTCTACGCTATGTAGGGTCGCATCCGGTACACAGGCTAGACGCTCCTTCATCATCGCTGGATTGAAGTCCCAACCCGAGCGGGCACGAATCAGCAAGACCGGGCTTGTTATAGCACCCAGAAAGGCCCGCACCTGCGCTTCCTCCATACGTAGATAGGAGGTGCCCCGTAGCTTTGGATCGTAACTGAAGCGTACACCAGCGCCTACTTCGTAGGTTCCTCTCGCCAACAGGATCCGGGCCGACTCCTCGGCCATCGGGCCGGCCTCAATTCGACGTTTCAACGCGGCTTCAAAGTCCGAATGAATCCCGAGAACGCCACGGCGCGCCACCCGGTTTCTGGCGATGGCCTTTGTCATATTGGCCGGAGCGTCTTTCGCTGGGTTCGAGAGGGGACCGAGCCCCTCGATCAAGATAGTCTTGTGAATACGACCATCGGCACAGCCCGCCATAAGAGAGGCCACTCCGGCGCCCATCGAGTGCCCCAGAACCGAAAACTGATCCCACCCCAGGGCGTCGGCCATCTCAAAGCCGGTCACCACCCAATCGATGAAGTGATAGTTGGCTTCAGCGGCCCGCCAGGTCGAATAGCCATGACCCGGAAAATCCACCGCCACGACGTAGTGATCCGCCAATAATGGTGCCAGCCCATCGAATGTTGCCGCATTGTCCAGCCAGCCATGCAGGGCCAGAATGGGCGGGGCGTCGGGATCTCCCCAGGCCCGGGCCGCGAGCCGCGTATGGCCGACATCGATGGCGATCTCGCGGGCCGCGTCGGTGCTGGGCGTGCCGGGTCGCACCATCTTTATATGGGGGATTTCGGCCTCGTCGTAGATCTCGCCTTCGCGCTGCCAGCCAAGACGGGTATACCAGTCTTCCAGATAGGCCTGGGCACTCATCAGACCCGGGCGTCCCGCCATGATCCGATGGACGTAATGCATAAGCTCGGTGCCCACGCCCTCTCCCTGTAGCTTCGTCGACACAGCGATTCGACCGATCTTTATGGGATCTGCGTTCATAAATAAGCGAGCCGTAGCTACAACCTTCTCATCCGCATCAAAACCGATGATATGGACACATTCCGGGTCGAGACCATCGATCTCCAGCTCGGCGGTGATCTTCTGCCCTACCACGAAGACGTCTTCGCGGAGCACCATCAGATCGTAGAGATCCCGCTGGCTCAAGGCCGAGAAGTTTCGGTGGATAAAGCGAAACGGGCCCAATCGACGGACCTACTCGGTATCTTGTACGAAGTGGTCCTGGCGCCGATTGATAGTCCACCGTTCAAAGATCTCCATCTCTTCCTTGGTGGCGTTCTTCAAACGACGGGACAGGTAATCAAAGATCCCCATATGCTTTCGGCACCAGGTGGAATCCACCATGCGTCCAAAGAGAGAACCCTGGGTCTTATAGTTGTATTCGGGCTGCTGACCGCAATAGACCTTGTACACACAGGACGCGCAACGGGGATGGCCATCGTTGGTGCTGGCCAGGATAAGGCTACGGGCCACATCGCCGCCGATGATATCGCTATAGTTATCGTTTTCGGTGTCTCCAAGACGGAAGATATCGTCTCCCATGGCCGCGACCATACGACCTTCATCACTACTATAGATGCTGCCATCGGGATGATAGCCCATCTGGCCGATCACAGCTCCACCCGGGCTGCGTAGATCGAGATAATTGGGGTCGTTATGGGCGATCATCTTGTTCAGCATGATCGCCGCCAACCGCTCCATCACCTCGACACCCTGCTTATTCAACTCGATGATATAGTCCACCGAGTTACAATAGAACTCGATGAATTCGTCGATGTTATACCCCAGAGTTCGGCGTGTTGCGGCCGCAAAGCCGAAGGGATCGAGCACGCGTAGGAATACAGCTCGACAACCCTGCTCTACATAGTGGTCAATGATCTCCCGATAGCGCGTCAGGGAATGGCGGGTGATGGTGGGCAATGCCTCGACCCGATACAAGATGGGATCGAGCCCCATCTCGATATAGCGGTTGTTGACCTTGTGGATCCATTCCAGGGTGATTTCGTGTGAATTCCCGTCTGTAAAGATACGGGTCTTATTGTGGAGATCGGCCGGACCATCCAGGCTGGTGCAGATCTGCACCCGATTGGCGACCAGAAAATCGAGCCGTTCGTCGGTCATAAGGCTGAAGTTGGTCACCAACGCAAAACTGAGCTCTTTCTTGGCGACCTTATTCTTCTCCTGGGCGTAGTCCACCACGAACTGGAGAGTCTCCCAGTTGGCCGTCGGTTCGCCACCTTGAAACTCAATGGTCATCCATGGGCTTGTCGTCTGAAAGGCGAAGTCCACCGCACGACGAGCCGTCTCGACCGACATATCCGTGTCCATACGGTCCATCCCCACAATAGAGGAATGGCAATACTGGCAGCCGTGGTTGCAACGCTCGGTCAATACAAAGGCGTGAAGCGTCGGTCCTGCATGCAGAAAGGACTTGCGCTGGTAATACCGTTCCACCAGCTCGTTGTCGTCGGCCTCGGCGGCAATGAACGACTTGGCTTTCAAGCGCTCGTAGAGTTCGTCGCCGGGAGCAACGGCACCCGCCACAAAGGACTGGAATTCCGATGGGCTCAGAAACTCAAAATCACCAAAATCATTGGCGATCATGATGGCGTCGTCGATAACCCGCATGTTGAAGGGCATGGTAAAGCCGGGCTTCACCGTTTTCAAATCGATAAAATCAGCGTATTGCATCAATGAATACTCGAGGAAGAGGCAGCCATAACGCTACCAGGATTCAAGTCAGGTCCGAAAGTGTTAAGCGTGGAAACCACCGGCTTTGCAGGGGGTTCCGGGCTTGGGCTGCGGAACAGCTCAAGCAAGTCCTGCAAAATTCCGGAGGCGAGAAAGTTGATCGTCATCCGCACCATGCAGGTGTTCAAACAGCGTGTCCAGAATCACAAATTGCAATTGTGTACTCACACTATCTGTCATACGCCCCTGAAGCGAGCCATGTTCCAGATAGCTTAAAACGGGTGCTTTACCGGCGTAGTGTTTATAGGTGGAGTTGATCCAGCCTGGCTGCACCTCCAGGGTGGTTGCCAGAACCAGGGCCCGTACCGTCGGATGGTAGACGAGATCCTGATAGCCGGTGAGAGTTACATGACCGATCATAAAGATGGGGTCGTTGCGCTGCTCGAATACAACACGGCCCGCGTCCGAGGTGTAGACGTTCCCGTCCACGTCGTAGGAGAACTGGCCTACTCCATCAATGGCAGGGCTCGAAAGCTCGAAGTCATCGCATTCTTCGGCTGCGAAGATCCGGCGAAGATATCCCATGGCCGTCCACTCCGAAATCCCGGCCTCAAACATCTGTTCGAAGGCCTCGTGGTAGAAACGACGGTAGTCTTCTTCCGAACAGCCGGTATAGCCATCGTTGGCATCGTCGATCCGGCGAATATCGTGGGTCATCAGGTCGACACAGCTGATCCCGAGTTCCACACAGGTATCCACAACCAGCTTCGCCTTCCCCATCAAACCAGGGGTGCAGGCCACAAGGGCCACGACAGCTCCCTGTTCTACTTCGGACGCCTGCATGGCCTCGGACAGGCTCTTCGCCCAGCGGGCCTGGGCAGAATCGGCCCCAAAGGAGGCTTCATCGAAGAAGATCCGTACCAGAATCCCCTGTTCGGCCAGCCAGGCGACTTTTTCCTCGTCGAGAAGATCGGCTTCGGTATCGATCGAGAAACGCACTTTCTTAAGGGCGATGTTATTCCGATTTTTGGCGTAGTCGATCGCATAGGTAAGGATATCCCAGTTCTTCAGAGGGTTATCCCCCCGAAAAGAAAAGGAGAGTTCCGGGCTTGTGGACATGAACGCAAGATCCAGAGCACGCTCGACGACTTCTTTCGACATCTGCGTAGCGGGTAGACCTTCGTCTTCCGCATCATCGACCGCGATGGCTTCCCGGTTCAGCGCCAGAACATGTACGCGCGGGCCGAACTTCAAAGCCTGATAGCGTAATTCCACACGCCGTGTAGCGGCCTTCTCATCAAGCTCTTCGATAAGAAAATTCTTTGAACGAAGTACGTTGAATGCAGGGCAATCCGCGTCCAGATGGCCCTCAACATAGGCTTTAAAATCATCCGTTGTGAGAAAAGCCCAATTTCCGAAGTCGTTGGCTACCAGATAAGCATCATCAATAACTCGATAGGTAAACGGACTGATCTTCTTCGCATCAACCGTCGAAATCCCAGCACTCTGCATTCACGCCTCATAAATCAAATACGGCAGGCAAAGTACCACCGGATTTTTTGCCATGTCAACGTAAGATAGCGGGGATTTCTCAAGCTCGAGATTATCGACCTTCTTCGTTTCGATCGAGAATGAAGACTTGACATACTCCGCACGATAGCTGAACATATGTTCAGTATACTTAAGTTGTGCCATGCCAAATCCTACGTCCATACCTGCTTCCGTTGCACATTCATCGCCAAGGCCCGACCCCAGGCTTTTGAACCATCTTCGCCAGATGTTGCAGCGTAAGCAGGCCGGATTCACGACCGCATCCCACTCCAAAACCATTACCCACCCCAGGCTCCAGGACCAGCTTCCCGGTGGCAGTATAACTCTGGTTCATGGTGCTCGTTCCTGTGGTAAAACATCCTTTGCCCTGGAACCACTCGCCCCTCTTACACGTACCGGACGGCAAGCCGCCCTCATCGATACCACCCAATCCATCAACCCGGTGGCCCTGAATAATCTGGGCATTGATCTTCGGCATCTCCTATTCCTACGCCTGCCCCCATCTACAAGGCGTCCTCATAAACGTACGCTCTGGGCCATACAACAAGTAGTTGTCAGCCGTGTTTTTGAGCTGGTTCTGGTCATCGAACCCGGCCTCCTCAGTCAGGCCAGTATGCGTCAGTTCCAGCTCGCCTCGGAACGATCCGAAACGGTGCTTATCTTCCTGAACTCCACGCCTCTACTCCATCGGAATGCCATCCATTGCACGATTCATTATGAAGCCACCCCCACCGTTCCCGCTGCCAATCGATCTCCTATATTGGCACCACCTCGCAGCGCATCCATTCAAATACAAACCCGGGGGCAGCAAACCCAGACACAGCAATTGATCCCAGAGGCTATAGCATGAAGCGATGGGCCTATATTCATGTGGAAGATCAACGGATCTATCCCGATATTCCAGGCGCCTCTCCCCAGATCTGTAGAAACCATGATCTGCTTGTATTGGCCGAAGGCCTACTCCGCTTCACGCCCCATATCGCCCTGCCCTCCATGGATTCCGAGTCTGTCGATGGGCTGTGGCTCGAAATCTCCGGCTCAGCCCACCTCTTCGGAGGGGAACCCAGCCTGATTGGACAGATCCTGGATTTTGTAACCAGTGTAGGCTTTCACCCTACCGGGGCCATTGCCAACCGTCCCGAAACCGCCCGCCTGCTGGCTCGGTTCCGGCAGGGACCCGCCTACATCGTACCGCCAAACCGGGATCGGGATGTCTTATCGCAACTCCCCATCGGCATCCTGGATCCCACTCCTGGCGCGCGCAATTTTCTTCAACAGCTGGGAATCACCCATCTGGGTGCCCTGGCCAGACTGAACCCTACCGATATAGAGCAACGTCTCGGTCCTGAAGGTAAGCGTATGGTGGCGATTGCCTGTGCCCTTCCCCAGCCACCTCCGACTCTCTACAAAGCCTGTGATTCCCCCGTCGAGGACCTTGAATTCGACCCGCCTGTGGTCCCAGATGAAGCCCTCCTCTTCGCGCTCAAACGCCTGATCTACGATCTCAGCCTACGGATCACCGGGCGATCCATGGCCATCATGTCTCTAGACCTCGAACTTCATTTTGACTCCCACCCAACGCGCCACGAATCATTCCTCTTTGCGCATCCCCTGAGCCATGAAAAAGCACTCTTCCAGACCGTACGACTCCGCCTATTTGAGAACGGATCCCGCCCCTGGGACGCTCCCGATCCCCCGCGCCTCTCCTATATCTCGGTTCGCGCCAGCGAACTTGTCGACGCACCGCAGATACAAAACAACCTGTTCAGCCGCCAACAACAACACCAGGAAGTTGCCCTTGTGAATCGACTGGGCGTGGTCCTCGGTAGCGAAAACGTACTCTCCACATGCGTACAGGACAGCCATCTACCCGACGAAAGCTGGGAGTCCTGCACCTATCCTCCTCCTCCCCGAGAGTCAGAGATCCCCCCTGAGCGGCAGGTTCAGCGTCCCGTCTTCCTGCTCCCAACCCCCCTGCCGCTTCAGGGCTCTCTGACTCGCGGAGAAAGCCTCAAATGGCCCAATGGAAATGGGGTGATTCACGACTATTGGGGACCTGAACGACTACGTGGCCAATGGTGGTCCAAACCCTTTGCCAGAGATTACTTCGTAGCTGAACTACAACGTGGAGAGCGCATCTGGGTCTATCGTGACCTTCATACCCATACGCTCCATATCCACGGGATCTTCGACTAGACCATTATTCTCTATCATGTACGCAGAGCTGGTATGCCGATCCAACTTTTCATTTCTGGAAGGAGCTTCCCATCCGGAAGAATTGATTGATCGAGCGCTCACCCTCGGGCTGCGCGGACTGGCTTTGACGGATCGAGGCGGGATCTACGGAGTCGCCCGGGCGCATGCCCATCTAAAAAAACGTCGCCAACAAGGGCATCCCCATGCGGAACAGCTCCAATTTATCGTAGGGGCCACTCTGACCGTCGCTGGGATCCCCCCCCTGGTACTTCTGGCCCAGAATGAGGATGGATACGCCAACCTCTGTTCCCTCATCACGCAAGGTCGACGCCGCGCTCCCAAAGGATGCAGCCAATCGGAGATCTCGGATCTCGAATATAAGGCCAAACATCTGGTTGCTATTCTTCTCGATGTCCCTTCATCGACGAAAGATCTGCGCCATCTACGTCAAGTCTATGGCGAGCAGCTGTACTTTGGCCTGGCCCGTCATTGCATTCCTGAACAGGAACAACGTACGGCCCAGATGATTCGTACCGCTGCGGACGAAAATATCGACCTCTGTGCCATCAACGATGTGCTCTACCACCACCCCTCCCGCAAGGCCCTCCAGGATGTAATCACCTGCATTCGGCTTGGCTGCACCCTTGAAGAGGCGGGCCGAAAACTTCAGCGTAACGAATTGCGTTATCTGCGCTCTGCAAAACAGATCAAACGATGTTTTCGTGATCTGCCCCAGGCCATTCGGAGCACCTTGCAGATCAGTGAATCCTGCACATTCTCTCTGGACTCTCTCCGCTATCAATACCCGTCCGAGGTTCTGCCCGTAGGCGTCGACCCCAATCACTATCTGGAGACACTGGTGCAGCAGGGAGTTGCCTGGCGTTATGGCCAGGACGCCCCCCGGACCGTACTCGAACAGATCCAACGGGAATTGGCTCTCATCAAAGAACTCGATTTTCCCCATTATTTTTTAACGGTCTACGATCTCGTACGTTTTGCCCGCGAACAGAAGATCCTCTGTCAGGGACGCGGCTCGGCCGCCAACTCTGCCGTTTGTTTCGTCCTCGGAATCACATCCGTCGATCCGGCCACATCCAATCTTCTATTCGAACGGTTCATCTCCAGAGAACGCGGTGAACCCCCGGATATCGACGTCGATTTCGAACATGAGCGCCGCGAAGAGGTGATCCAGTATCTATATGGAAAATATGGCCGCGATCGAGCCGCTATGGCCTGCACCTATGTCTGTTATCGAAACCGTTCCACATTTCGGGATGTGGGCAAGGTGATGGATTTCACCCCCGAAGTGATCACGAAGGTATCGAACGCCCACAGACATAGACGGCAGGGAATCGAAACACGCGTATTCCAGGAGGCCGGCCTCAATCCCGAATCAGCCCGGGTTCGAATGTATGGAGCCCTCGTCAAACAACTCCTTGGTTTTCCCCGACACCTCTCCATTCATACGGGCGGCTTTATTCTCTCCGACCAACCCCTACATCGAATCGTCCCCGTAGAAAACGCCTCCATGCCCGGACGTACTGTAATTCAATGGGATAAGGAGGACCTGGAATCTCTGGGCCTTCTGAAAGTGGATGTCCTTGGCCTCGGCATGCTGACCTGTCTTAGAAAGAGTTTCGACCTCATCGAACAGCATACCGGCCGACAACTTTCTCTGGCCACAATCCCACCCGAAAAGGCCGCGGTCTACGATATGATCTGCGAGGCCGACACCGTGGGCGTGTTTCAGATTGAATCACGCGCCCAGATGGGCATGTTGCCCCGCCTGAAACCACGCAATTTCTATGATCTGGTGGTCGAGATCGCCATTATCCGACCGGGTCCAATCCAGGGAAATATGGTGCATCCCTATCTACGTCGAAGAAACGGGGAAGAAGCGGTGGTCTACCCACATCCAGCTCTGGAGGAGATTCTGGGGCGAACCTACGGGGTTCCTCTTTTTCAAGAGCAGGTGATGCGACTGGCTACCGCCGTGGCCGATTTCACTCCCGGTGAGGCCGATGAGCTGCGCCGCGCCATGGGAGCCTGGCGTCGAACCGGCCAGATCCACAAATTGGGTGTGAAACTTATACAAGGCATGAAAAGCAATGGTCTTTCGACCCAATTTGCCAAGCAGGTCTTTGCGCAGATCCAAGGCTTTGCCGAATATGGATTTCCGGAATCACACGCGGCCTCTTTCGCACATCTGGTCTACGCATCCTGCTTTATAAAACATGACTACCCAGCGCATTTCTGTTGCGCTCTCCTCAATTCCCAACCCATGGGCTTCTACCCCCCTC
>CAUZEG010000083.1:0-15642 GCA_963578775.1 Myxococcales bacterium
GGTCTTGTATTTACCCCAGAGCCGGTCCGCGAGGACGGCCCCGATAAGGGGTAGGGTATAGACCGCTGCACTAAATAAATGGGTCGCGGTTGTGGCCATATCTTCGGCCGACTGTTCCGACATTCCCTTTAAATTAATATACAGTCCCGTGATGTAGACGATAAGCAGGGCTTTCATGCCGTAATAGCTGAAGCGCTCGCAGCCTTCATTACCGATAATATAGGGGACGCCCTTGGGCCAGCCCTTCAGGTCATGGTCGGGTGCCGTACGTGGTGCAGTCATATTGTTTCCGGTCTATGGTAGATGGTCCGCAGCCTTGTAGCCCCCGAACGCCTGTGGGTCAACCAACAAGTCCATTCGGGGCCAACATACGGCCCGTTGAAGGCCAACCACTCCTATTCTTCATGGACCGGTCGCAACTGGGCTTTAGCCAGGGCATGGGCCGAGATCAGGATACCGATATAATACCAGCTCGTTACGTCACCAAAAAACGGGCCCTGGTTATGAAACGAGCTATGGGTAATGTAGCCGGCCACAAAGGCTGTACTGGCGAGGGGCACCCAGCGAAGAGGCTCGGGTAGTAGTAATACTCTTTGCCGGAGCGTATGACCCGAACGAAGCAGGATCACGAAAAAGCCTGCAGCGAATAGAAAACCGAGAATTCCCCAGAAAGCGGCCGCATTGATCAGATAGTTATGGGACACCTGGGTCGTCAAGACATCGGTATTGGTATCGTCTGTATAGAGACTCGGATTTTTCGCGATAATCTCCGGGGTACGGGATGTGCCGACCCCGAGTGGATGATTGGCGATAACTCGCACCGCAGCTTTGAAGAGAGCTGGACGGGTCTCGTCCTGCATGATGGAACCAAAACGGGCGCGTTGGCTCATAACATTACTCGAAAGGGTGGCGTAGGCCCCTGCGATAGTCGCGATGGTCAAACCCAGGGCCACCAGGGCCGCAAGGGCTCGTCCCCGTTCGCGTAGATCTCGAAAGATTGTGGGAGTTATGACCACCACCAGAATGACCCAGAGCGCCAGGATAGCCGAGCGGGTCAAGGACTCAAGGGTGGCAACTCCTATCAGGATGGCTCCGCCGGCTGCGAGCCAACGGCTTCGTCGCCGGATCTCCCGGCTAAAGGCCATGGGGATCAGAAAACTCGCCGCCAGCACCATATGATAGGAGAAGTTAATCGGGTTGGACGCCAGGCCCATAATGCGGCCTTTGGCCGGGTCGTTCCAGCCGAAGGGATCAATTTGAAATGCACCATATTTGGTGAACTCCTCCAAGGAGATCCGCATACTCCAGGCGGTCGCTGAACCGTGGTATTGGAAGATACCCACGAGCGCGGAAACCAGGGAGGCACCAAGCAGGAATACGAGTACGAGTTTGGCATCTCGAGCGCTCTGAATATGGGCACACATACATAGGGCCAGCAGAATGGGAGCAACCCGTCGCGCCAGCGTTCTACGAAGGACATCGGTATGGGCGTGCGCCGTGTCCACCAATACGATCAAGACCGTAAAGGCCAGGCAGAACGCAAACACACGACGCACCCAACGTTCCTGGCGCAAAAGCCGAAGTATTGGGCCGATACTGAGGAGGGTGACCAGGACCGATAGATACACCCGGGGCGGGAAACGAGTCAGTCCACTTACGTAGGAGATACTGGCGTCACTTGCCGCTGCAAGGGCAACGCCGAGCAGGGGGCGACGCAGAACAAGAAGACCGATGCAGACGATAAAGACGAGTGCGAAGATATGTTTCGGCCGGGCCGTGACGACCTCGCCCGACATCACTCCCAGAAAGACCAGACCACCGAGCAAAAGCACGCCCATCAGCACCGAAACAATACGATTGTCCGAGTTGGCGTTAAAAAAGGGTCGATGTGGCCCGGGATGGTCCATGGCTTAGTAATAAAACGTGATCAGATCACTGTCGCGCTCAAGCGCCCCGTGGAATAGCAGCAGAAAAGGATACCATGTCCATTCTTCGGGAGGCGCGGACATTTTGGAGTTCAGCAGATCATTGCTGAGTCGTTGCAACTCATTACGTTTGAGAAACCCGATCCCTGGATAGCGGGCGTGGTTCACTATCTTCTTCACCGACCGGTTGATAATTCCGTCGTTCAAAGTGATCTCTGTGTCCAGGGGGCTCGTACCGACAAGGTCATTCATCTCGTTGATGATCTCGTGAACCTGCCCAAGGGTTACATCACGTAGAGCCGACCGTCCGGCACGACCGATATTAATATGTTCTCCCAGATGGTAGGAGAGGATCTCGAGACCATAACCCAGTGCGGATGTTTCGTCCGAGATCTGCTCTGGAACGGTCGTGATCAGGAGTTCGAGGGCTTTGTCGAGTTGGAGGATACCGGAATCCGGTGCGTGGGCTCCATTCCATTTCTGGTAGAACTCAATGACCGATGTGAAGCGGGTCTTCAGTCCCTGAAGGAACTCTGCGTCTCTACATCCAATCGCACTATTAAGATGATCGAGATCAACTGCATATCCGTATAGGCCGTGGGCCATTGGTCTTCTCCAGCTTTCGGACGTACGTCTGTGGAAGGGGCGTTTCGAGGCTCATCCTAACGAATCATTGGGAGGCCGCCAATTCAGATTTTTGTATTGTCCCCAGCCTCCGCTACATAGCAGATCACGCGAACACTGGGATTATTCATGGAATAGGCTCCCCCAGGCCGCCATCGTTAACCACCTCCAGACGTGGACCTTCCAGGACATGAAGCTCCCGGTCGGGATGAGCCTTTCGCATTGAATTGACTACTGCACGCCGGTCCACCTGTTTGCGTGCCACAATAAAGCGCCGTGAATACGGTGAAGATACCGAAATGCCGCTCTCCCCAATTCGCTTCAAGACCCCGGCTCGCCGAATCAAAAACAATGGCTCTTGTATCTCGTAGAAGCGCTCGTCAGTGGTCAGCATGTCAAAACGCCGATCCGTGTAGAAGGTAAGCGCGTTGGTGGTGGTGTTGAAGGTCGCCGTGTAATCGTCCGTATCAGCGGCTTCTTTGAGGACACTGGCAATCGCCTTATGGCTCGGCGCAAAGTCCGGCTCATACCAGATCCAGAATTTCTGTGCCGGAACCGCCATTTGGATCAGCACCACTGCACCGGCCATGATCCAAAGCCTGCGCTTCGAATCGTTCGGACGTACAAAAACGAAGGCACAAATCATAACCAGAGGAACGAGGGCAGGCAGCAGATAATGGGGTAGGCGGGTACTGCTGATTAGAACTGGAAGCAGGGCCAACACCAACCACAAGCCGGCAAAAACCAACGTGGGTCGCAGGGCTTTTCGAATGAAAGACATTGCCCCCAGAAGGGCCAACAAACACAGAGGCGCGTCCAACAAAAGTGCATCCAATAACTGCGCCAGGGTCAGCCCCGGCACAATGTTACTGGTCGCCCGCTCTCCGACATGATGAAACAGGTATACGCTCCAAAATTCACTCCCGTAACGCATGCTTTCTACAATGTGCCAGGGAGCGGCTACTGCAATCCCAGTACAGACCGCGATGACGATCTGGCGACGTGTGAACACTCGAGTCCATAGCGCAAACACAAAAAGTGCCACCAATAGCGGTCCGGCAGCTGCGCCTTTGATCAGCACGGCCAGACCCGAAAAAACGCCAAACAAAATAAAGGAAGAGCGCGTCACTGCAGCAGCGCCAGCCAGACAACACGCAAGCATGGGCAAATCCATCATCAATCGACGTGCCATGAGGATGAAGAAATATGAGCTTGCCAGAAACAAGGTTGAAAACACGGCCTGCTGCGTGGTTGAGCCCAGCCCCAGCATCAAAAGGTAAAGCGCCGCCAGAGCACCGAGCGCAAAAAGGGTTCCGGGTATTCTCATGGCGGCCTCGCTCCAACCAAAGAGCCCACCGCTCACCGCCAACGACCACAAATAGAGCGGTGGTTTTTCAAACTGAATTGCCTCACCCCACTGGTTATCAGCCCAGTTCCCGCTCTCCACCATTTGGCGCGCCATTTCACTGTACAGAGTGTCATCGGAATCAAAATGACTACCGCTTTGGATTCCAACGCTCAGAAAGAGCGAATACGCCGCCAGGATCACCGCAAGTACCTGCAGTTGATGTCGACTGATTGTGGCGGATTTCAGCATCGGTTCAGCGTGGGAATCAAAGTTGGAATGGCTCATTACGGAACCTGAATGGGGAATCGGGGTCGGAATCAGTGAATCAAGCCGGGCCCAGGTTGGGAGCCATCCATACGAGTCGAGTGAACCCTTCTCTACAGTCTGTTTCGATGGTCATACCGTCCGGCGGGATGCGCTCCACCGGCTCTGGCAGTCTGGCGAACGCGTCTTCCGGAGTCAGCATGGGGAGATCGATCCCCGGTTCTTTGAAATGCATGAGGACGGCCATGCGGACGCGACATTGACGCGCAAGATCGACGGCCTGTTCGGGCCCGATGGTGTAGTTCCCACCAGCGGGCACAATGAGTACATCGGCGTCCTGGCATAATTGGATGAGGGCTGGATCCTGGATCGTGCCTATATCACCGGTGTGGACTACTGCTGTAGGTGCTCCGCTCTCGCCATTGATTTCCATTCGAAAGGCGCGGGTGTATCCCATTCGAGTACCGTGGTCCGGATCATGGGGCATCGCTATGGCCTGGATGTTGACTCCCGAATCGGAGTACGGACCTTCAATAAAGGGAACGCTTCGCCAACGTTGGCTCCGCCATGCGTGATCTTCGTGGGCGTGGGTACTCAAGATTGCGTACGGATCCACGTCGGGGAGAGGGAGGTTGAAACGTCCACCAAGGCCATCCGGCCGAAAGGGATCGAAAAGCCATAGGCGTTCTTGTCGATCCCGCACCGAAAAACAGGCATGCCCGTGTCGCTGAACTCGGATCATAGCGTTCATGGAACGCAGGCTTCCTCGGGAGGATCAAAGTACCCGATATACGGTAGGTTTCGGTATTTTCCAGCCAGGTCGAGGCCATATCCCACCACGAAATGATCCGGAATAACGAAGCCCGCGTAATCGGCTTGTATGGGGGTTTTTCGTCCCGAGGGTTTGTCCAACAGAGTGCATGTCGACACGCTTTTGGGTACCCGCGTTCGGAAGTTTTCGCGGATGTATCGCAGGGTCAGTCCGGTATCGACGATATCTTCCACCACCAGAACATCCTTACCGGCGATCGGTTGGGTAAGATCCTGTGTGATTCGCACAACACCTGTAGACTGGGTTCCCGATCCGTAGGACGACAAGCCGAGAAACTCCACCGTCAACGGCAGGGCAATCTGCCGACAGAGATCGGCCACGAACGGAAAGGCTCCTTTGAGCACAGCCACCAGCACCAGATCGCGACCTCTGTAGTCGCGGGTGATCTCGGCTCCTAGCTCGGCGATCCGATCGCGGATTTGTTCGGCGGTAAACAGTGGTTTCAACGCCGAAGGCACGGGATGTTGTGTTTTATTTCGTAGCTCTGTTGCTTCCAAGACCGTCCTCGATTCGAATGGTGTAGAGTTTTTGTCAGATTTCCGCGTTGTTGAGTAGCTCTCCGACTCCACCCGCTCCCGGGACGATATACTGGATATCGTTCAAGCCACATTCCCTGGACGGGTGGGTCCCAGGGACGGTGTCGAGTACTTCTGCATCCGAGAGTCCACGATCGAGTCGAAAGGCATAGATGTGGGCATTGGGATGGTCCTCATGAACGCGTTGGATGTACTCGGGGGTCACGATCAGATGCATACAGATGATCTTCCCAGGTGCACCCAGGCCAGTATAGGTCGTAATCGCGCTGCACATGCTTGAGCCGGTGGCTCCCATGGGGTCGGGGAAGAGTAGTATACGTCCGTCAACGCCACCCCCGATCTTCTGTCCGAAGATATTCGCTCCCGTTACCTGCTGTTCTTCGTTCGTAGCCCGATTCATAACAATATGGTCCTGACGCACATTGGCGTTGGGAAGCATTCGATTGAGCACATCGAAGCATAGCTGGCTGGGGACCATGCCGGCCCGGGCCAGATCGACGGTGACCACCTTGGTAGCGGGATCTACGACCGTGCCCATCCAGCGTCCTTGCGGCGTAGTGGAGATCATTCGGGTGTGGTAATCCGCAACCATCTGCGGGAACTCTCTGGCTACGACCACATGGAGTAACTGTTGATAGAGCAGCCGCGTAAGATCGGTGGTTTCCGGTTGCACGGCCGTGGGATGCCCAAGGCGTCCCAGATAGGTCCATGCGACCGGGTCTTTCATGATATGAACTTTTGGACCGTAACAATGGTCAAGCTCGGACATCGAAAAGTTACCGTCGCGGTAGGCTGAGTCCATGGTTCTATCCTTGTTCAGTCCAGCATTGCATATAGAAGTTGTTCGCTGGATGGGCGCCGACCTTACCGAAGGTACCCCGGTGGGATCAATCATGTTATCGTGTCTCCGGTGAATCGATTCGAAGTCTGACAATTGACAGGGCCACAATTTTCGGCTTATAGAGCCTCCCCCTCATGCGAAAGTGGTGGAATTGGTAGACACGCAAGCTTCAGGTGTTTGTGCCCGTACGGGTGTGAGGGTTCGAGTCCCTCCTTTCGCACTATGGCTCATCGGTTTTTTGCCGATGTTGGTGGTTATTGGTGGTTGTGCCAAACCAACCATGTCGGCCAAGCTCGATCGGGTCTTAAAGACCCAGGCACAATACTATGACGGCGTGATTGATATTCTGAAGACGCACGCCGGTAGCCCCTGTCCTCTTCCACCGCGATGCGAGACGGACGATTGTCCGAAACCCACCTGTGCCGGAGACGGAGACCTGGACTCCGCCATAGCGGCCTTACGGGCCTATGTGGCCAGGGTTCGTCCAGACGTCCGGGGACTGATCGATGAACGTAGTCGGATTCTCAAGGCTTTGAGCGATGCGAAGAAAAAAGCCTTTCTAAAAGACGACCGCGCATTGCATGATGCGAAGAACGAGCGGATTCGAGATTTGATACGGACCTACCCCAGTTCTGACGAGCTGGTGGGAATCGTACGTCTTGTGCAGCATTAACGGTTGAAACGATATGGATAGAGGCCGGAACAGAAAATTTCACAGGGTTCTACTCGCGCTGATCTGTCTGGCCGGCGTCTCGTTGTCGGGTTGTTCGCGACCGGGGGTGGATCTTGTGGACGAGAGCCTGATTCTCCTGGAAGAGGCTATCGTTGTATTGGAGCGTCATAAAGCCAACCCTGTAGACGCAATCGCCGCCTTTCGCCGTTTTGTGACCCGTAATGAGTCACGTGTGCGTGCGCTGGAAGAGAAGGCACAGGCGGTTCTACGACGAACCACTTCAAAGGATCGAACCATGTTGCGTCGTCGTTTCCTGGAAGGTGCCCGGCTATTGGAGCAGCGCTGTAGCCGGTTGGCAGGTATATACGGTGAACATCCCGAAGTTCTTCAGGAGCTCGAACGGCTGGCGAATATCCTTACAGCGGGTTCGGCCGGGTCGAGAATCCTATAGAATTCGGATGTCTATTTTCTGGCCCTGAACATATAATTCGAACTTCCGCTGTTGTGCTATTCAGCGCATTTTCCCATAATGGGCGACATCTTTTCTCCACGCGCGCGAGGAACGCTATGTATCTCAAAGCAGTGATGCTTCGCAGTATGATGATTATTGGCTTATTGCTGCCGGTGTCGGCCTGGGCCGACCTGGTGCCGATTCCGACCTTTGTAGATAATTTTGCAGGAAACGAGGAGAACTTCTCGGGTACGAATGGCTGGGTTTCCCGATACTGCGAGGATGGTTGGACCTCCGATGGTGTAAACGGGGTCGCGCCCTTGACCGACGATGGTTGTGGTGATGGAGGAAACTGCCAGGAATGTAATTATGGAACCTATGCGTCCTTTGGTGGTGACGAGTGTAATGCGCCTTGGAGTTTCAATGACCCGCGGGACAATTTCCTCGTTTACGATCTGGAGCAGTGGGGGGACTTTCAGCTGGATGTCCTGTTCCGCAATAGCGATGACGACACCTTTGGGGTGACCTTTCGATACGTATCTTCGGTCCAGAACTATCTGTTTATAGCCTCCCGACATATCATGCCGGGCACGGGGCTATGTGGCGATGAAGAGGTGCCTGGAGGGACCGGACAAGCGCGCTTATATGCCATAACACCGGGTCCGGCCGGCTATCCGCTGGTGGAGATTCTGGCGACGACCGACTTTGCCTATGCGCAGGGAGAGAACTCACGTTTTCGCGTCCTGGCGGTGGGCAATCAGCTCAAGGGCTGGGTCGATTCCAATGGGGACGAGAAGTTGGGCCCGAACGAGCTTGTATTTTCCCTGGAGGACGACTCCCATAGCCAGGGGAAAGTGGGCCTATATGCCTATCAAAATGGGGCCAGCGGGGACGCTTGTCAGGGTGGTTCGGCCTGTCATTTCAAGCAGGTGATGGTGAGCGACCTCTACGAAGATACCGATAACGATGGCAAAGCCGACATCCAGGATAACTGTCCTTTGATCCCGAATCCGGAACAGGAAGATGGGGATGAAGATACGGCGGGGGATGTCTGCGATAATTGCCCCGAGATAGTGAACCCGGACCAGGCGGACGCCGACGGGAATGGCGTTGGTGATGCCTGCCAGGAAGGGGGTATTTGCATCGGTGATGACGACGAGCCCCATGATGTCGACAACGACGCCGTCTGTGATTGGGATGATAATTGTCCCGGCGAATGGAACCCATTTCAGGCCGACGGGGATGAAGACGGTGATGGCGATCTCTGTGATGATTGTCCGGAAAGCAATCCCAACGACGCCGATGACGATGGGGCTTGTGATAATGAAGACAACTGTCCCGGTGTTCATAATACCGAACAGGACGATTCCGACGGCGATGGTCTCGGGGAGGCCTGTGATAACTGCCCGGTGATCAACAATGCAGAGCAGCAAGACGAGGATGACGATGGTCTAGGCGACCTATGTGATCCCTGTGCCAAGGACGAGTTGAACGATATAGACGCGGACGGGCGATGCGCAGATGAGGATAATTGTCCCAACGCGTTTAATCCCGACCAGACCGATTCCGACGGAGATGGTGTCGGAGATGTCTGCGAGGATACGATCTGTACAGGGGCAACGCAGGTGGACTCCGACGCCGATGGCTTCTGTGACGACAACGATAATTGTCCCGAGGACGCCAACCCGGATCAAGCCGATTCCAATAACGATGGGATCGGTGATGCTTGTACACCGCCGGTACTATGCATTGGCGATTCAGGAGAGGATCAGGACAACGATGGCTTCTGTGATGATACCGACAATTGCCCCTTCATCACCAATCCGACCCAGGGTGACCATGACGAGGATGGCGATGGTGATGTTTGCGATATCGACGCCGACAACGACGGCCTGTCCAATGGGCAGGAAGATGAATTGGGCACGGACGCCCTGGATGCTGATAGCGACGATGACGGGATCATCGATGGAGACGAGCCTATCGACGATGAAGACGGTGATGGTCTCATTGGAGCTCTGGATCCCGATCGAGATGGAGACGGTGTGCTCGACGGTGTAGAGGCTGGTGTCGATGAGCCGGGACCTGATACCGACAACGAACATTTCAAGGGCGACGCCAATCCAGACACGACCACCGATCCGGACAATCCGGATACGGATGGAGATGGGCTCCTCGATGGCGAGGAAGATGCCAATCAGAATGGGAACCTGGAAGAGGGAGAGAGTGATCCCAACGACAGCAATGATCCACCACCGGCAGGAGAAGATACCGGAGGTGGTGAAGACGTCGTCGATACGGATCCGGGGGTACCACCGGAAGATGTGGGCGGAAAGGACGAAGGATCCACCGGAGATGTGGTGGGACCAGGCGACGACGTCGTCAACCCGGTGGACACATCCGGCGGAACAACCGAACCTGTCACCGGGCCATTTGGCCTGGTCTTTCCGGACGAGACGCCGGTCGAAGCGGCCGCACCTCTACAGGTCGAGTCTTCTGGCTATGGAAGCAGTAGCGGTTGTTCGAACAGCGGGCAGGGTGGAACCGAGCCGCCCGTCGTATTGCTGCTGACTGCGATAGTCTTTTTCTGGTTCCGCAGGCGACGCACTATAACTCTGGCCTGAATGGTCGCGGTCGGCAGGCTCAAGGGGCGACCGGATCGTAGGAGCAATCGCGCATACATACGGTTCCGGCCGGTTGGCCATTCTCGTCCTGAAGCTCCTGGCATTGGTAGCCTTTGGGGCAGGCATTTTGCGGATCTGCGGCACAGGGTGGCCCACAGAAACTGCCCAGGTCGTTTCCTTCGTCATCTTGCAGGCTGAGACATTTTCCGCCCGGAGTACATTGGGCGTCGTGGTCGCCCTGGGGGTCACAGACGGCGCAGAATGGCCCGTCCGCTGGTTCACAGAGCCCGGTCTGCCCATTGCATACCTGGCCGAAGGCACACCAGAAATTCCCGGGGCAGGGCTTGTCTTCACAGCTGCCGTTCAGGCAGATCTTCTTGGACGATTTGCAGTCAAAGTCCTGCATGCAGCCGGGCTGGCAGGTCTGGCTGTTCTCGTCGCAATAGGTCTCCGGCAACGGACAATCATAGGGCGATAGGCAGCCACCGACCGAATTGCAATGGCCTTCTTCACAGGCAAAGCCATCAGGGCATGGATTGCTGGTGTCATCGCAGGGAGCCTGACAGCGCAGATTCGAGCAGACGGTTCCAGCCGGACACTCGACGTCATCCGCGCAGCCTTCGGCACATTGGCCCAGATCCAGGTTGCAGATCTGGAAGATCGGGCAATCGCTGTCCTGTTGACAGAGCCCCGGGCTTTCACAGGAACCCGACAGAGGGACGCATTGGTTCTTGTCGATCCCTTCGATCTCTATACAGTCGAAGCCGGCCGATGTGGGATGACTGTCATCCTTACAGCCGATGACACCCTCGCAGGCCCGACCGCAATAGCTGTCTCCAGATGCGAAGAGGAGGCAGCGGCTCCCGTTGCCATTGCATTGGCTATTGGCTGTACACGGTGCACAGATGTCCTTTTTCTCGAAACAGTATCCCAGGCAGGTGTCACAATAGTTCTGTGAGCCGCAGTTCTTGTCTTCGGTACAGGTCAGGCTCTGCGGATTCTCCACGCAGGTGCCGGTACAGTCGCAGATTGCGTCGTTATCACAGGGATTGTCAGCATCACATTCCGGGCCCTGTGGGGTGGTGCTATCGGTGCCCACGCTATCGGTCCCAATACCCGAGTCTGGGAGCGGTGCGATCCCGTTATCCTGCCCGGTCTCCGTGGACCCTCCGCCACAGGCGCCCAGCAGCATGATGGCAAGGACGAGGATTAGTCTGCTTTTTGAACACGCCATAGGATGAGGCTCCCATCATTGAGCATATGCGCTACGAGACCCGGGGCTGTAGCTACGCCACCCACACAGCCACCCGAAAAGGTGCGGTAGTCCTTTATTCGTCCCGTACGTCGCGAGATGGAAACCAGGCCCAGCCCATTGCAATAGAAAATGCTCTCATTTGTGAGCGCTGGTGTTCGTGGAACTCCGGGGGCGTCGGTGGACCAGACGATGGACGCCAGGCCCTGCTTATCCAGTTCAATCCGTGCCACCCGACCAGTCCAGGTGAGTCCATATAGCTCGCCCGTGGCGCTCGATACCAGCTCGGTAAGTCCGTTGAGCAGAACGCGTTGATTGATATCGCCAGTGACTGCGTTCAAGCTGACCAGGCCTGCTCGGGGGCTACCAACATACACCCAGTTTTCCCGTACGACGGGACCCGCTTGTACATCATTGAGATGGCCGGACCGGGTGGTTACTTCCGTACGCCAGAGTTGTTCCCCCGAGTTCAGGTCAAAGGCTTTAACATCGCCGGAAGACAGGCCTACGAACAGGCGTTTACCGTCGGTGGCTGGGGTACTTTCCTTGAATAATGAAAACTCCTGCGGTGTTCGGGCGCCCACCTCGAATCGGAAGATCCCCTTCTGGGTAGTGCTCAAAAGGCGATCGTTGCTGTCGAGAATATTGATGGTGTCGCCGAAGATCAGGGGAGGCGAGTGGAATGAGGCCGGATTTTGAACCGGGGCACTCCAGGCATCTTCACCGGTATCGATTTTGATGAGCCGTAAGCGACCGGCGACATCCGCGATGACCACATGATCGTTATCAAGGGCGACTGGAGGCGCAACGACTCCTTCCCCAAGGTTTCGTTCCCATATTTTTGTGCGGGCCGGCACGTCAAAGGCGTGGAGTCCTCCCATACGATCACCGACAATTATGATCTGACCGTCTCGAACAAAGGCTGGTTGGCCAAATTCCCTGGGGCCCGTTTCCATGGCGGCCCGTTCGTATAATGGGATCACCCACAGCGGGTCGAGGTGAGCGCTGGCCGCGGCTGGCAACAACGTCCATGCCACGGCAAGGAACAGATGCAGATGGTGTCGAATCACGGGAATGCTATTCGGCTGAGTCGTTGTCGGGAGCGGCGGGTGCCTCGGGTTCGGCGGGTGCCTCAGGCTCGGCGGGTGCCTCAGGCTCCTCCGTCTCGGACGGCTCGGTTTCCTGGGCCGGAGCGGGGAGGTTGGCAAGCCGAAGCTTGATCTGGCCTCCGAGAGACTCCCGAGTAGCCAGGTCGTTCGCAAGTTCCGCTGATGTCGATGTCCAGCCCAGAGCCTCGCTATAGGTCTCAACGGCTATCGCTACATCACCACCATTGGATGGGTTGGCGAGGTCTCCTAGAGCGGTCTTTGCAAGAATTCGGATGACGATAGGGTTTCGTTCGTTGGCGGCGATTGTCTCCAATTCACTTGTGGCATTCCCTGCGTCGGAGGATGTCTGAATCAGGGCTTGATTAAGAGTCGCCCAGGCCTTGATCTCGGCTCGGGACGAACCGATGGTCCCCAGGGCTTTACGAACTCCGGCGGAATCCGGGCCACCATCCAATCGCGCACGCATGAGGGAGGCGATGGCGCCCACACTACCGTTTGGGTCGGACTTGATCAGTGCATCCAGATTCTTTTTTGCTTCGTCCTTCTCCGATTGTGTGCTTCCAACGGGGGTCAGAAGTTGACCACCACCACCGATCAAGGCGGCCGTGGTTTTATGCCGTTTGGTTTCGTCGCTTTTCGCCTTGAAATGTTGGTATAGGCCGGTCCCGCCCATGGTTACGATGGTAAGAACGGCACCCAGAATGAGCGCTGTTTTGCGGCCTTCTATCCATTTCATCAAGCGATTGAGCTTCTCCGTCAACGGATCAACCTGCTTGAGCTCCTTAAGGGACATACGTTTTTTCGACGCCACGGTGCTGTCTCCACTATTCGATAAATTTCACGCGATCATCACGATGGAAGCGTTTGGCCTTATACGTATTGCAGCGCCCGTGCGTCAACTATTGCTTTGTTCTCACCCGGCTGGCCAGAGGTGTCCTGTCAGTCGATCCAGCCCTCAAGTTCCCGTCGGATGAGGACCCGCAACAAAGTACGACGATATGCAATTTCGTAGAGAACATTGGTGAGTGGAGTGCATTGGCGGTAGGCCCGGTCTGCGATGTCCTGTGCCAATTCTGCGTTCAAACGCTTACCCTGGTATTTCTCCAGCCCCTTGATCTCTTTCGGGCGTGGTCCGAGTACCCCAACCGCGATCCGCAGGAGATCGATGGTTCCACCGGGGTTGGTATCAAGAACAATAGCGGCGCTTAGCAGGGGAAAATCCACCGCCTTCCGGACAGCCCACTTAATGTAGGCCGTCTTCCGATTCGCCGAGCCCGTCGGGATGTGAATAGAGGCCAGGATTTCTCCGGGCCGAAGGGCGAGCGGATGTTCGCCGTCTTTGGTGCGCAGATCCGCTACCGGTACCTGTCGTTCTTCGTCGGGGCCGACCAGTCGTGCCGTGGCCGCCATGGCCACGAGCGGGGCCACGGTATCTCCCGACAGGGCGGCTACACAGCGGGTTCCTTTGGGTACCACATGGCAAAGGTCACCGTCCGCTTTGAGACAGCCGCCCAGGGCTTCCCGCCAGGCTGGAGTTCGATTCACAAAGTTGCACCGAACATCCAGGCAGATATTTCCACCAACGGTCCCCATATTGCGCGCCTGTGGGTGCGCAACCCGACCGCAGGCAAGGGCAAGGGCCGATGCATGGTCCACGACAAGTGGATTGATGGCAATGTCCGATAGACGTTCTCCGGCGCCAATCTCGAGGCCCCCGTCCTCCGCAAGACGAATACCCCGAAGCTCCGGCAAATCGGATACAGAAATCAAAATAGCCGAGTCCTCGGGATAGAGCTGATGTTTCATATTCACCAGCAGATCCGTGCCTCCCGAAAGGATCCGCCCTCGACCATTGGCGGCCGCCAGCGCCTGGGCGGCCTCCAACAGTGATTCCGGCTGGACCAGTTGAAATGGAGGAAGTGGCATCATGAGCCGACCTCCATCCCTTTGCTGGCCACCTGCTGGTCTGCGATGGTAGCCACAATTTTCTCTGGTGTGATGGGCAATTCGTCAATTCGAATCCCAATGGCATCGAAGAGCGCGTTGCATATAGCCGGAATCGACGAGTGTAAGGGTCCTTCACCGGCTTCTTTGGCGCCGTACGGTCCATTAGGGTCGGGGTGCTCAACTATGAACGACTCCACATCTGGGCTATCCAATGAGGTGGGAATTCGGTAATCCAGCAGTCCGGGTGCCATCAGGCGCCCATCGGTCGCGACCTCGTGCAGTTCCATGACCGCTTCTCCGAATCCCATATAGGTCGAGCCTTCCATCTGGCCTTCTACGAGGAGCGGATTCAAGGCTTTGCCGCAGTCGTGTGCGCACCAGATCTTGTCCACCGTCATCCAGCCGGTCTCGGCGTCGACGGTAACTTCGGCTACATGGGCGGTCATGGAAAAGGCCGGTGTGGCCCCGATGGTCGCACCTCGGTAGTCGCCGTGTATCCCTTCTTTGGGGGTGTTGTAATAACCAACACTACCCAGGGTCCCAAACTTGCTTTCTCCCAGTACGAAGGCCTCCCGGATGTGCATGGTCCGATCCGGATCCTGGACGTGGACCGCCATTCGGTCGGCTAGAGCGATGTCTTTGGTCCGGCAGTCCCAGGCATGGGCTACCGCCTGGCGAACTTTATGCGCGATCTCTCGCGCCGCCGAAATGGCTGCGTGACCGGCCATCAAGGTTATACGACTAGAATAGGCACCGAGGTCTACTGGCGTGAGATCCGTATCCGCGGATACAACCCGCACATCTTCGAGAGCGATTCCCAGTTCCTGGGCCATGATCGCTGCGAGCATGGTATCGGAGCCCTGTCCGATTTCGGAGGTTCCACAGAATACCCGAACCCGACCGGACCGGTCGGCGCAGATCTGCACCGCAGATTGCGGCATATCGTTGGGATAGATCGGGTAGTTGGTTCCGCAGATATACGCACTGCAGGCGACACCCAGGCCCTTCCCGTAGGGCATCTTACCGTAACGGTTTTTCCAATCGCTGGCTTTTTCGACCTCATCGAGGCAGGTCAGAAGTCCGGCCGAGCCCACCCGGAGATCGTTTACGGTCCGAGTGAACTCTCCAATGAAATTCTTACGTCGTAGTTCGATGGGATCAATTCCCAGGGAATGTGCCGCTCGATCCAGCTGGACTTCGATGGCAAATCGGGGTTGTA
>CAUZEG010000084.1:0-15555 GCA_963578775.1 Myxococcales bacterium
AGTACCGGCCGTCATCCGCCATGCCACGCACGACACGATTGAACTCGCTTTTGATGCTCCGCTTTTCGCCGTCGCACCCGGGCAAGCCGTAGTCCTCTACCAGGACGATGAAGTTCTTGGTGGCGGCTGGATTCAGCAAGCTACCGAATCCCAACCATTCAGCCCAGGCCATCATTCGACCCCCGTCAACGACGAACACAACCGTCATGGCTGAACCCTACTTCCCAGATCCCCCGCGTGCCCTGGACGAATTACAGCAGCTAATAGGCCATCACTTTGAAACACCAGGCCTTCTTCACCAGGCTCTTATTCACCGTTCCTTCTCCAACGAACATCCGGGGATCTCGATTGATAATGAACGTATGGAATTCCTGGGCGACGCTGTACTGGAGCTGGTTGTTTCCACCTGGCTCTACCAGACATTGCCCGACAGTGAAGAAGGACCGTTGACTGCAACGAAATCTCGGCTTGTTCGAGAAGAAAGTCTGGCGCGGTTGGCGCGAAAGTTCGAGCTCGGCGATTTTCTACTTCTGGGGCGCGGGGAGGAATCATCCGGAGGCCGTACCAAGGATTCTCTCCTTTCGGATGCCTTCGAAGCCGTCGTGGCGGCCCTCTATCTGGATGTTGGCTACTCGCAGACCTCCGACTATATTCAGGGCTGGTTTGGTACTACCTTCGGGTCACCCCATGATCTCGTGCAGCAGGCCCGAGATCCCCGGTCTCGACTCCAGGAGATCGTCCAGGGGCAATTCAACCAGACCCCCGATTACACCATAGAAGGACGTGTTGGCCCCGACCATGATGCCCAATATCGGGCCCGGGTCGAAGTCCAGGGTTTTCCTCCTCAATCGGGTGAAGGGCCGAGCAAAAAGCATGCGAAACGAACTGCAGCGGAGCGTATGCTAGAAATCATCGCTCGTTCCTCCGAAACAAAAGAGCCCTGCTGACCCGCAAAACTGGAGTCTTCGCAGACCCGGGGGTCGGGTGTGACCTCCAAATTTGCCGATCCCATATGGCTGTATTCGGTGCACTGCGCTTGCTTCCTGGCTGGCGTTGCGATGGCATAGAACTTGAAACATCGGTGGGCATATTTCAATCTTTTGTATGTTGTGTGTGCTCATGTTTCAATTTTTGCCATTTGTTTTTCGTTGGATACGCCTGCCTATCGGGCTCGTCCTGATCTTTTCCATAAGTCTTGCCTACGCCGATGAGGATCCCACGGCGCCCCTCCGACTTCGGACCTCAAAGACAAGCTCGGCTACCGACAAAACGGATCGTTGTATTCGCGCCGATGTCTTTCAGAAGCGCCTCACCCAGATCATCTACAGGCAGGCGGAGCTTCGAAGCCGGTTGAACAACGCTTATTTCACCGCCAGCTCCCACGCTCCCAGGGAACTTCTGGCTGCGCTCAAGAAAACCCTCACCAAAAAACACCAGATTCTGTGGAACGTCCGCGTCTGCGAGGTCTCAAAGGACTTTTCAAGAATGCGAATGCGCGAACGAAATAAGCTCCAGAATGACATCGCCCAGATCCACTCAGAGGCAGCGCTACAGCGTCTTCGCAGGAAAAAACTAATCCGTTGATAACGGCTGGGTTGAAGCGATCTACGAACGGGTGGTATCTCTAAGGGGATAAAGAGGGGAACTCTCAACGTGACCAGTCGTTTCGAATCAGATCAGAATTCGCCGGTGCGAATCACTACGCTCCATCGAGGATTTCAACTCTTTGGCGAACAGATGGACCTGATGGGACGTGAGTCGGAACTGAACCGAATTATCGAGCATCTAAACGAGGTCAAGGCCGCCAAGAAGATTGGCGTGATAGCATTGATAGGGCCCGAAGGGATCGGAAAGACTCGACTGCTCTTTGAGCTGGCCGATGTGGCCGAACAGAAGGATATCTCGGTCTACCGTCTACGCTCGGCTGTACTGGAAACCGATGCCCGCTCGAGGTTGGCCGCCCAGGTAGTTCGCCATCGCTTTGGCATTCCACCGTTTCTTCATACGACCCAGCTACATAAACGTCTTACAGAAAACCTGAAAGAGCTGATTCCAGACCGCAGTCTTGGCGACGCAGTTCGCCTTTTTGGTCATGTCCTGGGACTCGAATGTAATGCCGAGAGCACCGATGTCGAGCAGTTGCTTACCAAGCGCGCCCATCGATCGGTCATCTCACTTATCAAACGAGACGCACGCCGACATCCAGTATTGGTAATCGCCGACCGTATCGATGAAGCAAGTACCGAAGACCACGCGTTTCTCGGTCAACTGCTCCAGAATGCACAGGATAGCCAGATCCTGCTCGCTCTCGCGATGCGGGATGTAACGGCCGTCCCGAGTCCATTTAAATCGGTCGCAACCGCATTTACTCTGAAACCACTCAATAAGACGCACTCCCGTGATCTGGCGACCAGTCTCCTTTCCCGTATGGAATCGCCCCCGAAAGAGTTGATGGTTGCGATGGCGCAAAAATCGCGAGGCATCCCTGGCGCCATGGAGCAGATCCTGCGAACCCTGGCATCCAGGGGAATTGTCGATACGAGCAAACGGCCGTGGATTTTCCGGAAAGATCGCCTACGAAAAAGTGCGATTCCAGAATCGGTAGTAGAGAGCGCAGCGGCACGAACAGGTACCCTTGACGATCGCTCGAGAGGAATTCTTCAACAGGCCTCTGTTGTCGGAAGTACGTTCTGGTTTGATGCTGTACTCGCATTAATGCGAGTAAAACGAGAGGAGGACTCTGCCTTCTGGGTGGATGAACGAAGCCGACACCGGCTCAATCGGGTACTCATGGATCTGCAGTCCCTCGACATCATCCATTTCGAAACCCAGAGCTCGGTCCAGGATACCGTAGAATTCGCCTTCCAGAACCCCCATGAAGCGAAGCTGCTATACGATGAACTGGATGAAGACACAAAAGCTCTTTACCATCTGCTCATCGCCAAGTGGATGAACCGAACCATCGGCCGGGTCGATGACCCCCTTCGGTGGTACGTTGAGATTGCACGGCATGCGAAACTGGCTGGTGAGGTGTCACTGGCAACCGAGGCCCTTATCAACGCAGCCCGCGAATCCCAAAAACGCACGCATAATGAAAAGGCCATCGCCTTCTTGCGCCAAGCGGCCGATGGCCTGCGCCAGTTCGACGGACAGCTTCGCTACGAAACGCATATGCTGCTGGGCGAGCTCTGCCTGCAAACCGGTGAGACCACCTCGGCCGTTGAGTCCTTTAATGAGGCCCTGCACGCATCGGTTGTGGTGGACTCGATGGCCAGCGGTGCAGAGGCCTACCTCTGCCTATCCGAGGCCCTTACCGCCCGGGGGAGTTATGGCGAAGCGACCGAGATGGTACGTCGCAGTTATTCGTTATTCCAGACCCTTGGCGACCAGGACGGACTCGCACGGTCGCTGGACGGGCTGGGCCAGGCCATCTGGTACCGCGGAGAAACGGACTCGTATCGTGAAGCGCTCAAACATTTTCTTCGTGCCCTTGCACTCCGCAGAAAACTCGGTGAATCCAATACCATTGCCAGCTCGCTGATCAATCTGGCCATGGTGCATTACGGCAAGGGCTATGCCCTACATAGCCGAAAGTATTTCAAAGAAGCGTGCGACATCTACTCCGACCTGGATGACAACTGGGGTTTTCTGCACGGCCTCATTGGTATGGGTTGCACCTGGTTCGAGACCGGCGATGTCAAACAGGCCCTTGAGATCTGGGGAACCGCCATCGCAAAAGCCGAGGAGGTCGGCGATCGACGCTCCGTATGCATTTTGCTGAATAATATGGGTGAAGCACATCATACAATAAATGATCAGGCGTCGGCACAGGTCTACCTGAAGGAGGCGCAGGAAATCGCCCTGGATGTGGGAGACATGCGTGTTCTGGTCGATGCTCTTATGACCGAGGCCATGGGGCTTCTGGTTCGGGGTGAAACCAAGAAAGCACTACGGAAGGCTGAATCCGCCCTGAAAGAAGCGACCAAACAAAACAGTCTGCACCATACGGCTCTTTGTCGGGCCAATCATGCCCATATCGTGGCCCAGGCTCTGAAGGATGAAACTATCGAGGAAACCTCCGAGACACATCGCGAGATTTCGAAAGCCTTCAACGAATCGATTCAGGAGCTGGAGCGTATGGGGAACGATCTCCTCTTGTCTCGAATACTCGAGAAATATGCCCAGTACCTGGCCGACCAGGGAGTCGATAGAAGTCGTTCGGTTGAAGCACGGGTAGAGGAAATTCGGACCCGGTTAAAAGAAGAACCCCCGGAGACCATTCGATGACAACCTTTCAGTTTGTTCTGGGGCGAGGTCTTCAACTTGGTGGCCTGATCATGGTCGGAAAAACACTGTACCAGGCCTTAATTGTTGGAAATATTTCCATGGGTAACGAGATGATCGTGACCCTGCTGGGCTTCGGCATTTTCTACGCCGGCCATTATGTACTCACACTCGGAAATTCCTAAACTAAGACGGCCCTGTTGATTCGGATGTGTAGCGTCATCGGCACCAGTGTTGCATACTCAACAGTGCCGCGGGTCCTCGAAACCCCATTAGGAACGATTCAATGTATGGCCAAACAAGAAATTCCAGATGGTTCACAACCTGTATTCTTCTAGGTTGTATGGTGGGCTGGGCCTGCTCCAACGACTTCCAGCAACAAAACGATATCGTCCAAACCGACACCGTTGATGGCGACGCTGGCCCGGATCCGGACGCGAATGATGGTATCGAAACCGATGTCAGCCCGCCGGATATTATTGGTGACGATGGAAAGCCAGACGGTGGAAATGCCGACCAGGGCCAGGAAACCATCGAAACCGATGTACCACCGGACCCGGGTACATTCGGAGCACCATGCCTCGGAAATAACGACTGCATCTCTGGATTTTGCATCGAATCCCCAGATGGCCCGATCTGCACCGATACCTGCATCGCCGATTGCCCAGAGGGCTTTGCATGCCGCGCCATCTTGAGTAGCCAGAGCGATGTGACGTTCTTATGTGTGCCGCAACAACAGACTCTGTGCAGCCCTTGTCAGGAAGACTTTCAATGTGGGGAGGGGAGTTGCCAGGAGCTCGCCGGGGTGAAGGTATGCACCCTTGCCTGTACGGATGGAGATTGCCCCGACGGCTATTCCTGCCAACTGGGAGACGCGGGAGCCCAATGCGTCCCAACGAGCAATGATTGTGACTGTCTACCCGCAGATCTCGGCGAGGAACGCCTATGCACACGTTCCAATGAACTCGGCACCTGTTACGGCTACGAAATCTGTGACCCGAATTATGGCTTCGTGGCATGTACTGCCGATCCTCCGGTGGGAGAACTCTGCGACGGCATCGACAACGACTGTAACGGGCAGATCGACGATCTTGTGACGGTGGTCGAGCCATGTGAGATCACCATTCAAGGCCTGGGCTCCTGTGTAGGCGAAAAGATATGCCAGGGCATCAATGGCTATGTCTGCGACGCAGCAACCCCCACACTCGAGTCCTGCAATGCTATCGATGACGATTGCGATGGTCTGATAGACGAGAACTTCAAAGAGGACGGACAATACCATCTGAATGTGCATTGCGGCGCATGTAACAACAACTGCAACCTGGCCTTCGCACATGCCGATGGGGCGTGTGATCTATCCAGTGGAACCCCCACCTGCGTTATTACCGCCTGCGACCCGGGCTATTACCAGATCGTAGAAGACCTCTGTATCCCGGACATCACCGCGATTTGTGCTCCCTGTGTCGAGAATAGCGATTGCCCCCTTATCGGTGCAGAATGTCTCGAATTCGACGATGGGGACTACTGCGGAAAGGCCTGTGCCGACGATATCGATTGTCCATCTGGCTATTCCTGTCTCGATACACCGGGCACAACCCCCCAATGCCAGCCGAGCAGCGGCTCCTGTAGCTGCACTACGGAAACTCCCGGGCTCACCAAAGCCTGCGATCTCACCTATATCGAACCAGGCAAACCCATCGTCACCTGTATTGGCACCCAGGATTGCACGGATACCGGCTGGGGTCCCTGCAATCCACCGGCCGAGTTCTGTGACAATCTGGACAACGATTGTGACGGTGAAGTGGACGAGGATTTCCTCAACGGAGACTTGATTTATACCTCGGACACCAACTGTGGGATCTGCGGTAACGACTGTACAGCGCAGGTCTTTGCAAACGCGAATGGGTACTGCAATCTCATAAACGGTATACCCGCTTGTGACCTGATTTGCCTGGCGGGCAGTTTTGATCTGGACGGAAACCCTGCCAATGGCTGTGAATGCACCTTTGTCGTCGACACCGACCATCCCGACGGAATCGATCATAACTGTGATGGGGTCGATGGCGAAGCCAACAACGCCATATTTGTTGCCAAAACCGGAGATGATTTTGCAACCGGCACCATCGACGACCCGGTTCGAACCATTCAGGCCGGAATCGATACGGCCTCTAATACAGGCTTACGAGACGTATACGTAGCCACAGGCCTATACGCCGAGTCGATCGCACTCAGCGCTGGTGTATCCGTTTACGGCGGCTATTCACCCGGCTTCGGGCTCCGTGATCCGGTCCTATTCGAGACCGCAATCCTGGGGCAACCTTCCACAAATGCGCTTGTTGCTACCGTAAACGGCATTGAAATCAGCGGAGACGGACAAGCCACCCAGGTGGTTGGCTTCCTCATCTTCGGCCGGGACGCCGATATCCTGGGCACATCGTCCTACGCGATCCGGCTGATCGGCTGTGATGATCGGGTCTCCGTTCGTGATAATCAGGTCTTTGCCGGGGATGGCGCCAACGGCGTGTTCGGTGACGCAGGCTTCGACGGTAATGCGGGTAAAAACGGACAGACTGGCACCATATCCTATGATGTTTTTGCGCTGGCTTGCAGCGGACAAAACCTCGGTGGGGATGGAGGAGAACAAACCTGCGGTGGCAGTAATCGAAGTGGTGGCCAGGGCGGGACGGCCGTATGTCCAGATTACGACCTCGCCACCTCACAATGCCCAGGAGCCGCAATTGTGCAGGAGAGTGGCGAGATCGAACTGGGAAACGATGGCTTACCTTCGGATGAAGGGGGACTTGGCGGTAGTGCGGGCTTCGACGCGCTGACAAGCTTTGCGTCCGGCCCATTCAACAACTATGTCTGTGGGGCTGGAACCGCTGCAAACTGCAGTGCATGCGCCGTCCCCCCCCAGGGGCCCATCGACGGTGGTAATGGCGTCAATGGGACGCAAGGACCCAACGGAACACCCGGTACCGGCTGCACAACTCCAGAAGGAGGTGTGGTGAATGGATATTGGCTCGGCACGGCCGGTAATGATGGCGGCAATGGCGAACATGGTAGCGGCGGTGGCGGCGGTGGCGCTGGCGGCGGAGTGGAAACCTTCAGTTGTTCAGCGGCCGGATCGGGTTCCCACGATATCGGCGGTAGCGGCGGTGGTGGTGGTGCCGGTGGCTGCGCCGGAACCGAAGGCCAGAATGGTACGTCTGGAGGTGGCTCCTTTGCCATCTTCATCACCCTGGATGGGGTGGCTTCGGTGCCTGGTTTCTCAAATAATACCCTCCACCGAGGTACCGGCGGTCACGGTGGTCCGGGTGGTCCCGGCGGCACCGGCGGTACCGGTGGTCTTGGAAACTCTGGTGGTGCCGGTGGGATTCCAGGTACCGAGAACTTCTGCGCCGGCCAGGGTGGAAGTGGTGGTGCCGGTGGATCCGGCGGCCATGGTGGCGGCGGCGGTGGCGGCTGTGGTGGTCCCTCCTATGCCATCTACGTCTCTTCCGGCAACGGTTTTGACCTCGCCCCATTCCTATCCGGCAATCTCTTTCCGGCCGGCCCGTCCTCCGCTGAAGGTGGTCTAGGCG
Source organism: Myxococcales bacterium (assembly GCA_963578775.1). GTDB lineage: Bacteria > Myxococcota_A > UBA9042 > UBA3505 > UBA3505 > UBA3505. The sequence goes on from CAUZEG010000084.1 coordinate 7,869, forward strand.
GAGCCAGTCTCGGCAATAAAGGTGGAGCCGGGTCCTTCGGAGTCGTGGACAATACCAACTTCTAGACCCGCCAAAGCGCGCCTGGATTTCGACAATGTTGACCCCTACCCCGATAGAAGGGGAATATAGGATTCCTTAGACGGTCAAGGAGTCATGATGGCGGAGCCCGGGCGGTACTGCCCCCTTTGCGAAAAGTGGATGGACGATGACGTATGTCCAACCGATGGGGTCCCTACCGTCGACCGCTCCAAGTTGGACCCCGAGTCTGGTGGTCTTCCCACCGGCACCATGATTGCGCAGCGGTTCCGAATTGAGCATCTGCTGGGCCAGGGCGGAATGGGAGCTGTGTATCTGGCGACCCAGATCAGTATGAACCGTAAAGTGGCTTTGAAGACTCTTTTGAAGAGTCTGTTGCGCGAAGGTAAGCTCGTAAAACGCTTTTATCGTGAGGCCCAGTCGGCCAGCTCCCTCGACCACCCAAATATCGTCCGGATCTACGACTTTGGCATCGATAAAGAGACGGACATCCCCTATATCGCGATGGAGTATCTAGAAGGGCTGACCCTCGATGGACTGCTACAGGCGGAAGGTCCTCTACCGGAACGACGGGTAACATCCATCCTGCTGGGCGTGGCTCGAGCCCTGACCGAAGCCCATGATAAGGACATTATTCATCGCGATCTCAAGCCCGAGAACATCCATGTACGTCGACTCAGCGACGGCCAGGAGCATGTCAAAGTACTCGACTTCGGAATCGCCAAAGTACTGCGCAGTGATTCGGACTCATACCAATCCCTGACCGGTACCGGCGTAACGGTCGGCACTCCCATGTATATGAGCCCCGAACAGACCATGGGCCAGACTCTAGACTTCCGCTCCGATCTCTACTCGCTCGGATGCGTCATGTTTGAGCTTTTGTCGGGGGCCCCACCCTATATGTCCGACGAGCCCATCGGTATCTTGATGAAACATCTTCGCGAGGAGGCACCAGACCTGCCCGCGAAGCTATCGGATGGACAGCCCCCATCAGAAGGCCTGCTCGCCCTATACACCTCCTTGATGGCAAAGCAGCGGCTGGATCGTCCGTGTAGTACCAAAGCGGTCGTGGATATCCTCTCGGCCCTATCCCAGGCCGCCCCGGTCGACGTCCGGAAAACCCTGGCCTCGGCACGCACAGCGGCCATTGAGACAGGACAGATCTCCGACAAGAAACGGCGGCCCGTCGAAGATATCTTATCCGATCTGGAAAAGAGTCCTGCCGTACGTGCCGAACCATTGACCGCCAGCGACGTCCGAGACGCGCTGCTGACCGATGAGGAGCCACTTGTGGCCGAAGCAAACCTGGGGTTTGGCCGCTCAAGAGCCCGGTGGGCCATTGCCCTGGCCACCCTGGTGGTGATCGGGGGGGCTTTTGCCGCCATACGTGCCGGCAAACAGGGGACCTCCAACGATCCGAACACCAACAAAGCGGCGGACACCACCGATACAGGGGTAGCGTCGATAGCCGACACCCGGAGCGATATAGCGAGCGCCACCGATACTGGTCAACAGCAGCAGCCCCCCACCAAAGAGCAGGCCGCTACCGAGACACGAACTATTCAGATTGAGAGTGATCCAGCCGGTGCAGAGGTATGGGACGGAGCGACACAGCTGGGGAAAACCCCCCTTGGGCTGTCCATGGCAAACGACGCCGAGCCTATGAAACTCCGCCTGAAATACAAGGGCTACAAAACAACAAATAAAACCGTTGGACCTACGAGCGATGACATCCTGCAGATAAAGCTGCGTCGCGCCACACCTCGCCGCAGGGTTCCGGCTCGTACGAGGCCACCGACACAGCCCAATAAAAAGAAAAATCCAGCCATCGACGAATGGTAGGTCTGGCCCTTTTGGTCGACCCCGCTACTCGTCCGGTGAAATACAGTACTCTGCGTCCTTTCCACTCAAGCTGAGCTCCTGCTCCTCGCATGTCCACTCGGTGGGGCCGAGATGTGTCCCGTCCTTCGCTACCTGGGCCTCGCTGGTGCCTCCATAATGCCCCAGGTTTACGACGCAGCCATTGGGCTCCGGCTCAATGCAGACCCCAGAACTTATGGGATCGCCCGCATCAATCGCCGCCGATGTCGGCGCCAGTCGCAATTGAGGGAACTGCCCGCAAGAGCAGTCGACAAATGGATTGTCGGCCGGACAGGTTTCATGGGCCGGCTCGGGTAAACTACATGCCTTAAGCATCTCCATCAAAGCCTCAACACTCGCTTCTATACAAGAGTCCAGTTCGCCCAGATCGAATAGGGGAGGGGAATTGGTATCGTCGCCAACTCCACAAGCGCTCTGTGAGTTGTCTATTGAACACCCGCAATATTCGAAAGCGTCAGTATCCACTAAATTGGTTGGGACGGCGGGGGTCGGAGAGACCGCATCAAGATGAAGATCCGCCACACATAACCCACAGCTTTCTCCTCCACCTCGGTGGCCGATCCGACTGATGATGGAATTCGCAACCTCCAGATACGCCTGATCATTACCCGAGTTATCCACGGCGATGCCATACGCCCGACTCGTTCCGGCATCTTGAAGCGTCATCAGACCCACATTCCAGATACTGAGATGCGCAAGCGTTAGGTGATTGCCCGAGGTGGCGGAATTTCGCAGATAGATAGCCGCAACCGGGTATATCTCCGTATCGATGTCGGGAGGGATTGAAACCGTGGAATAGATGGAATGAATCGAACAATGCTCGATCGTTATATCCGAGATGTTGTCTACATAGATCCCCACCGAGCCCCTGTCATCGGGCACAGGCTCTAGTCCATCGGGATGAAATCCATATCCCATGATGTCATGAATCAGGGAATTCCCGATTGTCACAGCCGCCTGGCCGTCATTCGGTTTGGATACCCAGATCCCAAAAGAGGCGCCGCGTATGGCTGGGCCCGATCCCACGTCGTCCGCGCCCGCATAGATATGGTGGATTTCCACATCGCGTATGTCCACATTCCCACCATTATCCATACGAATACCGTAGCCATGGTCTCCTAAACGTCCTTTGGTGTTTTTTATAATCAGATCTTCGGCTTTGTAGTTTTGATCGGCAGGGGTGCCGTCACGCGCTACAAAGTCGATCCCGCAGAAGCTGGTCATCGTTCCATCGATGGTCAGATTCCGGATCGTCACATCTTTCGTCTGGGGAGCGCCCGACCCGGACTTTCCGATCTCCAAAACACAACGATGTAACGGGGCTGACACGTTTTCCTTTCGACTTAGTACCACGTCTTTGCTCGACCCCTGAAGGGTGATATTGGACAAAGTGAGTGGGCCAAACGAAGTCGTTTCGGGGCCACTACGACCGGAAAAGTCCTCGGACACGGCTATCTCGTAGTTCTTCTCCAGTTGAACGATGAAATGAGGCTCGTTCGGAGTTTCTGACATATCGTCACGAAGGTCGCTCACTTTCCAGAGGGCGGTGGAAAGGCGTTTGAAGGGCTTTTCTTCGGAGCCGTCAGGCTGGTCCGCACCCTGAGGAACATCTAGTGAATCATAAGCCTTTCCACTCTCTTGATCAACACGCAGAATACGGACTTCACAACCATTGGCGAAGTCCCCGTCGACATCTACATAGGTGGCTTTGCAGCTATAAATGCAGTTGAAGAGATTGTCCGGGGTATCCCCACATCCATAGACTTCCAGGGTCTCCAATGCACCTTCGCTTAGATAATCCTTACAATCCGTGCCGGGGATTCCGCAACACCGATATTCGTTGTATTTCCCGCTGTTAACCCCCTCATAATTACAGACTCCGTCGATGCATTGGTCATGTGTACAGGGGACTCCATCTTGACACTCGTCGTCATCGTTACATGGAGTACCGCCCGTATCCGAACTCGTATCCGAACCCGTATCGGTCACCACATCAGAGCCCGTATCCGAACCCGTATCAGTCACCACATCCGTACCGGTATCGGAACCCGTACTGTCCGTAGAGGGTGGACCCTTTCTACATTCCCCCTTGTCTGCTTTCTGGCCGTTATCGAGCACTGGATACTGGCATTCGTACCCTGCGCTCTCGGCGCAGGGATTGTTTTCATCGCAGTGGAATAGGGTGGCATCGAGATCGAGGGGTTCTTTGCAACCCAGACCGATCAGCACCATAGCCAATAGCGGCCAAAGAAAAGCCCCGTCTCTCCACGCGTTCCGCATCGATATCATCAGTAGGTAATATCCAGGCTGAGGCCGGTCGGAGACATAAACAACGTAGTTCGCTCCATAACCATTTTCGTCGGCGTATCTCCGTAAATCCACCAGACGATACATGTTCCAAGGGCAATGGTTCCGGTTATCGAGAGAACACTGCCCAGCAGGGCCTTTCTGTCCGCGTCGTCCTGCATCGCATAGGTCTGCTCCTGGGAAAACGCGAGGCTACCACCAGTAAAATTCGTATGTTGCTCTACGGAATCTGCAACTTGCCCCCGAAGTCGGCTGGCGTCGTTCAGAAGATATCCTCCCACACCCACCAGAACCAGACTCGCGCCCACGCTAATCAAAGGGCCCAACCGAAGGCCACCGGAAGGGGCCGACCGGGTTACCATGCCCGATTCGCCATGTACACGATGGGTCGACAACCGCGTTCGCAGCGCTACCGTCTGACTGGCCTGTACAGTTAACTCCACGGCCTTAACGACCCCTGGTCCACTTTCCACCCGGAGCTGGTAGGATCCCGGCTCTATCCGCAGCCATTCCACACCATCCAGCTCAACATCCAGCCGCCGTCCATCAATAAAGATACTCTGCGGCCGGGGCGAAATACCCGTTAAATCGATCGTTGCGAGATCCGAAGCCCCCGAAACAGTCTTCGGACCGACAGAGGTTCGGCGACCTCGGATAAATTCGAGATGAACGAGATGCACGGTATTCGCACGGGTCTGGATCAGAACCGGCTGTTTTCCAACCGGAACGGCAATCTCCTCCTCTCCTTGCACCGCAATGACCTCACCCGACACCACGATCCGCTCCCAGTCAGACTCGGCCGGACCTCGTACCCAGGCCGATGCCAGTCTCGGTGTAAGGGCTCCAATCCTCGCCGTATCCAGGGCTCGTAAGGAGGAGTCCGCTTTCGGGTCATCGGCCACCTTCTGGTAACAGTCTATCGCTTTCTTATAGCGGCCCAGCTCTTCATAGACCTTACCGAGGTTATTTAATAACACCGGCAGTGGCTTTCGCTTGTAGGCCTCTTCGACCAACTTCGCCGCCCGCTCCAGATCGCCCGCCTGGCGGGCCGCCTTCGCTTCTTTTACGATCTTGTCAAAGCTCCGGTCTGCCTGTCCCATCGCCCATTGAGGCATGGCCAAAAACACCAATAACGCGATTGGTAGAATAGTCCGAAAAATAGGCGTTCGAATATACACTCGTCTCCCCGTCACCCTCTGCCAGAGAATATACCGAACACCATATCACCGCAACGACGCAGACCCCACCTGCTTTACACTCATCCGGTCACGGCCTCATGATTTGGCCATGGTCCAAAAGGGCACACCGCAAATGGCGTAGCTAGTGAATCCAGACCTGGACTCGTCCGTCGTCAAGATACTCTTTATTGCATCCGATTGGATAGTACCGCTGATCTTGAAACGGTTGTTCGTTATCTCCGGTGCAACTGCCGCAGATCCAGGCGTTGAACGAGACTATATGGTTCCCAAACCCCTGTTCATCACTTCCAATCCCTTCGCAGTAGGCGATCCCGCCACCTTGGAAAATCCCGCTGCTTACGGTCTGTCCACAAAGCATGTGGTTTGCTCGCGTGGTAGTCCAGCGTAGAACGGCCCATTCGCCGCCGGACACCCCTACATCACCGTAGTCTCCCTCGACGAAGCTCTTAAATTCACCGGTTCTGATCTCCGTATGTGTTACGGGGGCGTTGGCCGGCCCACAGTCCAATTTGATGCTTCTCTGCGCTGGGTTCAAACTCTGAAAGAAATCGTAACGGATATGGCCATAGGTATTCCCCCCGGGGCAGATTTGGGGGGGGACAAGTACATTACCACCATCTGTGGCGGACTCCTGGTTCTGGTGCTCGTTGGCGTCGAAATTGAAATCTTCTACCCACGCATCTTGCTGGTTCTGGCCCCCTTTAGTTCCGCCCATATACCGGGCGATGAGGGTCCAGCCCTTCATACTTTCGGCACCCTCTGGACCCTCTGGACCCTCTGGACCCTCTGGACCTGGGCTTTCCATATCGCAATACACGATAAACGCTGGGTTTTCCCCCTCCACCCCATCGGGATCGATGCGATAAAAACCGCTCGCTAACTGGTCGTCAGCGTAGTGCGCTTTACAGTCCAACCTCGTCTCGTCGGCCTGAAGGTCACAGTCACAACAAACATCGCTCTCGGTGCCGCTGCTGTCATTCGTTGCGCCTGTATCATTGGTGTCCGAAACCGTCTGGCCGTCACCGGCATCGGCCACCACATCAGAGCCCGTATCAGTCGCCACATCAGAGCCCGTATCGGTCGCCACATCCGAGCCCGTACTATCCGGAGGGGACGGATCCCTACTACATACCCCCTGATCTGCTCTCTGGTCGGTACCGGTATCTGGGTACCGGCATTCGTAGCCGGCACTCCGGGCACAGGGATTGTCTTCATCGCAATGGAATTGAGTGTCTTCTAAATTCGAAGCGTCCTTACAACCCGGCCCCATCAAAACCATCATCAGGACCAGCCAGGGAAAAACCCAGGCGGGTATTCTGTTTCTATCCCACATCATTCAAACATCGTGTCACCGCAACGACGCGGACGCAAGGCGGGGCCTGGCTCCACAGCGGGAGTAAACGGCAGACTGAAAGGCGATTCCAATCCGATCCACTGGAGGACTCTTGCCGGGTATAAAGGCCGGTGGAGGGAACGAATACGGTCCACTGCGCGTTATCAAAGTTGTCTCAAGAACATCACAGTGCTAGTTTCGTTCGTCATCAGGTCCCCGGATTTGTTCGCCAGGAGTAGAACGCGAATGCGTTTCACTTGTGTTAAATGTAATACGCGATACCGCATCAACCCCCAGCATCTTACGGGGGGAACATCGGTACGTATCCGCTGTCGAAATTGCGGTGCTGTCCTGCGTGTTCGTGCCCCTGGGGCCCCAACGGCGAAGCCCTCCGCTGCCGATGACGACACCAACCTGACCGTCGATCCGGCGTCCATCACCGCCACCCAACCCACCAGCCCTCCCGAACAGATCGGGAGTAATCTGCCCGAAACGGACTGGCATCGAGTCCACGATGGACATTCGGACGGACCCCATAGCCTGGAGAGCATGGTCGGATTTGCTCGAGAGGGTGGCCTGCTGAAGACAACCCTCATCTGGGAACCCAGCTGGGCCGAATGGAAGCCCGCCGGTCATGTGGCTCTATTCTTAAACGCAATTGACGAGGGTCTTCAGGCCGCTTTAGCCGAGTCCCCAACCCGCTCTACAGAGACACCCGCCGCAGAGGCCATCGAGGAAGAGGCCGTCGAGGAAGAGGTCGTCGAGGAAGAGGCCGTCGAGGAAGAGGCCGTCGAGGAAGAGGCCGTCGAGGAAGAGGTCGTCGAGGAAGAGGCCGTCGAGGAAGAGGTCGTCGAGGAAGAGGCCGTCGAGGAAGAGGCCGTCGAGGAAGAGGCCGTCGAGGAAGAGGCCGTCGAGGAAGAGGCCGTCGAGG
>CAUZEG010000085.1:0-15491 GCA_963578775.1 Myxococcales bacterium
CAAATTCACACCAACGATTGGTGGGGCGAACACAAACGACAGTTTCAAAAACGTCGCGATCGATGGCGATACCATGGTGGTAGGCGCACCAGCAGACGACACCTTAGGTGGGAACAGCGGCGCTGTTTTTGTACATATGCGAAGTGGCGGAACATGGGTACAGCAGCAAAAGCTGACTGCGGATGATACTGCAGCGGGCGATTTGTTCGGCTGGAGTGTTTCGATCTCTGGCGACACGATAGCGATCGGCGCATGGGCAGATGATGATTTGGGCACCCAAAGCGGTTCAGCTTACGTGTTTACTCGAGTTGGGGGTGAATGGACGCAATCGCAAAAACTCACCGCCAGCGATGGAACAGTCGGGGCGCACTTCGGGAAAACAGTCTCCATTCGTGGTGACTACATCGCTGTGGGTTCGCCCTGGCACGATGCTCTCGCCTCTAACAGCGGTGCTGGTTACGTATTTCACCGGCTTGATGACGTTTGGCCCGAGCAGCAAAAACTGCTCCCGAGTGTCGCTGAAATCGACTCTTATTTCGGTGATGCAGTCTCCATCGATGACGACACCATTGTTGTGGGAGCAGATGACAATGACTTTGGCGACGATAGTGGTGCCGCTTATGTGTTTACGCGTACCGGTACCTTATGGACTGAGCAACAGCGGTTAATTCTCAACAGTGGACAGTTAAGAGACTATTTCGGCAGCAGCGTTTCGGTTTTCGGCGACACCCTGGTGGTAGGAGCCCAAAGGCAAGACGATGCGGCATTTGATGCTGGGTCGGCCTATGTCTATACGCGAAGCGGTAACGAGTGGACTCTCGCGCAGAGCTTGAACGCGGGCCCAGGTGGCCCGCATTCGGATATCTTTGGAACAAGCGTAGCCATCCGTGGTGATGTTCTGGTTGTAGGTGCGCCATGGGATGATGACACGGAGACGAACGCGGGGGCCGTATTTGTATATGCACGGGTCGACGGTTCTGACTGGGACTTACAGAGAAAGTATGGTGCAAGCGATGCCGCCGTTGACGACATGTTCGGTGATGTAGTCGCCACCGATGGGGCCACTGTGGTTGTTGGCGCGACAAAAGGTGATGGTGATGCGGTTGATAGTGGCGCAGTCTACGTCTACGCGGATTGTTTATTTTGTAATCTTTGTGGCAACAGCACCATCGAGGGACTGGAAACCTGCGACGATGGAAATACGGTGGATGGAGATGGGTGTTCGTCGGACTGTGCGGAAGAGACCTGTGTAGTGGCAGGGTCCGCCCCCGGTTGTACCGTCAATGAATCCCAAATCACCCCCAGCGACCCCGACGGCGATTGGCCATACTTCGGAAATAGTCTTGCCATCAGCGGCGATACCCTGGTGGCGGGCAACGAGACCGATGATGAATTGGATACTGACAGCGGTGCGGCCTATGTCTTTATGCGAAGTGGCGAGGTCTGGACGGAGCAAGTAAAACTAACCGCAAGTGATGGGGCTTCACAGGACCGCTTCGGGAAAACCGTTACCATCAGCGGGGACACCGTGGTTGTGGGTTCACCTCACGACGACGACAACGCACCGGGCAGCGGCTCGGCTTATGTATTTGTGCGAGATGGCGGAGTCTGGACACAGCAACAAAAACTAACCGCCAGCGATGCAGAAACAAATGATAACTTCGCGAATAGTCTTGCCATCAGCGGCGATACCCTCGTTGTGGGCGCACATTGGGAGGATAGTCTGGGATGGGATAGCGGCGCAGTCTATGTATTTGTGCGAAGTGACGGGGTCTGGACCGAGCAACAAAAACTCACCGCCAGCGACGGCGGAGAGGGATCAGGAGGCAATAGATTCGGCAGCTCGATTGCCATCGATGGAGATACCGTGGTTGTAGGTTCCCGTGGCAACGACGCGTTGGGGAGTGACAGTGGTGCCGCCTATGTATTTGAGAGGAGTGACGGGGTCTGGACCGAGCAACAAAAACTCACCGCCAGCGATGGAGAAGGCGATGATTGGTTCAGTTCTGGATTGGGTATCAGCGGCGATACCATTGTTGTGGGCGCAATGTGGGAGGATAATTGGGACTTCAACAGCGGTGCGGCCTATGTATTTGAGAGGAGTGATGGAGTCTGGACGGAGCAACAAAAACTCACCGCCAGCAACACAGGGGAAAATCAAACTCATTATCATTTCGGCCTAAGCGTTACATTACACGGCAACATCCTATCGCTGGGCGTACCTGGCTACGACTATCCGGGCATGTTTGGGTCCACCGCAGGGATCGGTGCAGTCTATGTATTTGTACGAAATGCCGGAGCCTGGATAGAGCAACCCAAACTCACCGTCAACGCATACGTTGCGGGTGACGAGTTGGGCAACGTGGTGAGCATCAGCGACAGTACGGTCGTCGCCAATTCCACAAGAGACGGCGGAACCGTATACGTCTTCGATATTTGTCCTCAATGCTCTCTCTAAAAGCCCTCTCTGCCTGTAAATCAACCCGCTGTGATCTCCAGGTGGCCGGTTCGGACGAACCAGAGCTCAAAGGACGGCCTATAATCCAGGGACATGGCCTCTTGTAGGGCCGAGACGTACGCCTCGCCCTGCCCTTTATATTTGGCGAGCAGCTCGGCCGAGCCGCCGGAGCCGTCGTAGGGATCGGTCTTATAATCCACGACCACATATTGCTGCCGCTCCGGATCCAGATAGACCATATCCAGCACGCTGGTCACATAGCCTACCGGTCCCTCTGGCGAGGATTCTGGGGTGATGAGGACCGGGTATTCCCGTGCCACCACATGAGGCGAAACCTCCTTCAGTCGGTCGTATAGATCTCCGGAGCAGAAAGCCTGAAGAATAGAGGTCGCGTCCTCAATGACCGCCTCCAGTCGCTCCGCAGGGACACCACGACTTTGCAGATGCGCTCGAGCCCGCGTCGGCAGGTTCTCTTGCCAGCTCTGGTCAAGAACCAGATCCTCCTCCAGGAACTCATGCACCAGACTCCCCACGAGAGAGCCCAGCCCCGAGGATTGCGGACTGATAGCAGGCCGTTCATCCTCGGATGCGTCCTCAAACTGTGGTATTAGTTTGGACACGCTGGTCCCCAGGGGCCGACTCTGATGGCTCTGTGCTGCTTGTACACGGCGCTCAAGATCGGCGAGCCCGGCCTCGATCTCCTGGATCTGCGGCACACGAAGAGCGTCCTCCACCGGTGTTCCGGCCTGATTCAGTTCGGGGTCGATCGCTGGATAACACCATTGTACGCCGCTATGGGAGAAACGACTCACTCCTTCCTCGGCGCAGGCCTGCATACCTTCTCCAAGATCGGGGCCTTCGCGGTAGGCTTGCTTCAGAAGATGCATATAGCTGGTCGGTGAGATCTTCTCGCCCGCTAGCGGCCAGCGACCGCACATGACCAAACGCGTCGCCGCTCGGGTCATCGCTACATAGAGAGTCCGGATACGCTCCGCTCCTTCCACTGCAGCCCGGATCTCTCCCAAATCGCCATACGCGGGCGTGCAGGCCCCAAACAACTGATAGGCCAGTCCGCCGGTCCTTCGTGAGACCTCCGTCTTCTCTCCCGGGCTTCGTCGATCGTTCTGGGCGGCCTTCCGGTGGAGGCCAACCAGGTAGACATGTTCGGCCTTAAGCCCCTTGGATTTATGAATCGTCATCACCCGGACCGCGCCATCCGATGAGGCCTCGGGTCGCGCTTCTTCGGCGTCCAGCTGACGCGACACCTTCCGGCGCAGGCTCTGCAACAAAGCAGGGATATCCCAACCATGTTCCTCCAGAGTAACCGCCAGATCCTCGAAGAAGCGTTCCAGATTCGCGATCCGGTATCGGCCCGGATAGCGACTGCTTTCGGTGGCCTCCAGATATAGCTCATGGCGAAGTGTCTCGATAAAACGGTCGGAGGGATCGTCGCGGAAGCTACGGCGAAGCCGGCCTAGAAGACGTACAAAACCGCTGGCGCTATGATGCCAGCCCTCAATTCGATCCATCCCTGGGACCGCGGACTCGACCCGATCCGCCACCTCCGCAAGCTGGGCACATAGTTGATCTTCTACCTCCTGGTCGGGCACATGCAGCATTTTGCCCGGGAAGCCCTGCGCCCAGAGCGGTATCAGCGCCACATCGGGGATCCCGACCCAGGACGACCGCAGTGTTGTAAGGAGCGCGAGCTGATCGCCGGGATCGATGATCGTTCGTACAAGGGCCACGACCTCTACGATCTCGCGCCGTCGGAAATAACTGCGATCACGCTCCACTCGATGGGGGATCCGCAGCTTTCGAAGCTCGTTCAAAACGGAATCCAATACGCTGCTGGAACGTAATAGTACCATCACCTCGTCCCAGGACTGGATTTGTCCGCTCCGCCGCAGACGCGCGATATCTCGTGCGATCCAGGCTGCTTCCATGGCGGATAGCTCGTCACTTTTGGCGTCTGTCACGGATTGCTCGTTTTCCGCATCCCACCCCCAGGTCAGCCAATATTCGACGCCTGCTTGTCCTTCTGGGGCTGCGGGAGGATCCGCAGCCAGTTCGGAGGGATGTACCAGGGGCATATACGCAGGCTGTAGCCCTTTCGTCGGCTTCATAACCGCCGAGAAGACGTGATTCACTGCATCCACCACATCTTTGCAGGAGCGATAATTCACCTTCAGAGATTGCTCCCGCGCCCCGAATTGTGAACGAAGCCCATCCAGAAAGCTTGAGTAGGTCTGCAGATCGGCATTACGCCAGCCATAGATCGACTGCTTCGGATCACCCACGATAAATAATCCAGGCCGATTATCCTCGGCGCCTTCCAGGGCTAGATGGGCGATGAGCGCGCACTGAAGCTCATCCGTGTCCTGGAACTCGTCCACCAAAAGCTGATCCATCCGCGAGCACTCCATCGCTGCGATGCCATTCTTACGATCGGCCAATAGAGCTCTGGCGTGGTAGAGAAGATCGCCAAAGGTGACCACCCCGTTCTGACGCAGCCCCTCGCAGACATCCACAAACATGGGCTTCAGAGCACCCCGGGCCACCTGAATCAAATCCACGTCAATGCTCTGCACGGCGCGCATTCTGCGGCGAAGATCCGGGCAAACCGTAGCCAACGCGTCGGCATGCTGGCCTAAACAGGCCTCCTCGCTTTGGGTAAACTCTCCCCGGCCCCAATCACCGATCCGTTTCAGGGCCTTCAGATGTGTATTGTCATCGCTCCAGCGAACCAGCTCTTTCAAGCTCTCTACGCCCGGTTCGGCCTGTTGCAGCAGCTCGTGCAACGCCCGGAAACTATCCTGGGTTTCGTGCGCACCACGAAGACGGTTTCCCACCAGACGGTCGGCCAGAATATCTTCCAGACCGGCCAGGCAACGGGTCAGATTCGACCACAGCCTAGCCAGGCTTTTCCTCTGGAAGGGATCCCAGTCCAGCTCATGTGGCTCCAGGGAGCTGGTACATAAGCGACTGAGCGCCGCCAGAACATCTTCGAGGGACAGCTCACGACTCAATAAATCCAATAGAGGGGAATCCTCTGGGCTCTCCAGGGCGGCTCGTAGATGGTCTTCCACGACCTCCTGCACCCGATGGGTCAGACGGCTCCCATCGGCATCTACGTCAAAGCCGGGCGGGAGCCCCGCTTCCATGGGGTGACGCGCGATCACCCCTTTGCAGAAGGCGTGGATCGTCGACGCAGCGAACTGGTCCTGACAGAGAGCCAACGCTGCGACTCGCCGCGACAACTCCTCGCCCGTCGGCAATCCCGCAAAAGCCTCCAGACCGTAGGGCTGGCGACCGGCCTGTAGCTCGGCGATATTCTCCGCCAGCTTCTCGCCCATCTGGGCGGCCGCCTTATCCGTGAACGTTATCGCACACACCCTTGATAATACGCGGCTCGCCACCTCTTCGTCGGGCGGTGTATTCGTAGTGGATAGATGGGCTTCGTTTTTGTCCCAGCCAGGCCCCAGGCACCAGGCAAGAATCCGGGCCATCAAGGCGGTGGTTTTCCCCGTACCCGCACTTGCGACGGCGATCGTAGTCCCAGAAAAGGTCGCTTGTGATGATTCGCTCATTTCGGCCTCTTCTTCCGTCCCGCGAGACGCCATATGCGCTGAAATCCCTGGGACCATTCATCTTCGTCCGGTGGAGCGGCCTCCTCTCCAGCGAGCGCACGAAGTCGCCCACGAACATTCGAATCGCCGCGATAGCAGGCCTCCGCTACGTCACAGCGGTCGCACTGATCCGGCTCCTTATTCCGCCATGGTTCGGCAAGCCGCGGCAGCATGATGCCCTGTTCAAGACCACTCAGCAGAAGACCCACAATATAAAGGAGCTCGTCACGAGACGCGCTCTCGTCATCCTGGAAGTCGATATCTCGTAGGGCACGGTGTTTTAGCTCTGGGCGCAGGAACAGATACCGACCCAACCCCTTCTGTGACGGTTGAGAGGCTGCGTATAGGGCCGCCTGGAGCATCGTACCGTGACGAAAGCGCTTCAGAAATTCGCCCCGGATCTGGGATTTACCCGTCTTATAATCGGTCAATCGCAACACACCCTCGTGCATATCGACTCGGTCGGCCTTGAAAAACACCGGTCGACGCGGGGCGTCCTCGTCCTTGCTCAGAGGAACATCCACACGTCCCTCCAGCTCCACGCCCACCAGGTCTATTCCCTTGGACCATTCTTCTCTGGCTACATCAAAGTAGGGCATTGATCGGCGCACTATCGCCTGGGAGAAGGCAAGGAGACCTCCGGCCTTCTCCGCAAAGACCTTACGGGCGTTGCGCTCGATCAGGGCCAATAATTCGTCCCTGGCCGGCCACGCCGTCTGGTAGGTCAAGGCGGCCCGGGCTTCGTCCAACAGGTGTAGGCGCGGCGTCTCTCGTCGTTTACCGATCGCTTCCAATACGCCGTGGATCAGATTCCCGAGCAGAAGATTGTCGCTACCGGAGAGCATCTCAAAGGGATCTTGAACCGGTTCCAGTCCCAGATAGCGTCTTACAAACATTTTCCAGGGGCAGCGGGCGTAGTCCTCCAGGCGGGTCACAAAGAGGCGGCCACTTCGAGGGTCCGAGGCATCCACAGCCGGCCCGACAAAGCCCAGATACGGCCCGTGGGCGTTCCGTAGGACCTTCCCGGCCTCCGTGGAGAAATCGGGCGCCTGCTCGTCCAGAATTCGAAACCGAGCGTCCACGCTCGGGCTCGCAAGATTTGGATTGGAACCCACTCGATGGGCGGCGTGTACGATCTGTTGGCTCAACTGCCGATCCCCGACGAGCCCCGCGATGACCGCATGCTCCAGGTAGGGCCTCGCCGTATCCTCCAACACCACCGTGGTTGGCCCCCGAGCGACGGAGAGCTGGGCATCCTCGCCCCACCCCAACGCGCTGCGCAATCTCTCTACATACGGCGACGCGAAGCAATCGTGGCCCCGTTCGTCGGTCGTCAGCCAGGACAAGGTAACCTGCGGGGCGGAACCCATCAGCTGCGCAAAAAGATACCGTTCCTCATAGGTGGATAAGCGCTTGATGGGGATCTCCCGGAGGAGATCTCCGCGTCGAAGGCGTACTCGCAGGGTATCCGAGAACAGGGGATCTTCGGGACTGGTGCGAGGAAACATTCCACGATTCAATCCCACCAGGAATAGATGTTTAAACGTACGGCCACGGGCCTGCATAGCATCCAGGATCTGGATACCAGCGCCCGGCCCCCCCAGGTCGGAATAGGCCACGTTCTCCAAGGTGGATTCCAGCATCTGCATCCACTCGGAGAAGAGCAACTGGAAATCATCGGGGAGTTCGATCCTGGAACCTATTGTGTCGAAAGCAACCCGGATTTCGGAGTCTTCGCTCCAGCCCATACAACGCGAGCCCAGATCGGTTAACCAGGCGCACCATTGGGGGAATGTCCTGGACTCACTCTCGCCTATCGAATCCAGTGTAGTCACCACCGTTCGAATATTGGCGACAAGCTCTGCAACGGTCTCACGGGAAAGTGTTCTATACCGAATCCCACGCTTACCACCGGGTTCCTCCGGTATAACCAGCCCTTCCACCACCGGAAGCTTTTGTACACCGCCCTCACCATATATGGCGTCCACATTGAGGCGAACCACATCTTCAAGGCGACTACAACCAAGACTGCGGAGGCAGGCACGCAGGTCAAAGCCGGCCAGAGATGTATCTCCCTGAGTGGCCGTATCCGCGAGAGAAACCCAGACATCACTTCGAGTCTTTTCACGATCTCGAAGCATCCGGCATAAGGCATAGATGGGTCGCATCGAAGGTAGGATGGGCCCACGTGCCTTTTCGGCCGAGAATGGTATGCCCATACGCTCCAATTGCGTGCGAATGGTCTGTCCATAGCCCGAGAGATCCCGTGCCACGATTCCGATCTCCTCCGGGGCCGTTCCGGAATCGAGAAGAGCGCGGGTTCGTAATGCGACCTCTCGGATCTCCGCGGCGCGTCCGTGCGCCACAAAGCAGGTTGCATCAACGGCAGGTTCGTCGGGGCTCGATTCCTCGCTCTGCCCGTAGGGAGCCAGGCGCTCCATCAGGCGCCCCGCAAACCGGCGTCCGAGATCCACCGCGTCGGTTTGGCTCGGATCGATGGGGAGGTCCATATACACCGTGGCGTTCTGGTGCTGAACCAACGCCTCGATGAGCTCCGATGCCGCTCCGGTAGCCTCGGCAAAGCCGTGAACGAGTACTTGCGTATTGGGAAGTGCTCCATGAAGGCGTTCTGCGGCCTCCAGGAAAACACGAGCCGTAGTCCAGACTCCCATCTCTGCCAGACTTTTCTCGGTGTCCGACGCGATCTTCAGCACATCGACAGCTTGATTTACGCTGCTACTCCCCATCAATGGGCCGGGATCGGGAATCAGTCCATCCGCATACGGCGTGCCCAGGCATTCCGCCGCTGCCTCAAACATGCCATGGGAATAGCCCGCATCCAGGAGATCCCGTACCGCTCCCGATACGGCTCCGGCCCCATCGGAGATAGACGATAAGTACTGACAGAAGTCACTACGAGTGTGGATTTGGCGCGCCACCACCAGCCGAAATAGATCGTCGGCCGGAGCGGGAACAATGCCGGACTTGAACAGGATCTCCTGCGCCAGTCCCCACAGCGTCTGCACCTGTACCCCGGCGACAGCCCGCCCATAGTGCTGAACCAAAGCGTGGAGTAGATGGTGCCGTAGACTCGCCGACGGTACGATGATTCGTAGATCGGTCCAAAGGTTATCCGCAGACGCGCCACGCGCGTCCTGTAATGCATCCACAGCCCGGAAAACAGCCCGCTCGGTTGCTCTGGGACCGTGGGCAACGACAATTCCCTTCATCGAGGAATCCCCATGGTCGAAACACTCCATATTTCCATCGTATCGGGCTCGCGAATGACCGGACCATAGGGGCCAGAGGCTGTCAATCTATCGTGTATTTTCCACACCGGGCCGGGTTCGGCTCCGCATTTCAAGTCCTGCATCGAAACGTAAATATGGGAATCTTTGACGACTCTATCGACAGAGCCGAAAATCGAAGTGCTCCAGGTTAAAGCTAACTCCTGTTTCGATCCCAAGGATGATCCAGTGACGACCCCCGATCCCGAAAACCCCAATATCCCACGAGCCGTGCCCCGATTCCCACGGTATGAGGTCGGCTTTCTTCTGCTGGCCGGGATCTTCCTGGTCTCGTTGATAGTGGCGAACCTTATGGCTTCGAAGCTCTTCCTATTATTCGGGGTGGTGATGGTGGCCGGCGTTATCCCCTACCCGATCACCTTCCTATCCACCGACCTGGTATGCGAGGTATACGGGCAACGTCGTGCCAATACCCTGGTATTCATCGGCTTCATTTTGTCCTTCTATGTCATGCTCATTCTGCAACTTGGCCTGGCCGCCACTCCGGTATCCCAGGGCGATCCATGGTACGCCTGCTATGGAAGCCTCGACGAGTGCATGCATTGCCTCGAGAATATGCGAGATTGTTTCAAGTCTGAGCGTTTCCAGCGGATAGCAAACGACCGACAGCACGAGTTCGAGCTGGTCTTTGGCGGTACCATACGCGCAATTATTGCCAGCATGATCGCCTATCTTATCGCCCAATTGATCGATGTACGTATGTTCCATTATTGGAAACGGCGAACCAATGGCCAACATCTCTGGCTTCGTAACAATGCGTCGACTGTGGTGAGCCAGCTTGTCGATACGGTTCTGGTCGTACTCATTCTCTTCGTAGGTGTGCTGCCCACAAACCAGATTGTGGCTCTGATCGTGGCAAGTTATTGCTTCAAATTGATTATTGCCCTGGTAGACACGCCCTTCTTCTACTTTGGGACCCGTTATCTGAAGATTCTCGTATCGGAAGAACGAGAATGGCCGGTTAGACCCGTGTTGGTGGCCGAGGTTTCACTAGCGGTGATGTGTCTGGCCAATATTGGACTGGTAATCTGGGCGGGAAGCATCGTAGCGGACTCTGGGGCGATGTCGACCTTCGCTGGACAGGCCTTTCTGGTGATCGGCGTCGCAGCGGCCAATCACCTGTTGTGCACTGTAGCCCTTGCGCAACCCAATATGCGTCGAGATTGCGGAATCCTTATGTTGGTTCTGACTACGATCGTCGTGTTTACGATTCGTTACGAGGCACCACATCGGACCGTAGGACTTATATTGTGTATCGCTCTACTGGCTGGAAGCCTGATCAACGCGCTTCAGCAAACCGACGACGAAAACGAAGCATAATAGGTCTACCGCCTACACCCTGGCATTTCGTGATTGCCCTGAAGGTATTCTTTGCGGTACACGAGAACCCAGCTGGCCTTCGGAGATGGGTTTGTACGCCAAAGAAACGACAGATCGGATGCTGTTACGACAGGTGCTGAGTGATCACGCCCTACGGGCTTCGTATATGCTCGGTGACCTGGAACCAACGCACTTCCGATTTACCCGCTGGTTCGTCGGATCGGAACATGAAACCGCGCCGATAAGCGCCATCGTGATGCTCTATACCGGCCTACGGTTACCGGTCCTGCTTACCCACGGGAATCCCCACGCTTTGAACGCCGCCCTGGAGTTGGCGATTGATGACCTGCCCGGCCAGATTCATCTACAGATTGAGCGGCCGCATGATCTCGTGATGGGGCGCTACTACGAAGTCGACACCATGCGTTCTATGTTACGAATGGGGCTCCGTCAGGAAGACTACATCCCGGCAGAGGTCGATTCCGAAAACGTGGTTCGGTTGGGACATCAAGATACGGCCGACCTTATGGAGCTGTACGGTACCACCTACCCGGACGCTTTCTTCGAGCCCTATCAATTAGAGCATGGCTTCTACTATGGAACGCGCCGTGATGGGCGCCTGGTGTCGGCGGCTGGAACACATGTCTTCTCGGAAGAGTTCAAGATCGCAGCGGTAGGGAATGTGGTTACCCACCCCGAATACCGCGGCAAACAGCTGGCGACCACTACGGTGTCGGCTCTACTAAATGTTCTCTTCGAGAAAGTTGACGCGGTGGCCCTGAATGTCGCGGAAGAAAATACATCCGCACGCCGGGCCTTTGAAAATCTCGGGTTCAAGGAACATCTGCGATTTCTCGAAGGTGGGCCCGCCATACGGCGCCACTGACCCGACCTTCCCTATTGCCAACTAGTTGGGCGGTTCCTCACACTCTCCATCGTGTGATTTCTGCACGCCTACCTGTTGTCGCTCGCAGTCGTTCGGATAGGTCATTCCGTTACAGCCACAAACGGGATCAAAGATCTCCGCGCAAGATTCGGGGACGTCGACACAGATTCCAGGAATATCGGCTCCCAGACAGAGGCCTTCCGCTCGATCGCAGAACTGACCCTCCTCGCAGGTATCGCCTACGATTCCTCCACAGGAGTTGCCCCCTCCGAATTCACAGGGACCGTCGTGCGCCTTCTGTACACCTGCACTTTGTCGTTCGCAGTCGTTTCCATAGGTCGTTCCGTCACAGCTACATACGGGATCATAGTTCTCTGGACAGAATTCGGGGACCTCTACGCAGGATCCAGGAATATCGGCTCCGAGACAGATGCCTTCCAGAAGATCACAGAACAGATCCCCCTCGCAGGTAGCACCTACGAATCCACCACAGGAGTTACCCCCGCCTGTGTTGCAGGAACCGGAATATGCCACTCCCATGGCAGCCATCCCCGCCTCACAGCCATTGCCGTAGGTGGTTTCATCACAACCACAAACGGGATCCCAGACGGCCACGCAGATCTGGGGGATTGCACTACATAACCCCGTCGCATCGCAAGGACTCGGCTCCGCTTCCGGCGGTAGGATATTAAACGATTTGGGCCGGCGGCAATACGTCCCGTCGGTAGTGCAGTCGGCGTTGCTTTCACAGGCGTGCCCGCAGGTACCGCCCAGATCCGTCACACCGATGGTCATAGGCACACAGCTCAATTCTGGATCACATTTCTCCAGCATCCATTGGGGAACGAATCCGCCACAATTATCTCCATCTTCTGCGAATGGGTAACATTCCCCACCCGCTATTCCTGCGGCAGCGGTCTGCTCTGTAGCTCGGCACCACAATCCAGCCTCGCAATCCGCATCCGTAGTACATGGTGGACCCGGCAGCGCACACTCACCGGTGCTCTGGCCTCGAACACCGACAGTAGCCGCCTCACAGCCATTGCCATAGGTGTTCCCATCACAACCACAAATCGGGAGATAAATATCCGGACATTCGGAGGGCCTTGGTAGGCAGCCACCGGGTAGGGTACAGACGTCCCCCGCCGGGACAATCAGTTCGGTAGGCTTGGGTCCAGCACAGTATTCTGTTTCGAGGCATTCCTCATTCAGAAGGCATGGTTCCGTGCAAACGCCGTCACTTTGGTTCGGAATGGGAGAAAGAACCACACAGTCCAGACCCGGAACACATTTGTCCTGCATCCATACTGGAGGAATTGCCGGTCCCAGGGCGTAGTTCTGACAAGACTCGCCCTTTGGCAGGTAGGGCGCACATTCGTTCTGGCCATTCATGGTCGGACGACACCAGGCGAGCAGATCGCAATCCTCGTCGGTATCGCAAGCGCCACCACTCTGCCCACACGGGCCCTCGTGGTCCAACTGGGTCTTGGTTTTAATACGCATACAATCGTTGGGATAGGTTTTCCCATCACAACCGCAGACCGGACTGAACACCTCCGGACATTGAGCCGGGATTTCTACACAATGGCCCCCCATATCGGATACGAGACACGCGCCGGGGCCAAAGTTACAGAATTCGCCATCGTCACAGGGAATACCCGCGATGGTTCCACAGACACCACTCGGTGAACAGGTGTCATCGCAGCCATCACCGTCAACATCTTCGGGCACTTCGCCGGGGCCGCATAGGATGGGCGTACAATCCTCACATTCGCCAGGGGCAGCCACCGATACACCGGCCGAGGCTGCACCACAGGCATTTCCGTAGGTCGTTCCATCACAACCACAAACAGGATCATATTCCAGAGTACATCCCTGGGGCATCACCGCACATTCGCCCGCACCTTCACAGGCCACACCAACATCACAGTACTCCCCTTCCCCACAGTCTTCTTTTCCACCACAGCCCGGCTCACATGCATCAATGCAGCCATCACCGTCCGTATCCACACCGACCGTTCCAGGGGCACAGGCTATCTGTGGGCAGGGATCGCCTTCATCGTTGTCACTTATATCGTTCTCCGTTGTGTCGGCCTGTGCCGTATCTTCATCGGCCACATCCTCATCCGCATCCGGTGGCGTTACCGTCCCCGGATCGTTCGAGACTGTCTCCGAGTTGGAGGCGTCCGAAGCACCGTCAGGATCGGCGTCGGGGTCAGGCCCCGAAGAACAGGCCGCACCAATGAACAACACCAATACAAGGGTAAGAAACCAACCTGAGAACGAATTGATCCTGAACATCTCGAAGCCTCCCATAAGCGAAACGTCACATCATTCTATTGATTCTTTGCCAGGAAGCAATAGAGGATTGTTCCGAAAGATCTGCTGACGGGATTTTCAGAAGGAGGAGCGGATCGATGGTCGCTCTACTCGCCAGCCGCGGTCAACATCACCCCGATGCCGGGTAAGCCGAGAATAACCTCTCGCAGATTCACCGGATCGATCGGTTTGTGAACGTAGACATTACTGCCGTATTGGTAGGACTGAAGGATGTCATCCTCGGCCTGGGAGATAGTCAGAATCACCACCGGGATCTCCGCCAAATCCGCGTCATCACGGATCTCGCGCAAGATATCAAGCCCCGTAGGACCAGGCAGATTGATATCCAGAAAGATGAGGCCTGGGATAGGGTGGGTTTCACGATCCTCAAAAGGGCCCTCACCACGAAGATAGCGAAGTGCTTCATCTCCATCACTTACCACGTTGATATCATTCAGAATCCGGGCCTGACCCATACAGATCCGAAAGATTTCGACATCATTTCCATTATCCTCTGCCAAGAGGATTTTGATCGGTGGCGGACCTTGCGCCGTCATGAAGCATCTCCTATACCTAGTCTTCACGTTTCTACGTGCCAGTTGTTGCATTGTCAACGCATACGAGGTACCAGCACTGCTCTCCTCGTTGATTTCCTACGGCTATCGAGCGACTCCAACGTGAAAGACCTTACCGAAGATAGACGGATTACCAAGCGTCTGAATAAGCTTATCAGCGTCACGATAGAAATGGCGTCGGGTGCTATTCAGGCAACGACATCCAATATCGGGCCGGGTGGAGCCTTCATCCAGACGCGACAGCTCGTGCCTCTTGGAAAGCTGATTCCCTTACGACTAAAACTCCCTATAGGCGTGAAAGGATCCCTACTCGCGGTCGGGCGTGTCGTACGACATGTAACGCAAGCCACCCCGACTGAATCACCGGGCTTCGGCGTGCAATGGGTTCGCATCCACACACGTGGCGACCCTCGAATCCTGGATAACGTTCTGGTCCGGTATTTTGGCTCTTTGGATAGATTGCCACTTGAGCAGCTCGACCTGGACGGTAAGAAAAGACCTCGCCCGTATGCGGTGGATTTTTCTCCCAAACCAGTACCCGTCGTCCAACCGACGGCCTCCCGCCCCCAGGATCGCTCCAACGAGGTCCCTGTGGACATTCTAATCACCTACCAGGTCCACAATATGTTCCTGGCGGGACGTTTGAAAGCCGTTAGTCAAAAGACCCTATTCATAGAACCCCAGGCCCTGTTTCCGGAACGTGGCGCACGTACGGTCGTCATCATGCGAATTCCACACGCGGCGAAAAAGCAACGGATTTCGATGATTGCCCACGTTACTGAGATCCAGGTGGACGACAAACAGCGAGTTCTTGGTTTTCGCGCGCAGATCGAATCTCTGGATGAACACGGCAATCCCGGAGCATTAGCCGCTTACATCGACAGGGCCCGTGAAATACAGGGCTGAAGTCACCCCTTGATTAACAGGTTCCTGTCCCAGGCACGGTAGGCCTTGCCCCATACGGGTTCTCTGATATAGGTTCGCCCCCCGAGCAAG
>CAUZEG010000086.1:0-15408 GCA_963578775.1 Myxococcales bacterium
ACCGGTGGATTTCTGGATCGTAGCCACCAGCTTTTTCTTGGGTAGGCCGCGCAGCCGCGCAACCACTTGTTCGAAATCGATCATCCGGGTCAGGAGAGCCGGGACACAAGATCGTTGGAGGTTATGACGTCGGCATAAAGCGGGAAGATGTTTTCACAATAGAATTCCTGCTCCAGAGGTGTACGGGATGCCGTACAATCCGAAAGGATCGATACACGATAGTTGCGTTCGTGGGCCGCCCGACCGGTCGAATCAATGCAGATGGAGGTTACCGCCCCCGCCAGAACCACATGTTCGACACCATTTTTCTCCAATACCTCGTCGAGCAATGTATTGGAAAACGCATTGAGGCCCCGCTTTCCTTCCACCGTCACAATACGATCACCGTAACTCTGGAATTCAGGGATCACCTCGGCACCCGACGTACCGGCTCGAAACGCCTGGACGTCTTGAATCGCCTTTAATATCCCCACGGGATTTACCAATTCACGGTAATCTGCCGTGAAAATAATCGGCGTCTGTATCAAGACTGCATTGGTGTCTTTCAGCCGATCGACCAACGCCAGGCTATTCTCCATAACCCGGTTCGTTCGATCCGACTCTTCGATAACCCCACGAAGAATCCCATCCTCCGCGAAATAGTCATTCTGATAGCCCACCATAATCACGGCTGTTTTTGCTGATTCCATATCCCTCTCCTACGTTTCCCCTCGCAGGGGACGTTCGTTCTGCTCGCCAACAACGGATCTTTGCATAAGAAGCTTGAGGACAAAACGAAAAAAGAATGGCCCGATGCCATCGTCTCAGGCTCTGCCGGTCGGTTTCTTTGCCTGACTGAAGGCCTCGACTATCATAAATCAGATATTCAGGAGTTGATAGGATGAGTGAATCCGAAGGCCCCATTCCGGAAGAGGCCGAAGAAAAAAGAAAGTTGGAACGGCTTATGCCGGTGCTCTTAGTGCTGCTGGTACTCTACGGTTTGACGCAATACTGGGCCCTGACGAATAAGCCACCACAAAACGTGCCGCTCGATAACGGCCCAACCGCGGCCAACGACGCGCAGACAACGGACGCATCAACTCTCGACGCCACACCAGGGCTCGCGGATAGCCAGACCGATGCAGAGCAGGAGGATGCCACCACAGCGCCCGAAACCCCATCGGACACGACGGTGGCCACACCCGCACCGGAAGACGTCGGCCAAACCCAACCCGCGCCGAAAGACGCCGGCCCGCCACAACCTCCACCAACGCCAACTGTGAAGAAGGCACCTGTGCAGATACCCAAAGCACCTCCCACCCCAAAGACAGTTGCAACGAAAGCCAGTCCCGCGCCCAAACCAGCGCCCAAAGTGAAAGTATCGAACGAGAAGAAAGAAAAGAAGCCCGCTAAACGTATCAAGCCGGTCATGAAGCCGGGGCGGATCACTGTCACCGGCGGATACGACGCAGATATCGTCAAGAACTACATTCACAAACAACTCGAACGCCTACGCTGGTGCCATCAAATGGCCCTGCAAGACGACCCGGAGATTCAGGGCCGTCTGGTAATCCGGTTCGCCATCAACTCGGATGGCACCACATCGAAGGTAAAGATCCGACGGTCAACGGTACGAAATACCGATCTTAAACGCTGTGTTCAGACCACCATCGACACCTGGCGCTTTCCGCAAACAGCCGACGATAGCACCGCGGTCGTGACCTATCCGTTCGTCTTCAAGATAACCGAATAAGCCCTCCGATTGACAACTCCACATAGGGAGCCGATCCTCGGCTGCGGTGTGAACCTCGCACCGATCCAAATAATGGAGGACTATATGTTCAAGCGGATTCTCGGTCTCGGATTTCTCGGTCTGTTATTGGCCTGCTTTTCTCTCTCCGCCTGTGGCGGTGGTGGTGGTGGTGACTGTGGGAAACTCTACGGAAACCTGAAAACAATGGGCGAGGATATTGGCAAAAAAGATAAGTTCATGCGTAAGTGCAAGAAGATGCCCGCCAAACTCGTCACCTGTCTCGTTGCAGCTAAGTCGCCAGAAGATATGGAGAAATGTGACAACTAGGCCGGCAGTAGACATCCGAAAACAGCACTACGGTCGTCATCGATCCGTTCGGCTTCAGAGTGGCCGACGGAGCCCTCCAGTTGACAACTCCGCATAGGGAACCGATCCTCGGCTGCGGTGTGAACCTCGCACCAATCCAAATAATGGAGGACTACATGTTCAAGCGGATTCTCGGTCTCGGATTTCTCGGTCTGTTAGTGACCTGCTTTTCTCTTTTCGGCTGTGGCAGCAAGAAAGGTGATGGCGGCGGCGGTGGAGCAGCCACCTGTGCGTCAGCCTGTAACCATGTATTAAAACTCGCGAAAGCAGAAGCTACGAAAGAGATGGCATCCCTGCCTCCAGAAGGACAGAAGATGGCTGGGGAGATGTTGGAGAAACAGCTGGACAGCATGAAAGGCGCGTGCGTCACCGAATGCGAAAAAGATCCAGACCCAGCAAAACTCAAGTGTGCTCTCAGCGCCAAATCCATGGCTGATATTGAGAAGTGTGAGTAGCCTGGTCCTTCCGATCACATTCTTGTAGCGACCGAGCCATTTTTGTCGCTGCAGTACAAGACCAGATTGTCCAAATAGGACGGACCGCTGTCTAGGATTCAGGCGGCGGTCCGTTCGGACAGACGCCGCTCAATCCAGGCTCGCAGCTGGGCTTCATCAATGTCCAACCAGGCCAGAGCTTCGGCTGCATCTGTAACCGAATCGTGAAGTTTGGCTTCGGTCACAGCGATAGATTGAGCCAACCCCTCACCAGTACGCTCCAGGGTTTCATCCTCGTGCTTTCGGTTGAGAACCAGAAGCTCGAGGGCGGAGGGTGTTGCCGGGGCCAGCTGAACGACAGGTGGTTGCAAGACCTCACAGGGGATCGAGAACATTCCCAACTCCAGCTGCGATTCAATTGTATTCACGCGGAGGGTGAGATCGCCCACGCTAGGGAGAGCCTGAATCAGATTACGCATGGCCGCACCGGTGATTCGGATCCGCCAGCTCTCGCCAGTGCTGTACGTCTCCATAGTCCCCTCTTCACCCGACCAGAGGATCTCCAGGGTCCCGTTCCCACAGCGCCATAGCGCATCACCGGGAGGTTGGGTCCAGTTCTGCTTGATACCCTTCATCAACTGTTTGAGATTATTCGCGTTTACACGTGCACTCATCAAGCTCTCCTGGTCGCTACTCTGGGCGGAAGAACCCTATAATCGGGGGTCCCACTTCATGGTATCGGCCGCTACTTGGCATTCTTGAGCTTGGCCTGTCCACGTTTTTCTGTTTTCCCCAGTCCGGACCCTGTTCCCGGGGTGGTCGACATAGTCTAAGGGCCGTATTATCTTCGTACGAAACGAACATCTGAAGGAGGAAAAAAATGAAGACTGTCACCACACTTGGGCTCACCCTGGTTATTTCTTTCTCCTACTTGCTGGCCGGATGTGGAGGTAAGAGCGCTGGTAACGCCTGCCAGAAAGCTGTTGATCAGGCCAAAGCTTGTGCTGAGGAGATTTGCAAAGGCACTGAAGTAGACCATTACGACAAGAAAATGTTCTGTGATAGCAAAGCCATCTTCGACGATCCGGCGATCAAAACCTGTTCCGCCAAGTGCTCAAAAGCATTCACCCGTGGCATGCTCAAGAACAAACATCTGAATACCTGCAAAAGAAAAATCAACGGCTTCTCAAACGCCCTTTCTCTGGGTTGCGATGCCGACTTTAAAAAATACAGATAGTGGACAGTTTAGCCCGTAGGATGTTCCAGCTGGGCATCAAAACCCAACCGTTTCTACAATAGCGAACCGGAGCCAGCCCCTCTCTCAGATCTGGGTTTATTCGTCGGGATCGCCGTAATCCAGGACCGAATAGGGACACATATCGCCTAGAGTCGGCCCGTGGCAGGTGCTGTTCCATTCGTTGGGAGAGCAATCAAAGCTCTGCGGGCAGCTATGATTCTGCTCACAACCACAGCCGCAACTATTCTCAAAGGCAACCACATTTGGCGCTGAGCAATCGAAGTCAATGACTGCGCATTGCATCGGATCGGTGGAGATATACTCGCGATACCAATCCTGCTCCGGATCACAGGGACATCCCGTCTTGGTACAGTTCGGATGGGCCGTAAGTTCCCCTTCGAGCTCCACCACCTGGCAAATACAGGTATTGCAACCATCGACATCCGGGAAGGACTCACCCTCGCCATATTGCACGCCAGCGTATAGACAGAAGGGCGGGCAGCCAATCTTGGTACAACCAGAGACCTCACCATCCTCGCCACATACGCAGGTATTACAACCATCTGTAGATGGGATCCCGCCCGTACCATATGGATAGATATAGCCGTTGTAATGGCAACCCTCCGGCACACAGCCCATCAGGGTGCAGACGACCTGTCCATCGTCCTGGCACGCACAGCTATTACAGCCGTCCGACGCTGGGAATGTGTCGCCTGCGTTATAGAAGGTGCCCTCATATTCACAATCTCCGGAACACAACATCTCTGTACAGGCAATAGCGCCATCCTCTCCGCAGGTGCAGGTATTACAGCCATCTTCAGCCGGAAAGCTCTCACCCTCCTGGTAGGTCTCGCCATTATGGGAACAGGTGGTGCCGCAGGCCATCTCCGTACAAGCTACCGATCCATCGTCCTCACAGGTGCAGGTATTACAGCCGTCATCGGCCGGGAACGTATCTCCCGGGCTATAGGTCTCCTCGCCGTATTCACAGGTGGTGGGACAGACCTCCTCTGTACAACCGACCGATCCATCGTTCTGACACTGGCAGGTGTTACAGCCATCTTCGGCCGGGAAGGAGTCACCCGCCTCGTAGGTCTCACCACCATACTCACAGGTCGTAAGACAAGCCATTTCGGTGCATTGAATCTGGCCATCATCTGAGCAACCACAGCTATTGCACCCGTCAAGATCCGGAAAGCTATCGCCGGCCTGGTAGGTCTGGCCGCCATATTCACAGGTGGCCACCACATCCGAATTACTACCATCCGGAGACCCGCAGGCGATGGCTCCAACCAGAAGAACAAATACAAATAGTATACGGATCACATTATTACCCATGACTTCCTCCAACGGCTCTATGGTCGCCCTACGGTCATCTTATACCATCGTTCGAAACCAAACGCCCGATTCCAGGACATAGTATCGTGAAATATGCTGCGCTCGCCAAGTGGGGTCGGCGTTTGTACAATGCTCCCCATCCTAGCCTCCCCAGGAGAAAAACATGCCCATTCGCCATCTATCTCTGATTCTCATACTTCTATTTTGCGCTTGTGGTAGCAGTAAGGGAACCGATCCAGCCGATGGCGGTACTCCAGACGTACCGACCGATAATGGTGTCGATATCACCGATGCGGGCAGTTGCAGTTATGGAGGGCAGAATTATGCTGTCGGCGACTCCTTCCCATCCGATGATGGCTGCAATACCTGTTTTTGCCATGAGGGCGGAACCGTTTCCTGTACCCTGATCGATTGTCCGGCCCCCGATGTTATGGATGTGAGCGATAGCCCCGACGGCGACCTTTCGGATGAGGGAACCGACCAGGGCCCGGGGGTAGATGCCGAACCGGATACGGACGCAACGACCGACGCAGGAACGGATTTCGGTCCCCAGCTGGATGTATCGGACCCGAATGGAGACGCCGATGGTGACAACATCCCCAACGGCGAAGACAACTGCCCCTCGGTTTACAATCCCGAGCAGTACGATTGCGACAATAATGATGTGGGCGATGCGTGTGAAGACAACGCTTTCCCCGACACCGACGAAGATGGTCTGGGCGATCCGTGTGACGACGACGACGATAACGACGGCCTGGATGATATCGAGGAGATGCAGTTCGGTGTGGACTGCTCCATAACCGACCCCCATCTGGCCGACACCGACTCGGATGGAGTATCCGATTCCGAGGACGCCTATCCAAACGACCCCTACCCCGCCTTCCTGACCCAGGAGAACACCAACGGAACCATTACGGTCACGCTCTCCAATGGCCAGGGTGAGTTCCTGACCCCCTTCGAGGTAGGAAACGACCTGGGAGCCCTATGTGCGCCTATGGACGGTAACTGCGACGCCTGCAACCCGGGTGAATACTGCTCCATGGGATCCTGCATCCCCGAAGATATAAGCCTGTGCGAGACCGCCTGCGAAACAGGAACGGTCTGTCGACAAAGACGCTACTACGCCATCCTGATCGCCGACTTCAACGCGGATGGTGGGATGGACTTCATCGCCCACAGCTACCCTCCGGAACCAGAACTCGGAACCTGTACCGGTACAGATACCAGTTGTACCTCTAACGAGGACTGCAGCGGTGTAGAGACCTGTGAAGGCTATAAAGCCACCAGTTATCAGGTCTGGTACTTCAAGCGATTGACGGTCTCCGGCAACTTCCCGCAGCAGTATCTTGGTACTGTAGAATACCCCATCAGCGGGATCCTTGGCGATGTAAACAACGATTATCGTTTCGATGTGGTGGCGTTCCGATTCACGAAAGTGAACAACCGGTTGGCCACTTGCACCGGTACCACCTACCTCGGAAATTACATCGACTTCACGACCACATGTGCTGCGGGAACGGCGGCCGAGAATTGCGCCTTCACGATCGTGGATGATTCCCTCGACATCAACGATATTATCGCGAACGAGTGGGGGGCACCTCGGGCGCGAGAGGCTCTTGATCTCAACGACGATGGTTATAATGACATCGTCTTCGGTGTCTACCCAGATGGTGGCAACTCCACCACCGATGTCTATGTAGTTCCCAGCCTCGCAGACGGGACCTTTGGGGTACCGTCCTTATTATTCCAGCACAATGTGAACCAGGACCAGAGTCCAACCAACTCGATCCTTTTTGCCGACTTCGACAACGATGAAGACGGCACAGGCGATGTCTTAATGGGGTTGGATGACGACGGCGACGCCGGCGGCGCCTGGCTATATCTCGGCTCTACGGAAGAACAGACCGATCCGGGAACCAACACCTTCGCGGTCTTCAGCGGTGACTCCACCAAGGCCTTTGATATCAATCCGAACTGCAATACAGGATGCGGTGAATCCGTGGGACATTCGTCCAGCGCCAAGACCTTCGACTTCAACTTCGATGGCAGCATGGATGTGCTCCTGGGCTATAATTACACCGGACCATGGACCGTTCCCTCGAAACTGGTCATATTCTTCGGAGAGGGTGACGGAACGTTCGGACTGGAAACCCAGATCGGACCCAACTGGAGTGGTACCCAGGGTAATAGCTTTCAGGTACCCCAGCGCATCTGCCCTTGGTATCCCTGAGAGATATGCAACGCATTTTCGTCAACGGAATTGAGGGTGCCGGGATCCCGGCCAACGACACGTCCGTCCTCCTCGGGCTGACGGTCTTTGAGACCATCCGGACCTACCAGGGGATCCCCTTCCGACTGGAGCGTCATCTACAACGGCTGACCGGTTCGGCCAAGCAGATGCACATCGAACTGCCCGATCAGAGGGCCATGCATGATGAGATCATCTTCTGTCTGGAGCAGGCACCATCCGACGGCCCCATGCGCGTACGGTACACCGTCAGCGCCGATGGCAATCGAATCGTAGATGTGGCCCCCCTCGACACGTCTCGCATCTGGGAACCAATCTCCGTAGGTCGTCTCGATTGGCAGCCCCCCGAATGGCTACCCGGTGTAGTCAAACATGGTAGTCGAGCGGGTTGGGTTGTGGCGGCGCAGCAACAGAATGTGGTGGAAGTCCTACTGGTGGACTCGAAGGGCTGCATCCTGGAAGCCAACCGCTCCAACGTCCTGGTGGTCAAGGACGGCGTTGTTCGTACGCCGCCTCTGGACACACGCTTCTTAGAAGGTGTGACCCGTGGAGCTCTACTGGAAGCCGCTGCAAGGGAGAACATCCCCTACCAGGAAACACCCCTCCCCTTTGATGAGTCGTACGATGAGTTCTACCTGTCCTCGACCCTGAAAGAGCTGGCGCCCGTTGTCGAGATCTGTGGCCAGCCCGCTCCGGGCGACGGCCCCATCGGCTGCAAACTGCTCGAAGCGTTTCGGGAGCTGGTAAAAGAGGAGACCGGCGGCTAAGGCCGATCTCCTCGTTTCACAAAGAGATCAGCCGCCGGGGTGCACCATAATTACAATCTCGGCCTGATCGTAGCATTCCACCATTTCACTTATCTCCATACAGCTACAATCAACAGTCTCATTGGCTGCACAGCTATCGGGGATGGGGCTACAATTGTTGTAATACTCGGGCTGGCCGGGTCCCGCGATATCATTTATGGAAATGGTACATAAGTGGGTCGTAGGATCACATTCGATCTCTCCACAACGAACCAGATCCGAACCGAGGAGGTGACAACCACCGAACTGGAGGGCGTCATTTCCTCCAGCCTGCAACTCACAGGTGTTCAAGGCCGCCGATCCGTCGCAACCGCAGGCACCAACACCACCGGCCGGACAGATCTCCGGGCGTGGGATACAGGTCCCGAGTTGGCCCCACATGCCGCAATTGTCGAACTCGAAGTCACATACCTGGTTGGCACCGCATTCGGCGCTGGAGGCGCAACCTTCGGGACAGAACATTAATGTGCACGCGATCTGGCCATCTTCATGGCAGCTACAGGTATTACACCCATCACTGGCATCCCAGGAATCGCCAACGTAGTAGGTCTGCCCCTCGTAGTCACAGGTGTCCGGGCAGTCATCACCACTGCAGTCCTTGGCACAGTCTTCTTCGGTGTAGAATACTTCCCAGCCCTCGGGCGATTCACAGGGGGTTGGGTATTCGCAGCAAAGGCCCGTATCGGGGTTCTTCGCATAGACGATCACCGTGTCACAGGCCCCTTCAAAATCGAGCGATGGTGGACACTCGGGACAGGCGATCTCGGTGCAGGCCACCTGACCATCGTCCTGACAGTTGCAGGTATTGCAGCCATCACCAGCCGGGAAGGTTTCACCCGCATTGTAGGTCTCGCCTCCATGCTCACAGGTGGTCGGACAGAAGATCTCGGTGCAGGCCACCTGGCCGTCGTCCTGACAGTTGCAGGTATTGCAGCCATCACCCGCCGGGAAGGTCTCACCCGCATTATAGGTCTCACCCTCGTACTCACAGGTGGTCGGACATTCCTCCTCGGTACAGCCTACTGAGCCGTCGTTTTGACAGCTACAGGTATTGCAGCCATCACCCGCTGGAAAAGAATCACCGGCATTGTAGGTCTTCCCATCGTATTCACAGGTGGTCGGACAGGCCATCAGCGTACAGGCGATCTCGCCACCATCTGTGCAAGAACAGGAGTTACAACCATCGTCTGCAGGAAAGCTATCCCCGACGTTGTACGTGGTCCCGTCCTGTTCACAGGTCACGGGAGGGGTATCTTCTGCGCAACCCCAGAGACCAGAAACCAAAATCGAAACAAACAAAAAACAAATACCAAAACGATTTAAACCAAACATAGATTTTCTCCAATCAGTTCAAGTTGAGACTCCATATCTATGCGATAGACAAACCATATCGCAAATGTCTTCAGAAAATCGGCGGCCGATTACAACTCTGACGACGCCCATTCGCCGACGATTGTCAACGCAACAGGGCCAGTGATACGATTCCAGCCCAATGAACGAAGCCCTACATCGAACGCTGGAATCCACGCCCTTACACTCCAACTGGGTCCTGGCCGGGAACACCGTAGTCGTATTCACGACGGTCCTGGCGGTATTTCTTCTCTGGTTCCTCCTGGAACTTCGGACCGCACGTCGTGATGGAAAGTTGGTGCGATCCATCCATCCCTATCGCCGTATGGTGCCCTTTATAATGCGCCAACGAAATGAATCGGTGGTCTACTTCGACAGCCAGATCCGGGCAGACAAACTCCTAACCTTCGTAGAGCAGGCCGGTTCCGACATCCGATTGACCCATTGCATTGTGGCCGCTCTGGGCATGACCCTGAAGGAAAACCCCAAGATGAATCGCTTCGTGGTGGGTCGCCGCCTATATCAACGGAATGAAAGCTTCGTGACCTTTTCCATGAAGCGCACAAAGCTGGATGCCCAATCGAAGATCGCCGTTGTGAAGTTGGCCATCGGACCGGACGACTGCTTCTCGGACCTGGTTGAAAAAATAAACGAAAGGATTGGGGTGGAGCGAAGCGACGCCAAAACCCATGTGGACCGCGAACTCGATTTCTTCCTGCAATTCCCTCGGCCTATCTTGAATCTGGCGGTTCGTTTTCTCCAGGGCCTCGACTACTACAATCTGCTACCTGCCAGCTTCATTCGCAGCGATGGAATGTATACAAGCGCCTTTGTCGCCAATCTGGGAAGTCTGAATATGGACGCCGGCTATCACCATCTATACGAATGGGGGAACTGTCCCCTCTTTCTTATGGTAGGAGCCGTACGCGAGGAAGCCGTCGTAGAAGATGGAACCGTCGTGGTTCGAAAAATTCTGCCCCTCCGCTGGTCCTTCGACGAACGGATCGATGACGGCCTCACCGCGCGAGATGGCCTACAAACCGTCCAACGCATTCTGGAAGAGCCGGATACCCATCTCTCTAGCTCCACTCCGGTTCGTGAGGACACCCCGGAACATGCCGAGGAAACCGGGGCGATACCGGGCTAGGTATCCGTGCCACGAAAACTTGCGCAATCCACGGTTTTTCCTGACCCTATAGACTACGTGTTTTATTGGAGAAGCCTATGCGCCGTCTGTTTTTAGCTTTTATTTTTGTGTTGTTTTGCGGATCTACCACGTGGGCCAAGCCCAACTTTCCCACTTTCATACCCAATGGAGCCGTGAATGGTTGCACCAACTGTCATTCAGGCAACCCCTCCTCAGGGAATCCCAACCTGGGCCCCTTTGGCCTTACGGTTGCGGCCACGGGAACACCA
The DNA here is from genome assembly GCA_963578775.1 of Myxococcales bacterium. GTDB lineage: Bacteria > Myxococcota_A > UBA9042 > UBA3505 > UBA3505 > UBA3505. Next base: position 10,928 of record CAUZEG010000086.1, read on the forward strand.
CCGAACTGGGATATTCTCTGCCCCGGTGATTCGGATGGCGACGGAGCCTCCAATGGTCTGGAGTTGGCTGATCCCGACTGCGTCTGGACGAAAGGCGACCCCAATCCCGGATCTTCGGGCGATGTCTCTCTTCCGGGCGATCCCAGCTCCGTTCCACCCGGCTTTGGACCTTCCGATCCGGATACAAGTGGTAACGATGACACCGGTGGTCCCGCCGACGCGGGTGGAACCGAAGATGTTGGCGTGGACGACTTCGGAACCGACGAGGGTGAAGACGATCCCGACGAGGGTGAAGACGATCCCGACGAGGGTGAAGACGACCCCGACGAGGGTGAAGACGACCCCGACGAGGGTGAAGACGACCCCGACGAGGGTGAAGACGATTTCGACACAGGTGAAGAAGAATTCGACGCGGGTGAAGATCAGTTCGACTCGCAAGGAGGGGGGCATATCGACATAGATGAAGAGGAGCTGGTCGATGTGATTTTTCCCACAGATCTGGGACCACCTGTGAACGTAACAACCCCTTCCGATGGAACAAGTGGCGGTGGTTGCCAATCTACAAGCGGACCCGCCGGGTCGGACATGCCCATTCTTTTCGGACTCTGCCTCTTCGCTGGTCTTGCCCTACGACGCCAAGCCCACTCTGAAGTCTAGATCAACCTCGTTGGACCGCGGATGGCTCGTTGGACGCCGTCCATTTCGACTGGGCATCGTAATACGACGCAAAGCACGGACGATTGATATAACGGCCTGCTCCTCGAACACTGCGGAGATCTCCATCGTGGTAGACCACCCTGCCCTGGCTCAGGGTCGTTAGCGGATTGCCGATAACTTCCATCCCTTCGTAGATATTGAAGTCGATGTTCTGGTGATGGGTCTCGGCAGAGATGGTGCGCGACCGGTCCGGATCCCAGACCACCAGATCGGCATCGGCCCCGACCTGAACAGCACCTTTGCGGGGATAGATATTGAAGATCTGCGCACAATTCGTAGAGGTGACACGGACAAATTCGCTTGGAGTCAAACGACCGCTTCGCACACCGTGGTGCCACAATACGCTCATGCGATCTTCAACACCACCGGTCCCATTGGGGATTTTCCGGAAGTCATCTTTCCCCATTTCTTTTTGAGGCGTACAGAAGCAACAGTGATCCGTTGCCGTGGTATCCAACATACCGGACTGTAGCCCACGCCAGAGAGCGTCCTGGTGCTCCTTACTACGGAACGGCGGACTCATGACGTAATGCGCCGCATACCGCCAATCGGGGTTCCGATACACGCTGTCATCAATGATGAGATGTTGTGCCAGTACCTCTGCGTAGACGCGCTGCCCTTCCAATCGCGCCCGGGTTACAGCCTCAAGGGAATCAATACAGGACGTATGCACAACGTATAAGGGCGTACCCAGCACTTCGGCGATACGCAAAGCGCGGTTGGCCGCCTCGCCCTCCACCTCGGGGGGACGTGAGAGCGGATGCCCCTCGGGACCGTGAATGCCCTTTTCATAGATTTCTTTTTGCAGCCGGAATACCAGTTCGCCGTTCTCGGCATGCACCGTACATATGGCACCCAGTTCGCGAGCCCGCGTGAAACTATTCACCAGGATCTCGTCGTCCGCCATGATGGCGCCTTTATACGCCATGAAGTGCTTAAAGCTGTTGACACCGTAGTCGCGGGCCAACGTGCCCATATCTTCAAAGACCGTATCGTCCCACCAGGTGACAGCTACGTGAAACGAATAGTCACCCGCCGCCTTTTCTGCCCATTCACGCCATTGCCGATAGGCATCCATCAGCCTTTGCTGCGGGTTGGGAATGGCGAAATCGATGATCATCGTGGTACCACCACAGAACGCGGCCGATGTACCCGTAAAGAAGTCTTCCGAGGCGACCGTCCCCATAAAGGGAAGTTCCATATGGGTATGCGGATCAATGCCACCTGGCATGACATAGCAGCCACCGGCATCAACCGTTTCAGCGCCAGCTGGCACATCGAGATCTTCTCCGATGGCCTGAATTATTCCATCGGCGCATAGTACGTCCGCACGATACGTATCTTCGCTCGTAACAACGGTTCCCCCGCGAATTATCACCGTCATATTCCTCTCCTATAAAAAACCGACAAATCAGACCGCATCGATACGATCTAGACCTGATTCTCCTACCACGTCGGCCTGCGCTTGAAAAGTTCCATTTGAATAAACCCGGTCACCACCCGTCGAGCGAGTAATGGTTTTTGTTTTTATGTGAGGTTTGTCATGCGTATTTTCTTTGTATGTTCTGTCATATTCGTTCACATTCTGCTGTTATCTCTGTCGAACGCTTCGGCCACTCCGCCCCTATTGCAACAACCGAATACTCCCGTCGTTGTGCCCACCTCTTCCACGGCGAGCCCAACGCCTCAGGTGAAATCGACGGTCGGCGCACGGAAGACGCTTCTTCCACGCAGGGCGACACTGAGCCTCGCTTCCTGGGGCCGGTGGATCCACGCGCAAAAGCCGATCTGGATTTCCCCCCCCCGGGGTCCTGTCGCACAGCGCGCTCCAAAGCAGACTATCCGAGCGCGACGGCCTATCTCCAAACGACGCTGTTCTCTTCGCAACCGCAGCCGACGCTGCAAGTAAATCGAAAAGACCCAACAACTCCCTCTCAATATCCCCAGAGAGACAAGCCGCCCCGGTCAGACCGGGGCGGCTTTTTTGATCGCGGAGGAACGATTCAGTTTGGGTTTTCTGCCAGGAGCAGAACCGCCTGGTCCAGCAGCTCGGCAAACTCAATCCGCAGTGGATCGTTGCCGGTATTCGCGTGGATGAGTGAAACAGCAATATCAAGCTTCTCATTGCTGGCGTAAGGGCTCTCCTTAAGCACTTCCGATATGGCCGCCACAGACGCAGCCCATTGCATATCGCCAGAGGTCTCGCTGAGATCACCGGCAACAGAGGAGATGCTCTTCCAAACCTCATGGGCTGGATCGTCTTCGGTGGCTCCAACATCCTTATAGCGGATCTTCACCCGGCATAGTTCGTCAGACGCGACCTGGGTTTCCCCATCGAAGGGAGGGTTGTCCACGAGATCGGGAGCACCTTCCGGCACCGGAACAAGATCGCCAATTCGTACAATCTCGTACAAGGCGGTTACGGTATGGCCAGCGCCAACCTCACCAGCATCGACCTTGTCATCACGGAACTCTTCGTCCTTGATGGCTCGATTCTCGTAGCCGAGAAGACGATAGGCCAATACCAACTCCGGATTGAACTCCACCTGGATTTTCATGTCCTGAGCGATGAAAAGCATCGTGGACAGCATACGCGTATACACATAATTGATAGCCTGATCCGCGTCTGAAATGACACCGTACACGCCATTACCCGCATTACTGATCTTTTCCATCATGCTGTCGTTGAGATTCCCAGTCCCAAAGCCAAGAACCGTGAAGGTGATTCCGGTCTTGCGCTTCTCCTCGACGAGCTCTACTAGAGCGTCATCGGACGAAGGCCCCACGTTGAAGTCACCATCGGTGCAAAGGAGGATGTGGTTCATTCCGTCGTCGATAAAGGCCGCCTCGGCCTGATTATAGGCAAGGGTGAGACCAGCCGCTCCGGCTGTGGACCCATGTGCGCCGAGGTTATCAATTGCCTGTAGAATGGCCGCCTTGTCGGATACAGGGGTAGCCTCAAGAGCTACACTGGTATTACCCGCATAGGTCACGATCGAAACCGTGTCGGTTTCGTAGAGAACCTCCAGGGTCTCTTTCAAAACCAATTTGACCAGGCCAATCTTAAGCGACGACGACATACTTCCGGAGGTATCCACCAGAAAGACCAGGTTGGTAGGCTTCTTCTCCGCCTCCATGTCCCGGCCACGGATCCCGATCGAGATCAGATCCGTTCCCTCGGTAAAGGGATTGGGGGCTGCATCAAGGGTCAGGGTGAAGGGCCCGTCCAGGTCGGGGATCGGGACCGGATAATCATAGTCAAAGTAGTTCACATACTCTTCCAACCGAACACTGGTTGGAACAGGCAGAACCCCGTTGTTGATATCGCGGCGGAAAATGTCGTAACTCGCCGTATCCACGTCCGCCGCAAATGTGGATAGGGGATCGCCTTCAACCAGAATGAAGGGATTGGTTCCCACATCCTCGTATTTATCCCCCGAATTACTTTCGGGGATTTCAGGCTGTGCCGCATCGGATTCAAACAACGGTTGGCCCGCTACGTTTCTAGATTCCGATGGTGCCCAGTCCATACCCATCGGCACATTACAACCGAACAACGACACAATCAAAAAGACAGATAGACCATACAAATATACAAAACGTCCCATAACAAACTCCTTTCCAGCTATATGGTTATATATGACCTATACGCTAGAAAGTCCGACCACCGATTTCAAAGCACTGCATCGCATTACAACGTTTTATGTATGTCGCCGGCCGCCGAATCACGAACGAGTAGAGACCCAGGCCCTACGCCGTGCAAG
>CAUZEG010000087.1:0-15310 GCA_963578775.1 Myxococcales bacterium
AGGCGATCAAAGACGATGTATCTCCTTCAATGGGTCGAACTCCAGCGCGCAACTCGCGCGTAAAGAAGTCATCCATTGTCTCGTAATCCGTAACGGGACGAGCGTATTCGGACATGTCGATTTCATAATGTGCGATGTATCGGCGGATGAGGGTTCGCAGCACGGGCCGAGGTAAACGGGCGTGCGTAAATCGTCCGTAGATTCGGCTCAGGACGGGCCAGGAGAGAGCGTCCAGGGCAAGCTTGGTCGGTGTTGGCATAGTTATCCGTTCGTCCGTTTCGTAATCACTCGCCGGGTGGAACCACGTTTGTGATCTGGGTGCCAATGAAGGAGGCCACAAAACGCCAGGCATCGTTTTCACCGTCATCATCCAGATCAAGATTTGGCGCCACCTGGGCTATTTCCAGGAACTTTCCGAAGTTGATAGAGGGCCCCATCAATCCAGTGGCCTCAAGACAGTCCGCTACATGGGTTGGGAGGACTCCTGTCAATGTCCCAGCGGCAAGGCTCGACAGGTCGGTATTAATGGTCGCATCAAGTAGAATCTGTCCGACACGGATCCCTTCGACATCACTACATTCTTCGCTATCCGTTACGGAGACATTGGCGGAATGGATCAGAACATAGGATTCTTCGGTGCTTGTGAGCTGACAACCATCCATCTGCATAGGAAATTCCGATGCGTTGCCCTCCGCAAAATAATATTCTGTGCCTTCACCCGTGTAGGCAGCATCGCTCGATTGATTACCGTCGGAGTCTCGCGCGAAAGCGCCGCCCCCCAGGAAGCTCAAGGTCATGGCTTCATCGTCATGACTTCCCAGGACGAAGACCAGGTTCAGCAGATCATTCTCAATGTCGGCTACCCACAGAGCGTTGAGGAGATTCTTGATGACTCCATCTTCGTCGGTGGGCTCGGACACTTCGAAGGTTGTAAACCGAAAGGATAAGTCTGCAAAATCGGAGGGCAGGGTGTCCGGGCTACAGGTCGGGGGAGCCTGGCTATCCTCCGATGTGGATGTATCCGATATGTCCTGTGGTGGAGCCGTGTCGGTGGATTCACCGTTCTCTCCCGAAGCACAGGCCAGGATGACGGAGCAAGCCAGGAGGAGTGTCGGGAAGAGATGTTTCATAGGGTCACCTTGGCGGGATTTGGAAAGTCAGAAGGAAAGGTTCTCGATGGAGGTCAGAGTTCGCAGAGCATCGAAACGTTCGATGATCAGGTCTCGTTTTGCAGATTGTAGGCCGGCCAATGAGAAATCCTCGACCGCAAAACTGGCCATAACCGTCCCAACGGCGGCGGCTCGTCGCAGGTTCGCGGTGCGCGCGTCTCGTGTTTCGGCCAGATAGCCCATAAAACCACCAGCAAAGCTATCACCAGCTCCAGTGGGGTCTTTCACCGATTCGAGCGGGAAAGCCGGGCAATAGAAGATGTCCTGGTTGGAGAACATTATAGCGCCATGCTCGCCCCGTTTAATCACGACCGTATCAGGGCCCATGGCCTGTAGATCCCGTGCCGCTTTGCACACATTCTGGTGGCCGGTAAGCAGTTGGGACTCTTCATCGTTGATAAATACGGCGTCGACCCGTCGAAGAACTTTATTGAGGGCATCCCGGCTGCCGTTGATCCAGAAGTCCATGGTGTCCAGGCCAATGAATGAGGCTCCACTGACCTGCTCAAGAACAGAGAGTTGCAGTTCTGGAGCGATATTGGCCAGGAAAAGGTAGGGAGTATTGACGTAGGTGTCGGGTATGTGCGGACGGAAATCAGCGAAAACACCGAGGTCGGTGGCTAGACTCGTTCGAGACATCAGATCGGCATCGTATCGACCACGCCAGAAGAAGGTCTCTCCCGGCTCATGTTGGAGTCCCGTCAGATCGACTCCTGCATCCCGAAGAAGAGCCTCGTGGGCCGGGTCGAAATCATCACCCACAACGGCCACGACCCCGGGTTTACAGAAGTAGGACGCGGCCACACTGAAAAAGCTGCCGGAACCCCCAAGAATTCGCTCGGCGGTAGCAAGCGGAGTTTCGACCGTATCGTAGGCTACGGAGCCAACAACCAGAAGATCGGTACTCGTTGTATTCATGTCACTACCTCAGTTCTTTGAAATCCGCTCCAGTAGTAGGCCAAGCTTGGCCTTACTCTGGTCGCTTAGATGTCCGGGATGTGTCATGACCGCACCATCCAGCGCTCGCTGGCAGGGGCAATCGGAGGAGGGGTCGAGCGCCGACAGGGTGCGGGCCAGAACCCGTTGGGCGTTCCGTACATTACTTCGCACCGTTTGGACCACCGCTTCTGCCGACACATCCTCTTCCGCTTCATGCCAGCAGTCGTAGTCGGTGACAAGAGCAAGAGTGGCGTAGCAGATCTCCGCCTCTCGTGCTAAGCGGGCCTCGGTGAGATTGGTCATACCGATGACCGACGCGCCAAAGGAGCGATACATATTTGATTCCGCTCGGGTGGAGAACTGGGGCCCTTCCATACAGACGTAGGTCCCACCGTCTTGAATTATCAAGTTCTCGGCTCGTGCCGATTGGACAAGCAGCTGTTGTTGTTGTTTACAGATTGGGTCGGCCAGGCTTACATGAGCGACGCAGCCGTCACCAAAGAATGAATCGTCGCGATGCCGAGTGCGGTCAATGAATTGCTCCACTGCGACCATATGTCCTGGTGGAAGTCCCTCTTTTAAGGATCCTACGGCACTTACAGCCAGGATTCTCCGTACACCAAGCTGTTTCATTGCATAGATATTGGCTCGATAGGGGACATGGCTCGGGTCGATACGATGTCCTTGCCCATGGCGTGCGATAAAGATCACGCGGCGTCCATTCCAAATCCCTTCGATCGGTGCGTCACTCGGATTTCCGAAGGGGGTCTCTACGTCATGGGTGCGAAGGTCCTCGATGTCGGGAATGTCGTAGAGTCCCGATCCCCCCAGGATCCCAATGGCTGGCTTGTCGTACATCTCTACCTCAACAGGTGATTTTCTCGGATAGGCGGTTTGGGGTTGCCCGGATTAAAGCGAGTCGCTCATTAAATCGAGGACTTGTTGATAACGTCGTGTTCGAAGGAGGTCGTCCTTGTTCTGGGCCGGTCGAATGCCCCACACTTCGCCGTCAAAGACAGCAAAATAATTTTCTGGTAATCCGCGTGCAAAGCTCCAGTTCTGGTCTCTCGACCAAATGCATAGGGCCTCATAATTCTCGAATTTTGTACGCTCGAAATTCCCACAATGGGGACAGAATATGATGGGGTCATCTTCAATGGTGTAGTAGGCGTTGCCACAAACGTAACAGGACATATCCAGGAGGTTGTCCACCGCCTCCCCTCGAGGGCCGAAATACTGGCCGCCCTCATACCGGAGTTCAAAGTTCTGTGTCCGCCCAATTGCGGTAAGTTCAATCCCTCGGATCATTGTCTTTCCCGGTGGTTAATACTCTTCTACGCGTTTCTTGAATCGTTTAAGCATGGCAGGCAGAGAAGCGGCGGTAAGGGAACTTTGTAGACTTGGAGGGACAAAGCCACGAATGACGATGTCCAGGGTATAGTTGGCGCGGGTTTGCCCGTCCGGGAGCTCCGTGAGTTCCCAGGATCCGCTATTGGTGGTGAGCAGTCCCTCCTCGGAGATGAGATGCCAACGAAGCTCTTTGTATGGGACGCCGGTCAGTTCCACAGTGTATACGAGCTTTTTTATCACACGAATCGTCTGGGTGGCCTGCCAATGATCGTCACCAAGGCATTGCGCTTCCACGGCTTCCACTTCGGGTAGAAACTCGGGGTACTCCTCGAATTGGGTGATCACCTTATAGACGCGCTCGGGCGATGCATCGATGACGATGGATTCCTGGACTGCGGTCATAACGCTGATCTCCGCGAATTTGGTTCCGAGAGCGATTACCAGATGACTGGTAGTGGGGCAAGCTCCAACTGGCTACTGCCCTGGTATCAGCCCCGGTTCAGCTGTCATCGGAAGACGTGCTCTCGGGCGGCTGTTCCTTGGAATCTAACGGGGCGTTGGTTTCTTCCCCATCCAGTGGAAATAAGGGGATCCCGTTCGCAAAATCTCGTTCATCCAACCAATAGGCGATGGGGTCGGTCCGTACGCCGACTTGTTGGGAAGGGTCGACATTCGATGGCGTTCGAGCCTCCATCAGAGGCGCGTTGATTTCAGACAGGCTGGTGTTGGCATGGCCCCAGCTGTAGTCTCCGTCCGAGGGTATCACCGAAAACATAGCCACGATCAGCCACGCCACGCTGACAAGTCCGTATGGCCATCCCAGGTAAAACAGGGCCAATACGGTGGTAATTGCTGTGCCCCACAGAACCCCATGATGAAATCGCAGCTCATCCAGGCCCATGGCATCCGTCCTTGGATTCGTAAACTGCCCGGCCAGAATCCCAACACCGCCACAATGCCAACTCTTGAAATGCCGACATCGGCTACATCGGTCACGACAGGTAGTTGCCAGTAGAATAAAGAGAAGCAGCATATAGGCTGGTTGTACCCACCAGGCGATTTCGTACATCGCCCAGAGTGAGTATCCTGCCACCACAACACCACCGTAGATCGTCCAGACCCGGAAAAACAAGGGGTGCAGAATCCACGCGATATATGCACGCTGTTGCGTACCCTCAGTGGGTTCCTGCTCGGTTGTCATCGTGGACTAAGCCGCGCTACTGAATAGGAGCTTCGTAGTTGTCGATGATCTTGAAGCCATCAACCGGCCCGGTCACAGGCCTGGCTTCGATCATCGTCCAATCGATTTCAGCCGCTTCCCACATCTGGAGAGGTAGCATGTCCGGTCCGACAATCTCCAGGAGCAGAGCCGTGAAAACGTAGACCCGGATTGTGGGTATGGACAGGCCATAGCCGTGGTCATTGAAATAGTGAACTCCAACCCGGTACAAGACATCTTCCGGTTCGGCCAGGTTCAGATTCTCCGGTCCCGCGCCGTCAGTATCATCACGATCGAGACCAGGGTTATCGTCTATATTGGGATCGATGCTATTCCAGTCCGGATGTGGATTGAACCAGGCACAATCGTAGATGGGATCAAACCAGGGATCGGGGAGGCCGTCGAAGTCTTTGTCGGGCCCGCCACCTGCGTAGGGGTGGATGAAATGGAGGTCAATATCCGAACCGGACTCGGGGCCTTCATCGGATTGATTGATATCGTTGGGCGTATTCCACAACAGTTCTACGTGAATCGCCTCATCCGGTATGACCGTCAAGGTGTACTCTGCCGTTTCACAGCTGATGGTGTTGTCCTGGTCATAGACGTCCAGGAAGAACCGATACTGGCCGGCTACGTTGGTCTGGAATGTGGGGTTGGGCCATGTGGGAGAGGGGACAAAGACAGATTGGCTACCCACGGGCTGATCGACGTCCCAATAGACCTCGACTACGTCGCCAGCAGGAGCATAGGAGTTGTCACTCTTAAGGTGTAGGGTCGTCTGGGGAATCACCTGTTCACCCTCAAGGATCTCAATAACCGCGGTTGGGCAAAGCTCGGTGACACCAAATCCCTGGACATCCAGTGTGATCTCCTCCTCAAAGGAGTTGTTTTCTACTGCGAGAGTGCCCGTATCGTAGATGAAGTCTCCGTTGATGGGATCAATCGGGTTCTCTTCATCCGGAATGTACTGCACGTAGAATGTTTCCGAGTCGTTGACCTCGATGAGCAGTGGAATGTCGGAATTGGGAGCCAGGCCGGTGGACAGTTCGGAGAAGTCGAAGGCGAAGTCGCCACTGGCACCTTCCAGAAACGAAACACCCGTAATGGCTACGTCCGCGTTCCCGCAGTTACTCAGGATGACCGGAAGCTGCGCGATATGACCAATGAGCCGCCCATTGAAGTTAATCTCGTTCTTGGGAGTGACCTCCAGACAGGGCATGTTGGTATTTCCGCTCATGAAGATCTCTTTTCCCGAGAGCAGGGTCGGATCGTTGGTCATTACCACCATACGTCCAGTGGCCTCTTCCCGACCGAGGGGTGAGAATTCGACCTTTACCTGGGTCGATTCGCCGTTTGGAACGGTAATGGGTGGATCAAAATCAAGGGTCTCGTTGGAGCTTACTGAGACACCATCCTTTGAGACCCGGAATGCTTCATGACCCAGCACGAGAATCTGGTTAATGCGCAGATCGATCGAACCCTTATTCAGGAAAGTGACTGTCTGTGACGTCACCTCGTCTTTCTTCACATCGTCAAAAACAACTTCGGCGGGGATGACATCGAGGACGGGCTTACCCTCAAGCACATCGATAGCGATCTCTTTATTCGGATCCAAACGGTCATTGGAGTGGATGACCAGGGTAGCGGTGCGACTGAGACCATCGTCATAATGGGTGTAATGCAGCTCAAAGTTGAATTCACCCGAGGCCCCAGATGTCTCTACGTGGATCGGGAAATCGGATCCCAACAGGTCCAGCTGAAATGCGTCCCCGTCCTCCAATTCAGTCGGGCTCTGGCCGCTGTAAATGAGTTCGATGTCAGAGATGTTCAGCGTGGCTTCACCAGTATTCGTGATGCGAATTGTTTCCACTATGAGCTCACCACCCTCTAGAGCGATGAATGTGAGAGAATCACCAGGCTCAGTTTCCATATTGGGTTTGTCTTCGATCTTGAATGGATCGCCGTCGCCACCGCAGCCAAACAGCAGTGTGAGGACCAAGAAGATGGATGCCAATCCCGTGAAGGTTCGAGCCCGTGTATTGGTGTTCATTGGTATGCTCTCTCTGGAAAGCGAGAAATGCTCGCAATAATTATAGCAGCGGTATTCTAGATAACCCCCTATCGGGCGTCAACGGTTTCGCTGCTTATGCCTACGATTCGGGTCTATATCCGTACAGGCACCAACTTGGTACCTTGTCAGAAATTGATCATCAACGCGCCGTTATTGTCTTTGGTAAGCCCATTTGTGCCGTCCCCTCCGGCCGTCAACAGAAGCGTTGTTACAACCCCTCCGGTGATGACAGCGGCCGCTCCCGCCCAGAACCACCATTTCTTGAGGACCCCGCCACCGGCTACCTGTTGACTGCCTCGGCCGAGTTCGGACGCTGGAACCGTCAATAATAGATTAGCCAGGCGCGAGCCTGCCCGGGGTCCGGCCCTGCTGCCAAAGACACCGCGAGCGGTTCGTACACGAGCACCCGATACGAGATTGAACAGGGCGGCTTGTATCTCGGTACCCGTGGCTGTCTTATTGCCACGGATCAAGACCACGTATTCGCTGAAAACAATGCCCTTCAAATCGCGCGTGGATCGTGCCTGGTCGTTAGTGCTCATCAAGTCGGCTCGGAGGCCGTCGAGCAGGTCGGCGAGGACATCTCCCTTATGGGAGGGTTCAAGCTCAATTGTCAGATTAGTGATTCGACTCGGTCGTACCGTGGCCCGCCTTTGTCCGACTGTACTCGATTGATCGAGTACCCGGACCATATGGGCTCCAGCGGGCAGATTGGGAATCGTCACCGGCGTCACCCCGCGGTAGAGGCCGTTGATATACGCCATAGCGGGTAGTCCGGATTCTGTATCGACCCGGATGGTGCCTGTGGGCAGGTCTCTGATCTTGTTGATCTCGTCGGTGACAAGGACGTTGAACTCATCACTGAAACGGCCCTTGGCGTAGAAGAGATTCGGAAACTGGATAATAAGCTGTTTCAAGATGGCCCGAATGTCTGCTTCCGTTGCGTCGATCTCCTCACCTTCTTCAAGGGCCTGCCACTGGCTGGCTGCAAAGTAGAGCATACTATCTTTGTACAAGGTTGGAGACGGTAGATGACCGTAGGATGCACTCAAGAACTGAACGGCCGTTTCAAGGCTCTGAATGGCATCCTGGAAATCGCCCAACTTGAATGCTTTTCGACCCGTTTCGAAGGACGTTTTCGCCGATACCAGGTTTGCGTAATGGCGATCATCCGCACCCGCCTGGAGCATCGCCTGCAGATCCTTGTATTGAACGTCGGGGTGTTCTTGCAGGGCCTCAATGAGTAGAGCCACCCCGTCCAGGACTTCGGGCGATGGCTCTGCCGTGACATTCACCAGGGTCAATACATAATGCGACTGGGGAGCGCTCTGGGCCGTTAGAGGGAACAAACCGAAACATGCTGTAAATAGCAGTGCGCAAATTCGATTTGGGAACTGTGAGCCGAGCATAATCTCTCTCGGTGGATAGTAAGCTGAGTCTATCCCCGCTCTGCCGGGTGGTCAAAGACGAAGGTAATTTTTCTGACGCAAGTTGTTCTGTTGAAGGGAACGTGGGATGGTGAGCCCGATTCTTCTATGAGGAACGATGACGGATATTGGCTTGATTTTACCCTTTGAAGGGCAGACTCCGGACCTGGAGCCGACCGCGCGAGTGATGCCGACGGCGACGGTTATCGGACAGGTCCGTATGGGGGCGTCGTCCTGTCTCTGGTTTGGTACTGTGGTGAGAGGAGATGTGCATAGCATCGAGATCGGCGACCGGACCAATATTCAGGACAATTCAGTGATTCATGTGACCGACGGTCGTTTTGGGACTCGTCTTGGTGACGATGTGACCGTTGGACACCGGGTGATGCTTCACGGCTGTACCGTTGGTAGTGGCAGTCTGGTGGGTATGGGTAGTACGATTCTGGACGGTGCAGTATTAGAGGAGCGCGTCTATCTCGGTGCCGGCAGTCTCGTCACACCCGGCACGGTGCTTCCGTCAGGTATGCTCTGTTATGGTCGCCCTGCGCGTCCGGTACGGCCCCTCGACGACGAACTCGCGGACTGGATGAAATATAGTAGTGCCCACTATGTGGCTTTGATGCGCCGGTATGGCAAAATGGGTGTCTGGACCGAAGATACGACCGAGCTCAAGTGAATTCCACGAGAGACCGAATCAATTTCTGATAGAGGGCACCTTTGCAGGTTGCCCGCTGTTTTCTATGATAACTTGATTCCTGAACTGGACGGATACGATCCCCGAACATGTTGGCCCGTACACATATTGCCGCTTTCTTGCTGGCGCTGTTTGTATCAGCCGTGTTGACGCCCCTGGTTCGGCGACTGGCGCATAAGTACACCTTGTACGATATGCCCGGGAGCCGGAAAATCCACCTACGTCCTATTCCCCGCCTGGGAGGTATCGCCATCGCATTTGCCTTCTTTGCGCCGGTCGCCGCATTGCTTCTGTATTTGAACAAACCGGGCCGGCTGCTACTGGTGCACCAGCAACAGTTCATCTGGGCTCTTTTCGGTGGCGGAGGCTTGATCCTGGCTCTGGGCGTCTACGATGACATTCAGGGTGCGAACCATCGACTCAAGTTCTCCGTTCAATTCCTGGTGGCGACTCTGGTATTTCTGGTCGGGCTGCGCATCGAACATCTGGGCGTACCGGGTGCGGGGCGTGTAGTCCTTGGGCCGTTGGCGTTCCCGATTACGGTGCTTTGGATCGTCGGGGTTATCAACGCGGTGAATTTGATCGATGGACTCGATGGTCTGGCTTCCGGGGTCAGTTTTTTTGCCGTTGTGACCCTCTTTATCTCAGGTCTTCTTGATGGGCCCAACGGTGCCCTCGTATGTTTGATTACCGCCTGTATGGCAGGTGCGATCGTGGGTTTCTTGTTCTACAACTTCAACCCCGCGACGATCTTTATGGGGGATTCTGGGAGTATGTTCGTCGGCTTTGTATTGGCGACGATGAGTATTGCGGCTGCATCCAAGGGAACGACGATCGTAGCCCTGGCTGTACCGTTGCTGGCTCTGGGGCTGCCCCTTTTCGACACGCTCTTTGCGGTGGCGCGGCGTTTCCGAACCGGACGCCCGGTATTTTCCGCTGATCAGGGCCATGTACATCATCGCTTGATGGACCTGGGCTTGAGTCAACGCCAGACGGTCCTGGTGCTATACTCCATTTGCATGCTGCTCACCGTGACCGCCCTGGTATTGCGCGCGACACGAGATTTTCTGGCGGGGGGAGCCCTGTTCCTGGCGGGCACCCTGGTTTTCGTAATGGTTCATCTGCTCCGCTTTCGGGATGTTGTGGCCCTACGGATGACGGAACGCATCGGAGAACTGGAGCGACGTGTATTTGATGAGGGCCTGGACCGTCTGCGGCAACAGGGCCGTTCAATCCGAGGCGCGCAGAACTGGGATGGTGCCTGGCGGGGACTGAAGGAATGCGCCAAATGCCTTGGAGTCACACGTATGGATCTGAAACTCCATGTCCGACCGAATAAAGAAGAAAATCTGGAACACGAACTGCGCTATGTATCGGTTCGTACGGATATTGAAACCCGCTGTACTCGATTGGTCGTTCCTCTCATGGATGATCGGTTCATCTATGGTGAGCTGCGGTTTGTATTCCCAACCGTGCCTTCCGTGGACGATCAACGGCGTGCGTTCATGTATCTTATGGGTGAATACGTAGTTGAGTTCTTTGAGATCAGTTATAGCAGCCGTGCAGAGCAGATCTTCGTGGTACAGCGCCATCCGACCTCGGCCCTCCATAGTGGTAAACCGAATCCTGGTTCTGTGGATTGATGACGACTCTCCAGACAAGACGCCAGATCTTCGACCTGTGTCGGGCAGCGATCGAGCTGGGACCGGTGCCGGACGTTTCCGATGAATCCCTGAGCGTAGTCGCCAGACTGGCCTTCGAGCATGGCCTGGGACCCCTTGTCTGTCAGGGTCTTCAACTCGGTAGACCCACGGCCCAGATCCCCGATTCTCTCAAGCGTGCCCGAGAACGAGCGATTTCCTACGAGCTGGAACAGAGCCTGGCTCTAAACGAGGTAATTACCGGATTTGCCGAGGCGCTCGCACGGCGGAATATGCAGCATCCCTGTCTTGTACTGAAGGGGATGCATCTGCGTCAGACAGTCTACGGTCAAGCGCCTTACCTTCGGCCAATGAATGATCTGGACCTGCTGGTTCATGATGCGGACCTGGAACCAGCCCGTGCTCTCCTAAGTCGCCTCGGGTACCAGCGGTTGGCGGGGCCTGGCCCTGGATTCCATCAGCGCCTCGGCCATGCGGAGACCTGGGTACGCACGGTTCGACCGGGTTTTATCTCCATGGTGGATCTGCACCGGCGGCTGATCCATCGTATGAGGGGGACGGCGCCCGTGCCGCTTCTCTTCGCCCAGGCACAGAAACTCGAGTCGGGTATGTGGGGCTTGTCGAATGCACATCTTGCGGCGCATCTTGCCGTTCATCTGGCGCACGAGTTTTTTCGTGGCCGATTGCGCGGCCTGGTCGATTTAGACCTCCATCTCTTGCGGCATCCGGAGATCGATTTCGAGTCCCAGATGACCGATCCGATCATCCGTATGGCGCGCAACGCGGTATATCTTTGCCATGTACTCAGCAAGCGTATGGCAGAGATCAACTGGACGCCCCCGGCCCCGGCTCCTGGCTGTGGCTGGATGTTGAATCAGCTATTTCAAGACGAGCGTATCTTTGATGGCCGTAAAGGTGGTCTCCAGTCTCCGGAGAACCTTATTCGTGCCATGGTGCTCATGGATAGTCCCGCGCTTCGAATGGGCTATCCCGGCTATGTGACCGCTGCTCAACTTGGCGGGCTGTTCTCCCGTCGATCGATCATGGGCAACCCAGCCGTCTACGGGTCCCCGGCCGATTGAGATCGAGGACCAGGTTGACGGTCGTCTTTCGAGCCCCCGGAATGGCCAGGTCAAATCCAACCGAGGGAACGGGGACGTGGGCCGGCCAACGAAGCAGGACCCGCCGCTTTCCGGCCCGGACGGCTAGCCGTAGAAGTTCATTATCGAAGGGGAAGGGCGTAGTCAGGCGGTGCATGACCTCCATATCCCGGGACCCATGGACGGGTCTGGGAAACATCGGGTCGAGTAGTACATAGTCGTAGATCGGGCGAAGTAGCCCCGCCATGAGACGGAAACTGTCTCCACGGATCACCGAGATGCGCGGCACGGCCTTTCGGAATCGTTTTATTCGGGTCAAGGACTGCAGACCAAGATGCGTTAGCACGGCTATCGCCGGGTGTTTTTCGACACCGAGGACTTTGTTGTCGGTACGGTCGGCCATGACGAGGGCATCCCTTCCCAGCCCCATAGTGGTGTCCAGGGTTCGAGCACCCCAGACGGGACGGAGAGCGGCGATGAAGGGGGTTATTGTCCCAACCCCCACACGATATACGGCGATGCCGGGATGATGATAGAAATCGCCGCCATTCCACTGAATACGTATTTTTTCTCGACCTACGACGACGGCGTAGTCGGCCTCGTTATTTTCTCGTAGCTTCTGAATAGACCCCCGATATCGATCGTAGGGGGCGTCGATATGAGCCGCGATCCCACGGGCCAGCGCCTCACGTGCCAACGACGGTTTCCTTGTGGTGGTTACCACGGCCTGAGAAAAGGCCGGATATGGGGTGGGATCGACCATAGGATAGGGGCATTGGTCCTCTAGTTGGGACCTGGGGTCAAGGCCAAAGCGTCATTCCCCCGCCGTTATGCGGGCCGGAAGCACAGGGTTTGACATCGCCGCATGCCTCAGAAAGCATGCGGTTCATGCGATGGTCTTGTCTCGTTTCGGCTTTATTCTGGCTGTTCTGCACCACCTCATCTGTGGCTGGTCCGCGGGCCATATTCTTTGATCTGGGTGGTGGGGCCGCCTTTCCGTCGACCGGGACAACCTATGCAACCCAGGGGAGTGTGGGCCTTCAGATGGACGACACATTTGTCCTCCATCTGCAGGCACAGGTACAGGGCCCGGGCGAAGACTACGATCTGGTGGCTGGAGCGACCGTGTCGGTTCTCTACCAGCTGGATGTGACCCGCATCATTCCGTATTTTCGGGTCGGGGCGGGATTGACGGCTGTCATCGGTGGATCCACACGTGGTCTGGCCCATGGAGATTTTGGGCTTGGGGTTCGTTGGCTTATGAGCCGCGTCCTGACCATTGGTCTGGAAGCCGCCGTCCTGAGTCCTCTGACGGAAAGATTTGGGCCCGGTGTAAGCCCCCGGTTGGGACTCACCTTTGGTTACCGTATGGAGCGATAACTGTCCTCGGCCTTTTCCAGCGCCGTGGTTTCGAGCGGGACTGTTTTGTCCGTCCTCGCAGCCTGATTGGCGGGAGATGCTGTAAGGGAGATATCCGCTGCGGCCCGTTTACTCATGGCCTGGTAACGGGCTGGCGCCAGACCGGAGTGAATCAGTAATCCAGAGGTGAAAAGCAATGCCACATGGGCTGCACCACTGCGGATCACACGTACGGGTTCGTACTCTGCATACATATACATACGAACGATGGGTCGCAGATAATAATAGGCAGAAACGGCGCTCCCAAAGACCGCCACGATGACCAGCCATAGCAATTCGGGCTCATTGACCAGGACGGCCCGGAAGAGGCTGAACTTGGCAAAGAAACCCGCGAGCGGTGGGATCCCCCCCAGACTGAGGAGGCTGATCGCCAGGACGAGGGATATGACCGGGTGTTTACGGGCCGCACCACTGAGTACAAAATTATCGATGTCCTCCCGATTTCGGGCACCGAAGAGCGACAACGCACCAAAGGCGACCAGATTGGCCGCACCGTACACCAATAGATAATAGAGGATGGCACCGGTAAGTTCCGTGGCCTCCTGGGGTGTAGCGTCCGGACGTTTCATATGAATGCCCAGGGCGGCGACAGCCATAAGAATATAGCCGGCGTGGGCGATAGAGCTGTAGGCCAGCATTCGCTTGACGTTGCTTTGCCCGATAGCCGCCAGATTCCCGAAGATGATGGTTGCACAGGCAAGGTAGGCCACAATACGGGGCCAGTCGAGGTCGGTCTGCAGGTCGCCAAAGGCCGTGATGAAAACACGAAGAAAGGCTACGACTGCGGCCGTTTTTACGCCGGTCGCCATAAGGCCGGTTATCGGTGTGGGGGCTCCTTCGTAGGCATCGGGGGTCCAGGCATGGAAGGGTACCGCCGCTACCTTGAACGCGAAGCCGGTAAGCAAAAGTATAAGGCTCAGGGAGCCATATAATTGGCGCGGTGCGTCCAGATCCCCTTCCCGTAATACCAGGCCCAGATCGGATATCCCGGTCGTGCCTGTGGTTCCGTATGCGAAGGCTATCCCGAGTAGCATAATACCCGAGGCCAGAGAGCCCAGGATGAAGTATTTGATAGCGGATTCGGCCGAGAAGACGCTCGATCGCTTAAAGCCACATAGGACGTAGATAGCCATGGACATGATTTCCAGGCCAATGAATAGAGTGAAGAACTCGCGGGCCGCGACCATGACCATCATCCCAATCAGGGAAAAGGCCAATAGGGCGTAATATTCGCCATGGTCCATCTTTTGTGCCGGTAGGTGGTCGGCCGAGATAAGGGCGATAGCGAAGCCAATCAGGAGGATCAGTGCCCAGCTGAATTGGGTGGCCGGGCCGATGGTCAGGGCCACTGAAAAGGAATGGCTTTTCAGGTGAAGGCCTGTGTCGGTCCACATAAAGGCCGTGGCGATAAAGGCCAGAACACAGCCGAGGGCGAGGACGCGTCCCATGAACGCCCGGGTTCCCTTCACCGGCACAACGCAGGCCATCAGAAGAATGATGGACATCACGATCATAATATCGATCGGGGCCAGTAGCATCAGATCATGGAGCATGGTTCGAATCTCCATAAACTGTGGCCGGGTTGGGGGATTGCGCTACTGTATGTACGTCTGTACCGGGTTGGGTCGACAAGGTCGAAGAGGCCTGGTTGTCCTTTATATAGAAGAGTGCTTTTCGAGTCGGATCCCGTATTTTGGCGACCCGGGGTCGATATTCTTTGAGATAGGCCTGCACATTCTTTTCGTATTTATCGGTCAACAAGCCGGGCTGTAATCCGATGACAAAGATACTTGCGATCAGGGGCATCAAGATGGCCCATTCTCGTAGACTGAGATCCTTGAGCTTCTCGTTCGCGGGGTTATTCAAGGGGCCGAAGAAAACGCGGCGTACAAGAGTGAGCATATAGACCGCCCCGAGAATTATGCCTGTCGCCGCCAGAATCACGCATGCGTTCGAGAGCAAGGCCCAGGAATCAAACGAATGACGGCCTGCGATGGCTTCTTTCAAGGTTCCTTCCAGGATGAGGAACTCCCCGACGAAGCCGTTGGTTCCCGGCAGCCCGATGCTCGAAAGGGTTACGATGATAAAACAGACCGCGAAGGCCGGCATGATCTTGGCGATCCCTCCATAATCACTAATGGCACGGGTATGCCGCCGTTCGTAGATCATTCCTACCAGCAGGAACAGGGCGCCGGTAGAGATACCATGGTTGATCATCTGAAGAATCGAACCCGTCACAGCGGTCGGGGTCATTGCGATGA
>CAUZEG010000088.1:0-15172 GCA_963578775.1 Myxococcales bacterium
CCGTTGGGAGTAAGGTGGTATTCAAGACAGCGGGTGTATATTCGGTTACCTGTACGGATAGCGCGGCTGGAATTTCCGATCCGACCCCTGCCTATGCCTCCATTTGGCCGGGGCTACCCAGAACCATCCGGGCCGTATTGAATCCGCCGACCGTTGCGGCTTCGGAACCATCCATCATTCAATGTGTCACGGAAGATGAATACGGTAACGCCATCCCGCCGGATCAATTTCCGCTGGTTGTGTCCCATCCCGAGAATCTGGCGCTGAATGGTCTGGAGATCAGCGGAACCGTTGCTGGTCTGTACCAGATCAAATGTCTACCCCAGAGTGAAGACGCCGCCTATTTTGAGATTGTGCGAGGGGAGCTTACGGTCCTGCCTGGGCCACCCCACGAGATGGTGGTGGTGCCGATCCCGGAAAAGGATGTCTACAAGACCTACGAAATTGTGGATTTTGAAATTTCCGTCTTGGACGAGTGGGGAAATCTTATTCCGGATCCCCCGCTTACCAAGCCCACCGCCAGCCCGACTCCGGGAATCAAGGTGATCAACGAGACCACCGTTCTGCTGAAGAAAGAGGGCGTTTTCCTGCTCACCTTTACGCTGGATGGGCTGTCGTTCCCCTTCGTGGAAATGGAGATCGTGATCGACGGGAGTGGTCCATCCGTGGTGATTGAACAACCTCTTCGCGGCGAAACACGCGACGATAAGCCGGTTATCAATGTGATCGGTACCATCAATGATCCATTTGCGGGCATTGCGTCGTTCCTGGTCAACGACTATGCCGTGGCCGTGGACGCCGATGGGAATTTCACCCGTATTGTCCCGCTTCATATCGGTATGAACACCGTAACCTGGACCGCCGTGGATCTGGGCGGGAATGAATCGGACGGAGCTCGAGGTCTCTACTATTCGCCCGAATGGTACCCGTACCATGCGGGCATTGTACCGGAGACCTACGTCCCGCGAGGACTGATCATGAGTTTTCGCGAAGACTTCATCGACGATGGGGTTCACGATCATAATAATCCGAATGACCTGGCAACGATTCTTGAGCTTGTAGTGGGCTCCCTGGATCTGAATGGATTGTTACCCAACCCGGTGGCATCCTCGGGCAGTTACCAGATCCTTGTACATAATGTCGTCGCAGGTCCCCTGTCTTTATGGTTGACGCCCCTGGATGGTGCGATGGCCGTAGAGGGCACCATTGCCTGGCTCAGCGCCAATATTGAGATTGAAGGCGAGTGCAAGGTTCTGGGTATCGATCTCTGTCCGGATTTCTCCGGCTCTATCAATATTTCCGAACTTGGTTTGAGCACGGAAGTCGAACTGGCTGTAATCGATGGGGTCGTTGTTTCCAACGAGGTCTATTCTTCGGTGACCGTGGGTAGCGTGGATGTGAACATCGACGGCATCCTCGGTTGGATGTTCGATTGGATTCTGGACATCGTGGTTGATCTGATGACTCCGACCATTGAGGATGCCTTCCAGGACGCGATTGGTGACGAGCTGGGCGCTATGATGGGAGATCTCTTTGGCGAACTGACGCTGGATGAACAGCTCGAAGTGAATTCGCTGATGGAGGGCTTCCCAGGTGTTCTCCTGGATCTGAAGACCAATGTACAAAATCTGGTGCTCAGCCCACAGGGTATGATCATAGAGTTCAAAGCTCTGTTCTGGACACCCAAGCAGATCGATCGAAACCCGTTGGGCTCCATGGGGCGTGCTCGTTGTATGGACCCGAATGAAGGGGTCTACGTCCATAGCATCAACAGTCGGATTGGTATCGCCATGTTTGACGATTTTCTGAATGAAGCCCTTTTTGGTGTCTGGTGGGGAGGGCTTTTGAATCTAACGATTGGCGCTGGCGATGTGGGTGGTATTGATTCCTTTGCAGAATTTGGGATTTCCGAGGTCGCGGTGAACACCAACTTTTTCCTGCCTCCGATTCTCAACGACTGCTATGCAGATCGCCAACAGCGGCTTGAAATCGCCGACGGCTACATCGAAGCGGATATGCTTGTCGTGGGGCAACCGGTCACGATGGGGGCGTTTATACAGCTTGTCGCTGGTGTTGAAATCGGCCTGGTCGATAACGATGGAGTGAGTGAGCTGGGGATCAATATTCAAGAGGTAGAGTACTTTGATTTGGAAGTTGTGTCGTTGACGGGTAGTCTTGAGGGATCCGAGGAGGCGATCGAGGAAATGATCAAGGAAAACCTGATGGATGAAATCGTTGGAGCACTTCTGGGGGATACCTTGACTTCGTTCCCCCTTCCAGAGGTTGAACTGTCAAAATTAGATCCTTCCTTCCCACCGGGGCTGAAGATCGCTATTCTACCTACACTGATCAGCAGAGATTCTGGTTATACTGTGATTCAGGGTGACTTAAATTGATCCTCGTAACGAATACATCTGAGCCAACCGGCCTTTCTTTATGGACTGGAGCCGTGATGTTGGTCGCCGTAGCGCTGGCTGGACTTTCCTGCGGCAGCGATGGCGGACTTATCAATTACGATAAGGATGTATGGACCCAGATCGATCTTGGGACCGATGGCGCAGCTAACGACAGCGATAGTTTCGGTACAGATGCCACTCCCGATCTTACAGATACGGCGGTGGATACCAACACGAGCGATATCAACCAGGACGTTCCGAATCTTCCGGGACCGGGCGAGCCAGGTTATCCCTGCACCGAGAATGATCAATGTCTGACGCCGTTCTGTATTCAGGGACCCAATGGAAAAGAATGTGCCCAGGCGTGTATTACCGATTGTCCGCAAGAGATGACCTGCAGCCAGATTGCCACGCCTCTTGGTGACACCGCCTTTATCTGTGTATTCCGGGATTTGAATTTATGCCGGCCTTGTAGCAACTCGGATGTCTGCAATGATTTCGGGATTAATTCCTCAGCCTGTATTGATTATGGGCCAGCCGGCTACTTCTGCGGAATCAGTTGTGACGAGACCGGCGAGTGCCCAGAGAGCTACCATTGTGCAGATGTGCCCACCATAGGTGGCAGCACATCGAGCCAGTGTATTCCCCTGGAAGGGGAGTGCAGCTGCAATAACCTGGCGGTTCAGGCCGGGGCGTTGACGACCTGCTATAACGACAACGAGGACGGCCTCTGTGAAGGTACCCGTAGTTGTACCGACGATGGCCTTTCGGATTGCAGTGCAGCCGATCCGGCCCCCGAAATCTGTAATGGCGTGGACGACGATTGCGATGGTGAGCCTGATGAAGACGGTGCCGCGGGGTGTTTGACCTGGTATTCAGACAACGATGGTGATGGCTACGGCATCGGCCTGGGTTCTTGCACCTGCGAGCCGCCCGGAGCCGGATATGTAAATGAAGGTGGTGATTGCAACGATTCGGCCACGGCCGTTCACCCAGGGCAGGATGAGTTCTGTAATGGGATTGATGACGATTGCGACGACACCGTGGATGAAATCGGTGCACTGGGATGTGTCATTGGCTACCTCGACTCCGATGGCGATGGGCATGGCGATCCCGAAACCGAGGTCTGTACCTGTTCATTGGTGGATGGCTTCAGCGAGTTTGACGACGATTGCGACGATAAAGACGCCGACATTTCGCCCGAAGCACCGGAAGTTTGCGGAGACTTCATCGATAATGACTGTGACGAAGAGATTGATGAGGAGAATGGGACGGGTTGTCAGGTCTTCTATCTCGACGGCGACGGCGACGGCTATGGGCTGACCGACAACTTTGAGTGCCTCTGTGAGCCTACCGCGCTCTACGGGACGGAGTTTAGCGGTGACTGTAATGACGCGGCCCCTCTGATTCACCCATTCGCCCCCGAACAATGTAATAATATCGATGATGACTGTGACGACCAGACGGACGAGGATCCGCCGGTTGCCATGTGCGCCGTACCTCCCCACGGTCAGCCGGCCTGTGACCAGACCTGTATCATCGGGTCCTGTGATGCGGGCTTCTACGATCTTAACGCATTGGTTCCCGATGGCTGTGAATGTCTTTCTGATGTGGACGACAGCTCGAATAACCTATGCCCGAATGCCCAGGACCTGGGGACGGTCGAAGATGCCGGGTGTGATCCTGCCACCGGTAACTGTGGAACGACGATATTGATCACGGGGCAGATCGTGCCGGCCACGGATGAGGATTGGTATACGGTACAGGCGGTCGATCTTGCGGATGATAGTTGTGACAACTTCCACTTCCGGGTGGAATTGGAATACAACCCGGATGATGCCTATGCCCTGGATGTCTATCGAGGATCCTGTGCTGGAACGGATCAGCAATGCGTTCTGTCCGATAATTACGTTTTTGCCACGGATTACCGGGACGAGGCTGGTGACGGCTATGGCCAATGTCCGTGCTCGAATTCGTACATCAATCAGGACATCGTGATTGCCGAGTATGGCTGTGGTGGCGAGGATGATGACTTCGACACCTCCAAGTGCAACATCGAACACTTTGCCGAGGCGGGTAAGAATTTCTGTGATGACGAAAGCGCCCAGTTCTATATCCGGGTATATCTACGACCGGACTACACCGGGGTACCACCCTGTGATGACTACGAACTGAGTGTCTCGAACGGCAAGTTTGATTCTGGCCCCACCGGACCAGGGTCGAACTGAGAGCATATGGTACCAGCCGGCGCACGAGAGCGATGTCGAGACGGGCTACGGTGTCTGCCTATATGGGTCTTTACGCTGGCGCTTCTCGCCTGTGGTGGTTCGGCCCCCCAGACCGACAGTTCGACCGATATGCCCGACGGCACAGCAGAGGTTTCCACGGACGTTCCGGCCAGTGATGGGACCGACGGTTCCGAGGATGTCTGTGTACCGCAATGTGCGTTGCCGGATGGAACGCCGAAGGTATGCGGCCCTAATGGCTGTGGCTATATCTGCGGTATCTGTCCCTTTGACGCCCCGAAATGCACCGAAGACGGCCAATGTGTAGACGAATGTCTACCCGAATGTGAGGGATTGGTCTGTGGTCCCGATGGCTGCGGAAACGTATGTGGATTCTGCAATCCGGGCGAGTTCTGTAATGGAGCGGGCCAATGTACGACGGGCTGTGATCCCAACTGCACGAATGAAGATGGCAGCGAGCGACAATGTGGTCCCGATGGCTGTGATAGCGTCTGTGGTGTTTGTGACGAGGACTTTCTATGCGGTCAATCGGGTTTATGTGTCGTCAATTGCATACCCCAGTGCCAGGGCAAGAACTGCGGTCCTAACGAATGTGGTGGGCTCTGTGGTCTATGCCTGGAAGACTTTATCTGCAAGGACGATGGGCTTTGTTACCAGGAATGTGTGCCCGATTGTACCGATAAGAACTGCGGTAGCGATGGCTGCGCCGGGACCTGTGGCTATTGTGGCTTCGGGGAAGATTGTGTGGAGGGTCAATGCGAATCGGTGACCTGTGGCTCCATCCCCGCTTTTGGGAAATGTGAAGGCTCGATCCTTACCCAATGCGAACAGGGGGTCGTCTCAAGTCAGGATTGTGCGGTGGAGGGCTTATTCTGTCTCTGGGATCCGGACGCTGGCCAATATGCATGTATGGACCCGCCCGAATGTATTCCGGATTGCCTCGACAAGGTCTGTGGGTCGGACGGCTGCGGCGGGGACTGCGGTTTTTGTCCGTCTGGTTGGGCCTGCGAGATCAACGATTGCATACCCACAGAGGGCGCCACCTGCGGCCCCTTTGGCGGTAGCGCAGGGCATTGTGTGGCTGAAGTCCTCTGGTTCTGTGTTGGCGGTGTGCTGTATTCCGAGAACTGTGGGGCCCAGAACCAGAATTGCGGGTTTGATCCGGCCCAGGGAAAGAATGTATGTCTATGACTAATCAGCTGTATCAGGGCCCGCTCCAATACCCTACGGTGGATTTTGTTGACCTGTGGGGGGTCGGATCGGTACTCTTGAATACGATACCGACAGGAAATCCATGGTAGCTCAAAATCGAATAGATGGGGCTGGATCCGTTCAGCCCATGGATCCCCGCGTGCTTATTGATACGGAAGTGCCCAAGAAAGGCCTGGTCGTAATCGACATTGATGGCCTGGGTGGGCCGGATCATAAAGCCGTTTCGAGAGCTGCATTCCGAGTACTGGATGAATGCCAGGGAACGGATCAGTCCGTGATGTTGGCCGGCTCCCTCGGAGCGGAAGGCGAATCAAGGCAGACTACGATCTTTCGGGCGCAGAAAATCTGGGAGATGTTCGAGGAACATCGTCCAGAGCTCCGGATTGATTTTCCGCGGCTTCCCGAGACCGACTATGATCCCATAGCGAATCCGCCGGAGGGGCCACCGGATATCCTGAACCGTCCCAGAGGGTTCGAATCCCCGGAGGGTGAGCTGGCCGAGTCGGAACTGCAGTCTTTGCGGCAACTGCTTGGCGTTCGAATCGGGCTTTCCCATACGCGAAAGGTCATCATTAATCTGACCTACAAATGCAATAACTACTGCACCTTCTGTGCGGTAGGGAACCGCATGCATGAAAATGGCGATTACGATTTCCATCGTAAGACCCTCGAAGAATACCGTGCCAAAGGCGTGGACCTTGTGGACTTTGATGGTGGTGAGCCGACCATCTACCCGAATCTTCTCAACGTGATCGGTTATGCGCGGGATCTGGGATACCAACAGATCAATATCACGACCAATGGACGCACTCTGGCCTATCCACATATCGCAAAGAAGTTGCTGAATAGTGGATTGACCAGTCTTTTGATTTCCTGCCACGGACCTACGGCGGAGATTCATGAGGAACAGGTTGTCTCCAAGGGAGCCTTCCGGCAAACCCTTCGCGGTATTATCACAACCTTGAAGATGAAACCGCGTACTATGGATTTCGGTGTGAATATCACATTGACCAATACCAACTGGCAGACCCTGCCGCAGTACTATGCGTTGATGGACAAGTTGGGCGTACGAAAGATCAATATTCAATTCCTTACGCCTTTTGGTCGTGCGGAAGAGAACCTGGTGCCGGATCCGGCGGAGATCGCGCCGACCGTGATGGCGCTCATCGATACCTATAAAGCCCGCATCAAGACCTACCTCATCAATGTACCCTGGTGTTTCTTCCCGGGCTATGAATCGTGGGTTGTGGGCGATGTGCTCAAGCTACAGCGCAATATGGTGTTCGTGACCCAGGAGAAGGTAAATCTCTTCGAGTACCTGGCAGGCACACGCGTTCGTGAAGACGTCTGCAAAGGATGCGTCTACTCGGTCGCTTGTGACGGCTTCTACTGTTTCGACGAAACCTTCGACTAGAAGGCGTACCGAAAGTTGGCACCGAAGAGTACGGCCTGCGTATTGTAGGTCCCTTCGAAGCTCGGATTTCCGGCGGCATGCTCGTTGCCTGAGGCCACGTCCGCTGTGCGTTCGAGGAACTTTACAAACATGACCGATGCGTCGATTGATAGGTTGTCCGACTTGATCCAGGTAAGACCAGCGGAGAGATCAATTCGGTCGGCGTCCGGAAGCAATGGTCCCAGGGTCTCGATGGGGATCGGCGTGATTTCATAGCCGACGCCAAAGCGAAGCTGAAGGGTCTTACTCTTCTCCCACTGGACACCCGTACGGAAGAAGTAGCCATTGCCCCAATCCAGGTTCATCGGGGATACGCCGGCGAGATGGTCGTCGATGGCTAGATCGGTGATGACGATTTCTGGGAGTACGCTCCATTTGCTCAGCCCAGCATCGAGGGCGATATACCAGTCGTCGTTTGGCTTGAAGCCGATACCCACGTTGAATTCATCCGGCATGTTGATCTTGGCCAGGATATCCGTTCTATCAAAAGGTTCGGTGTCACCGGCGGTGGTCTTTGTGGATTCACCCTCGAACTCAAGCTTTACAGGGCTCTTATAGGATAGGCCGAAGAAGAAGGTGTCATTGGGCCGATACATAAGACCTACGGAATAACCAAATCCAATCGCTTCGCCTGACAGATCACCTGTAAGAATATTCAGGTCCTTTTCCAACTCCACATTGGCGGTAAACGCGCGTGGGTCGGGAGATACGGTTACCTGACCGGCTACGCCAATATACAGGCCCTTGGCAATTTTGAAGCCGGCACCCAGGCAGGTATGGGGTATTTTCAGATGCGTCATCTGGACAATATGATCACCCGCGAAATCATCGGGCCAGGTCAGCTTCAAGCCGTAGGGAGCATAGACGCCAAGTCCCACAGTCAAAGGGCCGGCTGCGTAGGCAAGAGACATATTGGGGATGGGGATCAGAGCGGTTCCCGTAGCATCATTAGCCGGTCCACCACCATCGGTATCGGGGTCGGTATAATGGAAACTGCCGTAGATACCCTGCACACCAATGGACAGCTGAGTCCTGGTTAACAGGGCAAGACCAGCGGGGTTGTAAAACAGGGTTTCGGGGGTATCGAGACGAGCCGTGGTCGCATGCATCATGCCGGTAGAGACCGTAGAACTCTCTCGTACGCCAAAGGCGCTAGCAAAGGCCTGGGATGGCAGGAATGCCACGACAGCCAGGACAACGAAAAGGGCGATTGGGGTACGATTACGACTCATCTTGATCTCCTCACGTTTGCAAACCCATGATTCGGGCAAGCAAGCGTCATACAGGATGTCCGTTTTTTCAGCAACGGAAGTTTGTGATCTCTGTGCCAGCGCAGGATTTACTTGCGTCGTCGGATGGAATCACATACCGAGGATTCTCGTTTTTCTGGGAGGAGATAGATGAGTGAAGCGGAAGCGGCCGTAGCGACGGCGGGCGACGAACTGGGTGCGCGTATAGAGAATCCGGGAAAGGGCCCGCTGTACACCCCCGGCAAAAACGAGCTCCAACTCACCATCCGCGCTCTGGCGATCGGTTGCGGCCTGGGTGCCCTTGTATGTGCCATGAACCTGTACTTCGGTCTTCGCACCGGCTGGGGTATTGGTGGATCTCTTATCGCTGCGATCCTTTCCTATTCGTTTTTTCAGGCCTTAGGAAGTAAGAAGAAATTCACCCCCCTGGAGACGAATATTGCCCAGACGGCTGCTTCAGCTGGCGGGCAGATGAGCCTTGCAGCCGGTCTCGTTGCCTGCATTCCCGCCATGGAGATGTTGCGGGTCATACCGGATAAGGATGGGGTCATAAACCGCTATGGTATTCCCGAATTTGGCTACGTCGAATTGACCTTATGGGCAGCATCGGTGGCGTACCTCGGAGTCTTTTACGCGGTACCCCTGCGACGGCAGATGATTCTGGTAGAGAAACTACGCTTCCCGACCGGAACGGCCGCTGCACATACCATTTTGGCGATGTTCAGTTCAGGAGCCGACGCTTTGCGCAAGGCGCGAGCGCTGTTGGGCTGGGCCATTGGTGCCGCGATATTTACATTGACGGCGTTTTTCTTCCCTGAATTGGAACATCCGCCGGTAGAGGCCTGGGGCGCTTTCCTGGCGGTAATATCCCTCGGCTTTGGTACCTACGTCTTCGCCCGGGGCAACCGTGAACTGGGCTTGATGTTTGGCGTATGGGCGCTGGTACTTTTGTGGTTTGGCGATCGTCTTCCCTTTGCAGCGTTGGGGGTTGCTGGTGGGTACAGCTTCAGCCTGCTGATGAGCCCCCTTATGTTTGGGGCGGGGATCCTGATTGGACCATTGGTGGCCTTTTCCCTGGGGGCCGGGGCGATCTTCAGTTGGGGCGTATTGATACCCATCGTGGAAGCCAACGGCTGGGTGGATGGACCGACCCTATCCTACGCGACCGGCGGACGCGGATGGATCTTATGGGTCGGCGTGTCCATCATGGTGGCCGATGCCCTCACGCAGTTGGCTCTCTCCTGGAAAACCATGCTCAACAGCTTTCGTGGTATTCGTAGCACAGAGGTCTCTACCGAGGTGCCGAAGAAGTCCATATTACGGGAGTTCGCATTCTTCATTGAAATCGGATTGGCGATTCTAGTGGTGGGCTGGCTTGCCTTTGGAATACCGGGCGAGACGGTGATGCTTGCCATGGCCTTGATTCTGGCGCTGGGTCTTGGGGTGGTCATTCTGGAAGGATTCTTCGCCTGGCTGCTCCCGCTGATCGTATTACGGGACGTCCTGGTCGGTGTCGGCCTGGCGATTTGGCTGTTCTTCGGAGCACCGGCTATGCGCTATGTTTTGGCCGGTGTCGCTCTCTACATCTGGATCCGGCTGCTCATCGGGGCCATTCGTTGGTACCGGGCTATGACCAGTGGTCCGAAGGATGATGAAGTGGCCCTGGAAGATCCCAAGCAGCGGATCCGAAACGAATGGTGGATTCTGGGGTTGGCGGCCGGCACCGTACTTACGGCCGCGACCAGCCAGATCGTCTTCGGTATTCCGGTGTACTTGACTCTGATTGCTGTAGCTCTTTCGGCCGTATTGGCTATGATCGCCACCCGGGCGACCGGAGAGACCGATATCAACCCCATCGGTGGCATGGGAAAGGTCACCCAGTTGGTATATGGCGGGATCGCACCGGGGAATGTATCGACCAATCTGATGGCGGCCGGCATTACCGGGGCCGGGGCGACCCAGGCCGCGGATATGATGCAGGATCTGAAGACGGGGCATCTATTAGGAGCCTCGCCACGAAAGCAGTTCATCGCCCAGCTTGTGGGTATCGGGGTTGGGATTTTTATCTGTGTGCCCATCTATATGTTGTTCATGAAGGCGCACCCCTGGATGATACACGACGCAGAGCTGGGCATGATACAGAATCCAGACGCTCTACCCGTTCCAGCGGCACATGCCTGGAAAGCGATGGCTACCCTGCTGGCTGGGGGCTTTGACCAACTGCCCACCCATGCGGAATGGGGTGTGTTGGGTGGGCTCATCTTCGGGATCCTGGTGCCCATCCTCCGAAAATTACATCCGACCTGGCGTTTTCTGCCGTCGGGCCTGGCCTTCGGGATCGCGTTCATCGTACCGGCTTTCTACTCCCTGGCTATGTTGTTCGGTGCCACCATCTTTATGATCTGGAAGCGCTACCGTCCCGACGATACGAAAGCATTGGGTTTTGCCATTGCCTCCGGTCTGATCGCTGGAGAAGGTTTGATGGGCATTGTGACGGCCGTAATGAAGATGGCTGGCCTCGGGCCCATCAGCGGCCACTTTTGAGCCATATGGCGGGGTATAGGCCCTCTCTCTGCTCTGCGTAGCCAGAGGCGGGCTCTAGAAAACGATCAACTGAAGACGATGGTCTTATTGCCGTCGACGATGATCCGGTCTTCCACATGCCATTGCACCGCCTGGGCCAGGACCCGCCGTTCGATATCGCGGCCCAGCTGTTTCAGCTCCCGCAGGGAGTGTCGGTGGCTTACATGACTGACGCTCTGTTCGATAATGGGGCCTGCATCCAACTCTTCGGTGACATAATGGGCCGTCGCGCCGATGATTTTCACCCCCCGCTCCATAGCCTGGGCATAGGGGTCGGCCCCGGCGAAAGCCGGTAGGAAGGAGTGATGGATATTGATGATGCGATTGGTGTACCTGGCGACGAAATCACCCGATAGAATCTGCATATAGCGGGCCAGAACCAGTACATCGTCCTGACCGGAGATCAGCTCCAGAATCTGCGCTTCGGCTTCGGTTGTTACCGGGACGTGATGAAAGGGGACGCCGAAATCCTGGACCGCATCGGCAAGATCAGTGTGATTGGATATGACCATCGTAAGCTCGGCGGCGATGTCGCCTCGTTTCAAACGCCATAGGAGCTCGAGCAGAGCGTGGTCATACCGCGATACGAAGATAACCATCCGGGGCAGGGCGGCGGCGTAACTCAGTTTCCAGCCCATGGAGAACTGGTCCGCGATCTCGGATTGAAAGGCCTGCTCCAACGCGCTGCCCTGGAGATCGAGTTTGGGGGTCTGCAGTTCCAACCGCATCCAGAAGGTACCATCGTTGCCTTCCGAGGCGTGCTGGTCCAAATCGGTAACATTGGCCCCATGCTGATGGAGGAAATTGGTTACTGCGGCGATGATGCCGGGCCGATCGGGACAGCGGATCAGAAGTCGTGCCAGGGAATTCATGGAAGCGACCCTACCGCAGAACACTGGCTCTCGCCAGAACTCCCTGCCTTGCGTTGAGGAGACTGTTTCAAGACAATTCGGCACTTGACCCTGGGCGTCACCATACCTATATTCTCGCGCTCCCCAGGAAGGAAAAGGAGACCTATGTCGTTGCCAGATCTCTCACGTGAAGAAATTGCCCGCTATTCGAGGCACCTCATCCTCGACGAGGTGGGTATGGAGGGCCAGCGCACCCTGAAGGGTAGCTCTGTACTCTGCGTAGGCACGGGCGGTCTGGGCTCACCCCTGTTGCTTTATCTGGCAGCGGCCGGTGTTGGGCGCCTGGGAATTGTAGATTTCGACGTGGTGGATGAATCGAATCTTCAGCGTCAGGTTGTGCACGGCACATCCACCCTGGGTGTAAAGAAGGTGGTATCTGCACGCGACCGTCTTCTCGATATCAACCCCCATGTACAGGTGGATCTGTTCGATGTACCGCTCAGTAGTGAGAATGCTCTGGAGATCATTGAGCCCTACGACGTGGTGGTCGACGGCACCGACAATTTCCCAACCCGATATCTCGTCAACGACGCCTGTGTGATTCTTGGCAAGCCCAACGTCTATGGATCGATCTTCAAGTTCGAAGGCCAGGCGACGGTCTTCAACTACAAGGGTGGCCCGAATTACCGTGATCTATACCCCGAACCCCCGCCGCCTGGTCTGGTACCGTCCTGCGCAGAAGGTGGCGTTCTCGGGATTCTGCCGGGAGTTATCGGCTGTATACAGGCGACCGAGACCATCAAGATTCTGCTGGGTCGGGGTACGACCCTGGCGGGTCGACTCGTAGTTTACAACGCACTCGATATGACCTTTCGTGAGCTGAAGCTTCGCAAGGATCCAAACTGTCCGGAGATCTCGGAACTCATCGATTATCAGGAGTTCTGCGGTATCCCGGGCCAAGAGGAGGCCAACGTGGATTTCACCCAGATTTCTGTACATGAAACCAAGAAACGTCTTGATGAAGGATGGGCACCGTACGTTTTGGATGTCCGGGGCGAACAGGAAGCCGATATTGTACGTTTTGATTTCGCCGACCAACTTCATCCACACACCGATGTCCTGGACATTGTCGATGACCTTCCCCGTGATCGGGACATTCTGGTCCATTGTAAAATGGGCGGCCGTTCGGCCTATGCCTGCGAGGTGCTAGCCGAGGCTGGCTTCACACGCCTGTACAATTTGGACGGTGGCATCGTCGGCTGGGCGCAGGAAATTGATCCCGATATGCCCACGTATTGAGTGGAATACCCCAGTCTAAGGATGGATTCATGCGTCTTATATTGATTGGCCCACCAGCCGCGGGTAAAGGAACCCAGGCCGCGAGACTCGTCGAGGAGTATGGCATTACCCACCTGTCTTCCGGGGATATGTTGCGGGCGGCTATCAAGGCCGGCACCGAACTTGGTGTTCAGGCCGAAGTCTATATGGAGAAGGGGCATCTCGTCCCCGACGCCCTGGTTGTGGATATGATGGTGGAGCGCGTGAATCAGGCCGATTGTGAGGATGGTTTCCTGCTCGATGGCTTTCCCCGTAGTCTGCCGCAAGCAGAAGCCCTGGACGCGGCTCTGGTAGAGGCGGGCGTCGGGCTGGACGCCATCGTGGCCATTCAGGTCCCCGACGACCTCATCGTGGGGCGCATCACAGGACGTCGGATGGACCCGAAAACGGGCGATATCTATCATATGGATTTCAAACCACCGCCGGCCGAGGTGGCCGACCGGGTGATTCAACGCGAAGACGACACCGACGAGGCCTGTAGGGTTCGGCTGGAAAAATACCATTCCGAGACGGCCCCGGTTCTGCCATATTATGAGTCGACCGGTTTGTTGAAGCTCGTGGATGGAAACGCGGCACCAGACGTAGTTACCGAGCAGATTATTGATGTTCTCTCGTGAATGTAGTTGTCTGTGCACGTACTGAAAGGTCAATGAAGTTCACGGCCAACAGAGTGGAGCGTGGACAGCAGCGGCCTGCTTGGGATATTCGCGATCTACACCTCAGAAACAGTTGAACCAGGACATCATGACGGTAGACGAACTCATCACACGCTTCGAAGTTTTCGATGATTGGGAAGAGCGCTATCTCTATCTGATGGATCTCGGACGAAAGCTACCGGTCTTTGACGAGGCCTGGAAGACCGAAGAGAACCTTGTAGAAGGCTGTGTTAGTCGGGTCTGGCTGGTATCCAAGGTGCACGAAGAGCCCACGCTCAAGGTGGAGTTCTTAGCGGATAGTGATTCCCAGATCGTCAAAGGCCTTGTCTCGATTCTGATCATGCTTCATAGCAACCAGTCTCCCCAAGATATAATCCGCCATGATATTGACGGTTTGTTCACCAGACTTGGGCTGACAGACCATCTGAGCCCAAGCCGAAAAAACGGCTTCTATTCGATGATCCAACGGCTTCGCGCTCTTGCTTTGAGCACCATCTCCTGACGATGCCAGAGAGATGCTAAAAAACGGGGCGAATTGGAAGTCGATGCCAAAAGCTCGTACAACATGTTTTTGATATGTTTGTTTTGGAGGAAATTGATGATGTATCGTTTTGAATCATCGTTTTATATCTGTCTTCTGATTGTATTGGCTGGATTTGGTTGTGATCAAAGTCTGAAAGTTACCGAGCAACCGGTTTGCCCAGCTCTGATGAATGGGGAAGAGCCGGTCATTCTACAAGACCATGCATCAATCGAGACGATGGATGATGTGGAAGCGCTGAAAGACGTAAGTCATGTGGCGGGCGATCTGGTGATCACCACCGACTTCAGCGGAAACATCGATCTTCCCAATCTTTGTGGCGTGAATGGCGATCTCCGCATAGAAAAGAACCCGGACTTGAGCCATATGACCATACCGTCCCTCGGCTACGTGGACGGCGATGTCTATGTCTATGAGAACGATCGGCTTCGCAAGTTCAGTGCGCCCCAGTTGATTGAGGTTGGCGGCTCCTTCTACATCACCGACAATCCGAAACTGACAGCATTACATATCCAGTCGGTCCAGAAGATCGCGGGCGATATGTGGCTAAACGCTCTTGATGATCTCGACGTGATTTATCTGCCCGTTCTGGCCGAGGTTGGACTTACCTTCCGTGTGGCCTCCAACGATGAACTGTATGATCTGA
>CAUZEG010000089.1:0-14886 GCA_963578775.1 Myxococcales bacterium
TCTCTTGGAAGTGGCCTTCGCCTGGCTCTGGAAGACATGGAGATACGCGGCGCTGGAAATCTTCTTGGTCGCCAACAACACGGAACCATCGACGCCATCGGCTACGACGCGTTTATGGACCTTCTCAGCGAAACCATCGCCGAACTCCGTGGAATCGAAGGTCCTCGTCACCGGTTTGATACCGAGGTGCAGATCGACGTCGCGGCTTTCCTGCCTGACGACTACCTGCCCGATCCCCATGAACGTTTGAGTCTGTACCGAAGAATTGGATCCATATCCGAAATCGACCAGATCTATGCCCTGGCGGAGGAGATCACCGACCGCTACGGCCGACTCCCAGAAGAGGCACAAAATCTGATTCGAGTGCATAAAATCCGTGTACTGGCCGCGAATTGTGGGCTTTCCAGAGTCATCATGAGAAAGCGACGAATGCGCCTGGGTTTAGCGACTTCCAGTCATTCCCGGTTGGATCCCGCGAAGATCACCGCCTTCGTCACCCGGGAGGAAAGTTCCTGGAAGTTGACTCCGGATATGGCCCTCGAGCGCCCTTTGACCGAACCACAATCGGCACATCCTTTTGAAACCGCAGAGCAGTTCATTCGTGATTTCAACAACTTCGTGCAGAGTTCCACATAGATGTGCTAGATGAAACGCATGCACCACCAATTTCCAAGCTTTGGACTTCGAGGATTCCTGATTCTCGCCCTGCTGGTTTTCTTCAGCTGTAAGCCAGAACGCCCGAAGATCCCTGGAAATAAGCAGGGGCAGATCAGTCGTTTCCGGCCCGAACAAGCCAAGGGAAATGCGCATAAGAGGAAGATTCTACAGCCTCTTATTCTCCCAAAAGAGGCTCGTTCCATCATCCTGGCCAAAGGCGATGATCTTACGATCACTGCGGGCGATTTTGTGGACGCGCTATTGGATCAGCCTTTGTCCTTACGGGTTCGATACCAGAATCCGGACCGGTGGCGGGAGTTCCTCATGGATCTGGTTGCCTTCGAATTGATAAGCCGAAACGCGAAAGAGATGAATCTGCAACGTGACCCTGTTTTACTCCACAACTATAAGAAGGCGATTCTTGAACAGCATTTGCGCGATCTATCCGAACGAGCCGTAAGCCCTTCGGATATCCTCAATGAGGAGATTGATATGGCCTACCAGGAACGTCCCAAGCTCTCCACGCAACCAGCGACCGCCAACGTTTATATCTACGAAAGCCGCGATTATAACCAGGCCATGAAAACACTCGCGTATCTTCAGGCGGTCGACACCGACTACGCCGATACTTCTGAAGAGGAACGCGCGAACATTCGCCTGGAACGATTCAAGGAACGTGTCCGCGAGCTGGGACCATCCTATAAACTGGCCGAAACGGAAGGAGACGCAGGCTTTATTGGCGAAAACGGTACGTCCTCAGCGGAGGATTCCAACAGTCAGATTGTACCCACCATCGTCGCAAAGCAGATCTTCCAGGACCTGCGGCCAGGTAGCCTCTACTACGATAAGGAAAAAAATGCGCCCTACCGCCGGATTGGGTTCTTGATCGTAGGAGCCATTACCGTCTCGCCCAGCACCCAGATATCGAAAGAAGTTGCTCGAACAAAGATCCGAAACCGACTACTGGCAGAACGTCGGAGTGTGCGCCAAAACGAGATCAAGCAGGACCTCCTGAATCGTGCGGACACGCAGATTGACCAGGCGGCTTTCGAGAAGATCTTTGGAGCCGCGAGCCCGCCGGCCCCAGCCAAACCCAGACTTACACCCATACGCCAGAATACCCGTCCCTCTCTCGGCATTCAGCACCGGACGGATTTGAAACGCATTAAGACACTGATAGAAGACAACCCCAAGAACGCTGTACGAAAAGATCAGGCCCCATGATTTCCAGCCATCGTATCCGCATATGTTTTGCTCTGATTCTGTCCGGTCCGCTGTTGGCTGGACTCGGCGTCGCGCCCGCCCACAGTGAGGAACTCCTGCTTGACCGGATCGTAGCTGTGGTGGATGGGCACCCCATCACCATGTACGACGTCATACGCACCCAGGAGTCTCCGGATCTCACAGCCTTATTCCAAGGGTATGTGTCCGGGGTTCCCAGCGAACGAACGGATGTCTGGGCCTTTGACCGCACCCTGGATGAAGAGTTCTTCTTGAAAGTAGCACGCGACATCGGGATCGAAGCGACACGAGATCAGGCAGAACAATACTTTCGGCGACTTCAACGTGAAAACCAATGGACGAATGATGAACTCGACGGCATCGTCGGCGAGTTGGGCTTCGATTCTGTCCCGGAAATTATCCGCGCCATTCAACGCCAGCTGTCCATCGCCAATAGCACTCGAATCAAGGTAATGAGCCGGGTCCAGGTTCCTCCCAAGGAGCTGGAAGAAAACTATCGCCGCCAATACGGCCAGGGAAAGGAAGACAAGCTTCATATACGGCAGATCCTTATCCGCGTTCCGATTATCGTAAACCCGGAAGTAGAACTGGAGCTCTACCGCGTTTCCGAGCGGATTCGAGCCAAGATCGCCAATGGCGAGATCGCCTTCGAGGAGGCCGCTAAACTCCATAGCGCGAGCAGCGACGGGAAGAACGGTGGTGATCTGGGGTGGTCAACCCGTGGCACCTACCAATTCGACTCCACCGCCTTCGCGCTCAAGGATGGCGAGTTGAGCCCTGTCATTCGCACCTTCCTCGGATACCACATTCTGCGGGTCGACGAACGGAAGAGTATCGCCATCAGTAGCCCGGATCGACTCAAGCGAACCATCGCCGAGGAGTTATTCGAAAAGCGCTTCCGCGTGGCGCGCAAAGACTGGCTCAAACAAGTCCGGGACCAGGTACCCGTACAGAAGATACCCTTCCGGGCTCGCTTCGGTCAGACATCCACCGTCGAACCGAGCTTGCAACCCCAGAAGTGATGGGGCATATTCCGCCCCCTGCAATGCAAACCTCGACCTGAATCATGGTGAAAAAATGGTACAGCCCATCCGTGTAGCCGTTACCGGAGCCGCCGGACAAATCGGTTATAGCCTCTTATTCCGTATCGCCTCCGGAGAAATGCTTGGTCCGAATCAACCGGTAATTCTCCAACTCCTTGAGCTCCCCGTTGCGATGGGTGCATTGGAAGGGGTGGCGATGGAATTGACGGATTGTGGCTATCCGCTGCTACAGGGCATCGAATTGGCCGATTCACCGATGCAGGCCTTCCAGAATGCCGATGTGCTCATGCTTGTAGGGTCCAAACCACGCGGACCGGGCATGGAGCGTTCCGACCTCATCCGCGAAAATGGGCCCATCTTCGTGGGACAGGGTAAAGCTATTGATGCCGTCAGCGCCGAGAACGCAAGAATCGTAGTTGTAGGAAACCCCTGCAATACCAACTGCCTGATCGCCGCCGCCCAGGCCTCACGAGTAGCCCGGGCCAACTTCACAGCCATGACCCGCCTCGATCATAATCGGTCGGTGGGACAAATCGCCGAGAAGGGCAACTGTACCGCCGCCGACGTGCGCAATATGCTGATCTGGGGCAACCACTCGCCGACGATGGTTCCGGACTACAGCCGGGCCACGGTTGGCGGTCAATCGGTTGCAGATGCGCTCCCGGCCGACTGGCTTCATAGGGAATTCGATACCACCGTACGTACCCGTGGAAAGGCCATCATCAACGCCCGTGGCAAATCATCGGCCGCTTCGGCTGCCAATGCCGCCATCAACCATATTCACGACTGGTTCCTGGGCTCCGGCTCCAACGACTACGTCTCGATGGCCGTACCATCCGACGGATCCTACGGCGTCCCCGAAGGCCTGATCTTCTCGTTCCCGTGTAAGATCACGGCGCCATGGCAGTACGAGATCGTCCAGGGACTCGACCTGAGCGACGATCTGAAAACGCGTATCCAGCGCTCGGCCGACGAGCTGTCGGGTGAACGGGAGACCGTAGCCGAGCTCCTCTAGGTCGCGCGGCTATTTTTCCAGCTTCCGAACACAAGATCCTGCGCTGGCAAAACATCGGTTCTCTGTCTGGCAGAGCTTCGAGCGGCGGCAATCCGCGTCCGTCTTGGCAACGCAATCGCCATTAAGGGCTGAACAGGCGCCCATCGACGCACAACGCATCGAGGACGCACACGCGCTGTCCTCGACTGCGACACAATCGCTGCCGCGATAGGCACATTTCCCAAACTCCTTGCAGCGCCGGGATCCAAGGCAACCCTCTTCAGAACCGACGACACACGCGACCCCTGATTTCGACTGAGAACGACTACACGCCCCCAGTTCCTTACAACGCTCCGTACGAGCACAGTCGTCGTCCGATGCAACAACACAAGTCGAGCGCTCGATAATGCGGACACCGTCTGCGCCAATCCCTCCAAATGACTCGGGCCCCGGGTTCCTGGCTGTGCAATGGCCAGTCTCGCTACAACCCTTACGCGATCGGCATTGTTCATTCGTCAAGACGCAAATACCATCCCGCTCCGAACATCGGTCGGCCTGTGCACAGGAATTGAACTTCTCTTTCCCATAATCCTTTGCACAATCCGCATCACTGCCAACCGACAGTACACAGGCCCCATTGCGTAGGGTGCAATGCCCCGTACCACGACACAAACCCGACTCCCTGCAATGCGCGGGCTTGGTAGCAATACAGCGGGCGCCTTCTTCATTGTCTATCGATGCCTGATAGGAACAACGGCCGAAATTCGAACACCGCCAAGTCTTGCTGCAGCTTTCATTCTGGCGAAGTTTGCGCTTTTCCTCTTCGGCCTTTTCCTCGGCGACCAGGTCTCTACATCGCTGCTCCACACAGCGGAGCTTTCCCTTACAGTCCGAACTACTGGAGCAGGATTCGCCCAGGGTCGAAGACTTTTCGGCCGAGCCACAACCGGCCAGCATTCCGACGAGTACAGCACAGCCAAGTAGAAGAACGCGCACGATGAGCCTCCACGGATCGTTAATAGGGTAGTCCCGTTTTCTTATAGATGAAATGGAGCAACCAGGCGGGTCCGATCATAAGAAACTGGAGATCCTTGAAAAAGGAGGGCTTCTTCCCTTCGATCTTGTGGCCAACGAACTGAAAAAACCAGGCAACTCCGAAGATTGCTGCCGATATCTGCCATCCCGAGCCCGTCTCTGCCACCGCTTCGTTCCCGATCAAGGATGCGATGGATACAACCGCCATCCCCAGAAAAATAGTCCGGGAGAGAACCAGGTAGAACGCCAGCCCCAACACCACCAGGATCGTTCCCCAGTTGAGGTAGGGCTCGATCGAACCAGATAAGACGCCACGAAAATAGTCATGGGGTATGGCCCAGAACAAACCTATCGAGCTGAAGAGAATGGCTGGAACGCATAGCCAGTGAATGGCCTTATTCACCGGATTTCGATGGCTCTCACCATATTCATCAAACCACTGTTGGGCAGATCGCATCGCAGATACCTCCTGGACGCCAGCCTGCCTGTCCTTCTTGGCAGGGTCAATGCAAGATACCCGGATCCAACCTCTGATCTGCGTGCAAGGGGCCCAAGCGAAGCGCTGGGATGACGCCCATCCTGACGGGTGCGGGGTTACGCCCCCGACCCACAAGGTGCGCGGCGGCCCAGTGTTTCGATTCGGGGTCAGTGCGCGTGACATAGTCGGAGGATTTGGGTTTAGCGCCCTGTGGCGAAGGGATGGGACTTTGTGGTAGGGGTGGCCAGAGTCCTTTACTCGAACGGAAGCAAGCGAGTTCCACCATGCGCATCTGTATCTGGTTCGCCGTTACCGACTCGCCCTGGGGAGGTGGCAATAGCTTTCTTCGTTCCCTGGCCGCCGAGTTGCGGCTCCAGGGGCATACCGTCCACCACCGGCCCAATGAGCCGGCCGATGTGGTGGTCGTCAACGCGTTCAATAAAGGCCCCGGTAAGCCCATGAACCCTCGCCAGGTGGCGGAGCTTCGCCAGACGGGCCGGGTCCGCTGGTGGGCCCCCAGCCTTCCGGCCGACTTCTGGTACCGATTTACACGTCGAGGCAGCGCTATCGTGCACCGGATTGATGGGGTGGCCGAGTTCGTACGTGGTTTCCGCACCAAAGCGGACGATATTCAACCAGAGGTCAACCGGCACACCGACGTCTCCATTTTCCAGAGTGAATATTGCAGGACGTCCTGCGCCGAAGCTGGAATCAAGCCTGCGGACCATACGACCATCAACAACGCCACCACCGCCGATATCTTCTATCCTGGTACACCAGGTACCGACGGCCCCCTACGGTTGATGGGAACATCCTGGTCCCCCAATCCGCGCAAAGGCTTCGCCACCCTCGCCGCCTTATCCGAGCTCCCCGATGTGGAGGTCTGGTTCGCGGGGCAGTGGCCCGATCAGATCGATCCTTGTGCTGTCGTCAATCTGGGGGTACATCCGGCCCCCAAACTAGCCGAAGCCATGCGCGAATGCGATGCGTTTGTGCACGCAGCTACCAACGAGCCCTGCTCCAACTCCATTGTCGAAGCTCTGGCCTGCGGACTGCCGGTCTTGTACCTGGACTCGGGTGGAAATCGAGAACTCACGGGAGAGTTCGGAGTGGAGATCACCGACGATCTTCCAGCCGACGTCGACCGATTACGCACCGAAAAGGATCGCCTCCGAGAAAAGATCCTGGAGCATCGAAGTCAATTCCTTATGCCACGTGCTGCGGCCCAATACCTGGAAACCTTCAACCAGGCGATCGAGCTCGTTTCTACGCGGGGTCGTTCATGAGCCCGTCAAGACTCCGCTCACGACTGCGGGTGCTGCGCGATCTCGGCCGCAACGCCGTGCAACGGGCCGACGTCCATTATCTGGTGGAAAACGCCATCTGGTCGATTCGACACGATGGCCTGATGCTCACACAAAATCTTTCGCAACGAAAGGGGCGCATCACCGTTCGAGCCGAAGGAATACGAAACAGCATTCTACACTTTGGCTCCGTGAACACCTGGCTATCTCCGGACGGCCAGTTACGGCCGTCGCATGACTCCAACAAACGGGTTGTGACCTGGTTTCACGTGGTACCGGGTGATCGTCGCCTGGAACATCTGGAACGCGTGGCCGACAAACTCCAGCTATGGCATACCTCCTGCACCATCACTCGGGATATCCTGGTGGAACACGGCATCGATGAGAAGCAGATCGTGGTGGTCCCCCTGGGCGTCGACACCCAGACATTTCGCCCCGCATCTCTCGATCAACGCCAAGAGCTACGGCAGAAGCTGGAAATCCCAGACGATCATCTCGTTATCGGCTCCTTTC
This sequence comes from Myxococcales bacterium, assembly GCA_963578775.1. Taxonomy (GTDB): domain Bacteria; phylum Myxococcota_A; class UBA9042; order UBA3505; family UBA3505; genus UBA3505. Next base: position 7,267 of record CAUZEG010000089.1, read on the forward strand.
AAAAGGACGGTGAAGGCTGGGAAGCAGGGAATAAACCGAAGCTGATCAAAGGCCCGGACATCTTTTGCGAGACCCTCGAAGCGCTCCACAACGAGCATAAGCTGTTCGTATTGCTGACGGGACCGGCCCGGGGTTATGTGCAAAACCGCCTTAGGGACATCGGGATCCCCTTTACCCATCGAAACTGCCCAACGCCCGATGATGTGGCTCCCTATTACCATGCGCTCGACTGTTATCTGATTACATCTCGCGCGGAAGGTGGCCCCAAACCCATGTTGGAAGCCATGGCCAGCGGCATTCCAGTCCTGACCACGCCGGTGGGCATGGCGAAGGACATTCTACACCCCGGACAAGACGCGCTGGTGGCCGGATCGGAGGATCTCGTCGAACCGCTCCACAACCTCTTGAGCGACCAGGCCCTACGAGAACAGATCATACAGAACGGTTTGTCGACGGTGGAGCAATATGACTGGTCTCGTATCGGCCAACGGTACGAAACAGAGATTTACGACCGTCTTTGAGCCCGAGCCACGTCCTACCGTGCCCCACGCCCAGTACCGAAAATCCCGCCTGCACTCGCTCTTGGGGTTGACGAACGAGTTCAGGTGCGACATCACACCGTGAACCTGGGACTTCCCCAGAGAGTCGGTCTTCGGGCCAGAACCCCATCGTTCGCCGATTGAATGTGCGTCCACTAGAAGAGGAGCGTTTCCCATGCGTGATCTTCGCCAACTCGCAAAGGTAGTGCAGCGGCTTCTCCGAAAAGGAGCCCATGCCCGCGTAATTCGCGTTTTGGAACGGGAACACGCGGCGGATATCGCACATATGTTGACCTGGCTCAACCCAGGTGAAGTCGGAATACTGTTCGCGGAAATCCTCCCTCTGGAGCTCATCGGTGAGCTGTTGGATGAAGTGCCCGAAAAGAACATTCCGTCGATTCTGGGTGGCTTAAGCGAACAGCGTATCACCGAACTCGTACATCGACTGGATCCGGCCGATGCGGTCTTTGCACTCGGTTGCCTTGATGAGCATCAACGGGAGACGGTTCTTTCCAATCTGCCGTCTGAGCTCCGAATTCTGCTTGAGCGCATCTTCTCGTACCCCGAAAACACCGCCGGTCGGGCCGCAAGTCCCGTATTGGTGACCTTAAACACCCATATGACGGTGCAAGAGGCTATCGCCGAACTACGGCGCCATAGTACGGAAGATATCTGGGATTTATACATCGTTGATCCAGGCGGCCAATTGATCGGGATCCTGCCCGTCCGACGCATCCTCGTGGCTTCTCCGGAAACACCCGTTCGAGAATTATTGGTAGAAGTTCCCATAACAGTCAGCTGTCTGGCATCCGTGGAGGAAGCCGCCCGGGCCTGTGCACGCTATGACCTGATGGCCGTTCCGGTCGTGGATGACCACCATAATCTGGTCGGGATCATCACCGTGGACGATGTGATCGATATTATCGAAGAAGAGGCCACGGAAGCCCTGTATGGGATCGCCGGTCTGCAACCGCATCTGCGTGTCGGAAGCAATGTAAAAGAACATCTGGCCTCCCGTATGCCCTGGGTCTTCCTCAATCTGCTCACGGCCTCCCTGGCCGCGTTTGTCGTCGGCACCTTTGAGGCGACCATCGCCCAAGCGGCATTTCTGGCCGCGTTCATGCCCGTGGTCGCCGGAATGGGTGGAAATATGGGAACGCAGACGTTGACATTGGTCACCCGTGGCCTTGCCCTTGGAGAAGTGGCTCCCGGCTCCGTCCCCCGGATCCTGATTCGACAAATTCTGGTTGGAATCGTACTCGGCCTCCTCGTGGGGACGATCATCGGCCTGGGGGGATGGCTCTGGAAAGATATGTATCTGGGCCTGGCCATCCTGCTGGCCATGATTGGTAACTTTGTCCTTGGGGCGATCATCGGCACTCTGATCCCCGTCTTATTTCAGGCTCTGGACCGGGATCCAGCGGTCGGTAGCGGTGTCCTGGTAACCGCCGTGACCGATGTCCTTGGCTTCCTTCAGTTCCTTCTTCTGGCCAGTGTCCTTCTTGGCCTTCTGTAGCGATTGGCCTCGTAGTAACGGGCTAAAACAAAACAGGGGTTGACAACTTTACCGTTCTGCATAGGATAGCGGCCCTCCAAGGAACCGGTCCGTTCGTTTTCGGGCAAGCCTATGGGACAATAGAATGAAGACCCTCTCCATTAGTACCGAACAAGCTGAACGTAACTGGGTTGTCGTAGACGCCACTGGATTCCCAGTTGGCCGACTTGCGACTCGCGTAGCGGCGATCCTCCGTGGGAAAAACAAGCCCACGTACACCCCGCATGCGGACACCGGCGATTTCGTAATCGTACTCAACTCCGCCAACATCGCTTTGACGGGAAAGAAATGGACGGACAAGGTCTATTACCATCACACCGGTTATATGGGTGGTATCAAAAGTATCACCGCAGAAAAACTTCATCAGAAGGATCCGACAGCTATCGTTTCCAAGGCTGTGAAGGGAATGCTTCCCCGCGGTGCTCTAGGACGACAGATGTTCGGTAAACTTAAAGTATATGCTGGAACGGATCATCCGCATGCGGCGCAAAAGCCCAGCGAACTCGATCTCAAGTCCCTAACATAAACGCCAGAGAAATTTCATGCGTAAGACCCTCAAGGTAAGTAAGGAAAAGTACTATGGAACCGGACGTCGGAAGAGCTCGACGGCCCGCGTATACATGATGGTAGGAACCGGACGCTTTCTGGTGAACAACCGTCCCCTTGAGGAGTACATCCAACGTGAGACCCTTCGCATGGTTCTTGAGCAGCCCCTCGAAGCAACCAGTACGATGGGGAAATTCGATATCTACGTAAACGTCCAGGGCGGCGGTTCCACGGGCCAGGCCGGCGCGATCCTCCACGGATTGTCCCGAGCACTGCTTGAGTTCAACGAGGACTTCCGACCCATCCTTAAGAGTGCCGGCTTCCTCACCCGTGACGCTCGTCGGGTCGAACGTAAGAAGTTCGGACGTCATAAGGCTCGTAGAGCGCACCAGTTCAGCAAGCGCTAAACTCGGTCAAGCCACGTCCTGCATCAGAGACGGCGGTGGTGGTACATCCTTGGATGGTGTTGCCTCCAGCGAACGCATTCCTGCGCGAATGCGACGGAAACTACGCTTCAACTGGCGACGATCGTTCAACGTGGACTTTGGATCATGTAGCACCGCGTCGAGTAGATGCGACGCTCCGAAGAGCTCCTGCTGTATCTTGGCATCCTGACGGCCTAGAACACGCGCCGCCCGTCGAAGATAGGTACCATAGGGCTCCGAGAGATGACGGGCACGATACAATCGCTCCAATATACCGCGAATGATCTTAAACTCCGGTGGGGGACGCGGACGTCGATTCTGGTCCATACGTGCTCGCCGTCCCCTGATCCGCCAATATACAAACCCAAATAACAGTATCAGGAATACGGCCAGGAACAGACCCTTGATCAGGCCCCCCATATTCCGAAACCGTTTCTTGGCATCTCCAAAGCTGGTCCTCACACCCCGGAAGAACACCCGTTGGCGGGTTCCATTATAGCTGACAATCCAGACCAGCCAGCGCAAGCGTAGGGCTTGGACCTGACGCATGAACCAGGCCATTAGACCGGTGGCTTCGGGAACGAAGACGCGAGGCGAGGGGTCGTATCGAACCCAGCCCTGATCAGGAATAAAGACTTCGACCCAGCTATGCGCGTCTTTGTTTCGAATCGTAAAGAAGCCTGCGGTTCGATTCCACTCCCCGCCCGCAAAGCCACTGACGATACGAGACGGAATACCGAGGCTACGAAGTATCAATACCATGGAGGTAGCAAAGTACTCGCAATGTCCCTTTTTACGGTCGAAAAGAAAATACTCCACCGGATCTTTATTCGGCGCCACCACCTCGTTCCGAGTATAGCCATACCGTGATCTCAGATTCTTTTCGATTCGAGCGGCCGCCTGGAGTGGGTTGTCCGGATCGGCCCCCCATTCCCCAGCCAGTTCCGAGAGTCGGCTGGATAGTCTGCGGGGAACACGGAGATAGCGGACCCGATGACGGGGATCCGATTCGTTATAGTCCTCCCCACCGGCATCGCTCTTTGGAAAAAAGTCCACATCGTAGATGAGCCGAAAACGTCGTCGGGAATTCTGATACACATCCCCGTCAACGTCCTGGAACACCGATACGTGGCGTGCGTAGGGGCTGAAATCACGACTCTCGGCGAGGCTGATTCTCGCCGTCCCCGACGGTACGGGTAATACGGCGAGGCTTGATGCGATGGGTTCCAGATAGATACGGGCTCGAACCCATTCTTCCGATATCGGATATCTCGGCGGATACGGCAGCTGGGTCTTTTTCTTATGCACACTGCCAAGGCCCCGTTGGTCTACCCCATGGCGAGACCAGGAACCTCTTTTGTAGGTATGCTGGGTTCGCCCGCGCAGATATAGCCGTAAGGGTGGTCGCTTGCCGACATGTTCGGGCAACTGGACCCGCGCTATCGTTGTACTGTCGGTTTGTATGACCCCGTGATTGCCCAGCGTTATCTTGTTTGCAAACGCAGAAACCGACGTGGCAGACCCGCCGCGAAAGAGAAAGCCGAGCCCCATACGTGGAAAAAACAGAAACACCGCCGCCGTCAATATAAAGAGCAGTATGGAGAGACCGGTCACCCCGAGTATGAATCCCCCCGAAATGCGGCGTGTGAGTCCCGCCATCACGATATCCGGGTCGATACCCAGGCCCTGGGCGTCTGCCACCTGCCGGCAGGCATCTCGATAGAAATGTGTAAGCAGCAACGCCCACGTCATAAGCAGAAGTGTGACCAGAAAACTCAACGCAAAGATCAGATCGGGGTTGGCGATTGCACCCACGATCAGACCCATCATGGACAGAGCCAGAATCTGGAGGATGTCCGTCGGTTCCGTCCGTTGAAAGAGCTTCACTACCTGAACCGTAGCCATGAACAGAACGGCCTCATAGATGTACGCTCCGTTCAGGAAGGCACGTATACCAAAGAACAGCAGTGAGGCGATCAACAGTCCGTTAAAAATACCCCTATGCCTCGATACGATATTACTCCGCCCCAGAAAGATGGAGAGAAACAACGCCACGGCGTTGAAGAGCATCAAGATCGGAGGGAACTCTCCAGATAAGACCAGAACCAGTAGGGACGCGCCGACACAACCGATGGTTGTAATATCCAACAAACGCACCATCGAGCGCTGCGCCTTATACACCAGTTCGGCCGGGAGGGGTTGTACTACAGTTGTCATTCTACCCGCACCAGGTCCCAATGAGGGGCATCACCACGAAACCCGAGTTCCAATGGTCTACCAAAAGGATCCTGGGCACATATGACCACTCCAGCCGATTGAATCGGGCCATCGGCTGGCTCCTCGGCCAACACATTTAGAATACGTCGCTGCTGCGCCCGTCCTCTTTGCGCCTTAACCTTCTGATGTGGGGTCACAAGTTCCACCAGGTAGCCCGCATTAAGCCCGGCCACCGCCAGGGAAGCGGCCATGTCCGCATAGGCGTCTTCCTGGGCTGGTTCACCGAGAGAAGGAATTACACATGAAATCGAGAGTCGTGGAGAACCCGGCAACTCCAACTCACGCACCACAGTTCGAGTGGCCCGAGCGGTAAGACGCCAGTGGATTCGCTTGAGGGGATCACCGGGACGATACTCGCGAACACTGAAAAACTCCTCGCCGGTGACAGAAACATAGCCGGCCTGATCCGAATATTGCTGCTCAGCCCTGTTCGGTGGGTCCAGCTGAACGGGATGGATACGAGGCCATACGCGGTAGGTGCTTTCCACCTCAAGAAGCCGGCTTTTCGATACAAATCCGAATGGGAAATCGGTCTCCAACCGCGCCCGTGGCGACGAATAGATGCCCCGGCGGAGAAAACGTGTCCGCATGATGAAACGTCGACGCTCACCCGCAGTCAACTGTGGAGCATAGGCTGGCACGGTTTCGGCGACCCCATCGTCGAGCAAAGGCGACGCCCGCAGCGAATACACCCGGCCCCAGCGGCCCGTATACTTGAATCCTACCGGTATGCGAGTGATTTCCCCCACATGCAACCCATCCGGTGGCAGAAAATCGACAACCGCTCGCTTCAACATGCGCTCGGATAGAATACCGCTCAAGGAAATGATCGATAGAAGAAAGCCCAGAAGAAGATACAAAAGGTTGTGGCCCGTATTGATCGCGGCAATACCAAGGCCAAAGATCATGACGATAAGCCAAACTCCCTCACGGTATATATCCAGCCGACGGGGCAGACGGCGATACAGGGCGATCTTTTCTTCAATGGTTCGCGCTTTCTTTTTCTTTCGCCAAAACCATCTCATTGGACGGGGATCTGCTCCAGGATTTCTAGAAGTACGGCGTCCTCCCGTTCTCGACCGGCTTGCTGCTGGCCTCCGGCGAGTTGGATACGGTGGCTGAAGACCGCCAACATCAATGACCGCACATCTTCAGAAGTTACAAAATCTCGCTGCTCCATAAAGGCCCGAGCCTGGGCGGCCCGAGACAAGGCGATCGCACCTCGAGGACTTACCCCGAGGAGAATCTCGGGGTGTTCGCGCGTTGCACGAACGAGTCTCAAAAGACCACGGCCAACCGAATCTTTTAGCGACACTCGGCTCACTGCGTCCTGATAGGATCGAAGAAGATCGGCCGACAAGATCTCGGGAACAACATCCACTGCGTCGGAGGATCCAAAGTCCTGGATGATGGAGAGCTCTTCGTCGGGGTCCGGGTATCCGATGGTGAGCCGCAACATGAAACGGTCCATCTGCGATTCTGGCAATGGATAGGTTCCATGATGCTCTTTGGGATTCTGAGTCGCCAGTACGATAAAGGGATCCGGTAGCTGACTGGTGGTCTGGTCCACCGAGACACTCCCTTCACTCATAGCCTCCAACAAAGCGGACTGGGTACGCGGCGTCGTCCGGTTGATCTCATCCCCAAGAACAACATGTGCAAATATGGGCCCCTTATGAAATTTGAATTCGCTGGACTTCGCATCGTACACGGACACCCCGAGGATATCCGCCGGCAGCATATCGCTGGTGAATTGAATCCGGCTGAAGGAGGCTCCAATCCCTTTGGCCAACGCCCGGGCCAATGTGGTCTTACCCACACCGGGGACATCCTCGATGAGGATATGTCCACGGCCGAGTACGGCAATAATGGCAAGGCGAACGGCTTCGGGCTTGCCTCGGATAGCCTGGTTCAGAGCCGCTTCAAGATCCAGAACATCACGAATAAGTTCTTTTACAGGCTTTTCGGCAGGTTGCGTGACCACGATCACCTCGTCTTTGGAGAAGGCTTCGAACTTCCATCATAGCGGGTCTGTTCACACCTTTGTACCTCGTTCGCCAGCTCCAGTGCAAAAGTCGGGTCCGACATCACAACACGGGCCCTGGATTTGGAGAGCTGCGGATGGCCCTGTTTTCCCCAGTATGTTGCCAACACCGACAGACTCGGACCGCCCGCGAGGCCAGAACAAATGACCTGGCTCAGCACGTGAAGAAGCCGAACTCGAAACACCAGCGCCTCTAATGCTACATCCGCCGTCATTAGACGACCTGGGATCCCG
>CAUZEG010000090.1:0-14788 GCA_963578775.1 Myxococcales bacterium
AACGCATTACTGGTGACACCAACCAATGGCGTGGAATTATTGTGAATGCGGCAATGCTATGGGCCGGAATCGAATTGGTTATCATGAGCAAACGATTTCGTATGGCCGCCTACCTTTATGGGACAATCGGGGCCGTCACGGCGATCATTAACTTCCTGATGAACTTCAGTAAGCTTTTCGATTTTCGAGGGGGCGGCCCCCAGGGTAGCCTTATCTTGATGGCAGTGGTCCTTGCCATGGTGCTACCCCTGACGACCCTTATTATGGCTCGCAACGTTCTGCCGAGTGAAGTGGAAGCCCTGTGGGACGACTAGGGGTGTAGCCACCGTTTCATAGGAGCCAATTCAATCCCGCAGGTGGGTGCGGGTTTGAAATCGGATTCGGGTTTGGGCTTCTCGCCAGGCATCGTCCGATGGGGTAGGCTTAGGATCGAATCGATGCTGTTCGGGGGATGATATGCGATTCTTGATGGTGGTTTTGTGTTGCGCTGGCTTGGTGCTCTCCGCCTGTCAGGAGCCCAATCCTGCCAACTCTGACGACGAGGTGGACGGACAGAACCTGTCCGGCGTCGACCTCAACAACCAGGACCTCAGGAACGCAGATCTGGAGAACGCGGACCTGTCCCATGCAAATCTGCAAGGCACAAATCTGACCAACGCGAACCTGCAAGGCGCGAATCTGTACGACGCGGATCTGTCCAACGCGATCCTTGATGGTGCGGACTTGCGCTCTGCGGGTCTGTCCTACGCGCTGCTATGGTATACGAGCCTGAAAGGCGCGAATCTGGCGGGTGCAGACCTACGTTTCGCGGAGCTGGTCAACGCAAATCTGACCGACGCAGATCTGGCCGACACCTACGTTTGGGACGCGAATATGGATCAAGCGATCCTGACCAATGCGAACCTGACCAATGCAGACCTGTCCGGCGCAAACCTGAAAAACTCGGACCTACGGTTCGCGGACCTGCCCTACACGAACCTGACCGACGCGATTCTGATCGGTGCGAACCTGGAAGGTGCGAGCCTGAAAGCCGCATATATGAAGCGTGCGAATCTATCCAACGCATACCTTTTCAACGCAAACCTGACCTTCGGATACCTGGTTGACGCAATCCTGACCGACTCGAATCTGACCGACGTGATCTGGCAGGATACGACCTGCCCCGATGAGACCAATAGCGACAATAACGGCGACACCTGCTGTGGGCATCTCAACGACATGGAACCGTGGGCGGGTTGCGACTAGTGGAGTCGAATTCCGCCAGAACCGGGTGGTCGTCGAACCACTCTATTCTACGCCCTGGAAGCCACTTGTCTCTTGACCTTCAAGACAGGCTGGGATAGCACCGCTGCGGAACCTTTCTGGAGTCTGCTATGACCACCATGAAGCTGTATCAGTTCGAACTCTGCCCCTATTGCCATAAGGTAAAGGCCGGCCTGGATCTCAAAGGCATTCCCTACGAGAAGATCGAGGTCAATCCGATGAATAAGAAGGAACTGGCACATTTTGGCCCCACCCCCGACGGGAAAAAGAAGGTCCCGGTGTTGGAGTATGGCGATACGGTCCTGCGCGAATCCACCGACATTCTGCGCTGGCTCGATGAGATCAAACCGGAAGGCCGTACACTGATCACCGAAGACACGCGAGAGAAGGCCGAAGAGATCAACACCTGGGTCGATGACGATCTGACCCAGATCCTCCCCACCGTGCTCTACGGCAGCTGGTCACAGTCCATCAAAGCGGCCCGACTCACCGCCAGGACATCGAACTTCTCGCGCTTCGACAATCTCAAGATCAGCGTATTTGGCTCCGTGATCATGAAGATGATCGCCAAGCGTATCCTCAAGCGCCGGGGCAACGGAAAAACGGGTGAGCAGCTCCTCGCCACCGAGCTCGACAAGCTGGAGACATGGCTGGGAGATCAACCCTATCTCTGTGGCGACGACGTAACACTTGCAGATGCCTCCACCCATGGAGCCCTGTCCTGCGTCAAAGAGTTCCCGGCGTTTAAATACATCGAAGAACGGCCCCAGATCAAAGCCTGGTATGACCGGGTATCCGATCTACGCTCCCAGGTCTGAAATCCTGATCCGCGATCACTCGACGACGGTGCATAGACCGTCGACACAGTCGAGGGTCGTCAGTCCCAACTCGGGACGGCAATCGTAATCGCATGCGAGACCATCGTATTCGCTGCAATCGAGCAGCGCCTGGTAGGCCTCCGCACATTGGCTCTGCACGCCCGTACAATCGCCCCCACATAGGGAGCAACCAATGGTGATCGCAACGCAATCATCGACGCTGCCACAGCTCCTATGCTCGTCGGCAACCGCAACACTCTGGGATGATTCCAGGCCCGTGATCTGCGCCGGATCACAGGGCGAGGTGGGAGCGGTCGTATCCTCGGAGCTGTCCGTCGCCTCGATCGGATCTCCGCCCGTATCGCAGCCGCTAAGAGACCATCCGATAAGGACCATACAAAGATACCCGGTTACTACCCTTCGCATCGCTTCACTCCATAGAAAAGCCGGGGCTGGCAAGCTTCCCGCCTGTATCCAATACCCGAAGGTTTTTCGCTACCATCGTATACCATCCAAGCTTGGAACGGTCCTCCGGAAAGAGAACATTCATCACCGTATACGGCTGTACCAACAGCCCATTTCGGACGAGCTCCTCGGTGGGAGGAGTCTCGAAATTACGCATCCGGCCCTCGTAGACAAAGCCAACCTTCTCGTTCACCCTCCGGCTGGCCAGATTGGCCTCGTTATAGCCACATTGGATCCGATGACAGCCCAGATAATCAAAAGCCAGTACCAGTAGGCATTGGGTCCCCAGAGTGGCCAATCCACGGCCGGAGACTTCCGTGTGAATCCAGTAGCCGATCTCAAAGGCAAACCGACTCAATGTACGATGATGAAGCCCCAGTGTTCCGACAAAGGGGCCCCCGTCGGATTCGTACATATGAAAAAGCAGATCGCGGCCGTCTTTATAATCCTTTACCGCTTTTGTGATCCGTTTCTTCTGATGCTTTGCAGTAAGGGGAAGGTGGGACCACTGCATGAATTTTTGCAGATCCGTCAGACTCGCCTGGACCGCCTGATGGACCTCTGAAGCATCGGAGACACGCGCCGGTCGAAGGATAAGAGTACGGTCCTCCGCCTCATAACGAAGACTCGAAGGCATATGGTCGCGATCTACCGACATCTCACCAACTGTACGTTACCCAGCCTGGCTATTCCACCACCACGAGACCCTGCTGCTCAACAATGAAATCGAAGGCGAGATCGGTCAGGCTCTTATTGCCCACCTTACTCGACCAGGCACCATGCCCGGCATCCAGCGGATAGAGGATATAGGGGACACCGGTCTCTTCATACCGGGCTACCAGCTTCTCGGCCTCCATATAGGGTACAGCGTCGTCATGAATACCATGCATAATGGCAACCGGCGCATCCGTGGCGTCGTATCGGTCTACCCCATCACGGAGCTCCAACAATTCCATATGCGCCAGACCACCCCAGAGATCGATAACGGTGTGTATACGCGCGGACTGCTCAAGATTTGTCGTTGCGAGCGAAGGATCATCCTCCAACGAGAGCTCGTCACGATAATCCGGATCGTCTGTCACCCCGAGCATGATCGCCAGGAACGCGCCGGCCGATCCGCCCATGGCACTCAAATAATCCGGGTGAATGCCATATTCCTGGCCGTGGGCGCGGATCCACCGAACGGCCGCCTTTACGTCACGCGCCGACGTGTACATGGCCTTGACCTGGTCGTCGGTGGGTACCAGTCCTTCCGAGACGATTTGTTGGGGCCAATCCGCAGGGAGCGTTCCGTATTGATCAACCACTCGATAATCAACGGAGAAACAAACCCAACCACGAGACGTGAAATATTCCGCGAAGTTCATCAATTGCCCCTGGGTCTTGCTACCACCAACAAAACCACCACCGTGAATGATGACCAGGACCGGACGAGCTGCTTCCGGTGCTCCGCCGGGCTCATAAACATCGAGTTTAAGGTCCACCATCTCGGTCGGCTGCCCGTGCCAGTCGTCGTGAGCCTGGCCCTGGGCATAGATCACATCATCGGTCCGCTCGACAGGATATATGCCGGTTTTGTACACAGTAGCCACGGGCTGAGACGGTGGGGAGAGATCCGCCGCGCTATCGGGTTCGAGGGTCGTATCCGCGGCCGTATCCATGGCCGTATCGGCGTCTTCCGCGCTGTCGGTAGCGGTCTGCGTATCCACGCCCTCATCGGTGCCTACATCGGTCGCCACATCGGTCGCCACATCGGTCGCGGGCTCCGAGCCGCCTCCACCGCAGGCCCCACAAACAAATGCCACCAGACAAAGCAGCCATCGAACTCTACCCATATATGCCTCCCACAAGGAATCGTAGTCCATGGTAGCGTTCGACGGCCATCGCGTCGAGCCTCCATGCCAGCATGGAGACACGACAATTCTATGCTATGGTCGGAAAATGCAGGAGATGACGTTTGCTACTTTCCGCACCAAAACAGTCCGAACCAACCCTCGGTAAGCCCGGCTTCTCCATCCTCTGGACCGTCCTCTTCAGCCTGGTTCTGGTCGGATTGTCACCCCTCGCACCATCCTTTGCGAAAGAGACGAATCCCAAAGGGGTATGGGCCCAGTGGCGAGGTCCTTTTGGCACGGGCTTCTCGCCCAATGCGCATCCCCCCACCCATTGGAGTGAAACGAAGAACGTCCGCTGGAAAACGGCCATACCCGGTCGCGGACTCTCTACGCCCATCATCTGGAAGGATCGAATCGTCGTAACCACTGCCATTGCCGTAGGGACGAAACAAGCCCAGAAGGGCGGTCACTCCCACGGAGCCCACGACAATATGCCGGCCATACGGCGGCACCGATTTGTCGTCCTGGCCGTCAACCGGAAAGACGGCCGGATCCTCTGGCAAACCCAGGTTCGTGAAGAACAACCCCACGAAAGCACCCACGTCACCGGCAGCTGGGCCTCGGCCTCGCCGGTCACCGACGGAGAGCGCATCTACGCATTCTTCGGCTCCTACGGTCTGTATTGTCTCAACATGGACGGCAAGGTCCTCTGGTCCCACGATCTTGGCGAGATGAAGGTCAAACACGGGCATGGCGAGGGCAGCTCACCGGTGCTCTACGGTGGCATTCTGGTGGTGAATTGGGATCACGAGGGCAAATCCTTCGTGGTGGCCTACGATAAAGTCACGGGCAAGGAGCGCTGGCGACGCCCACGAAACGAGATCACCTCCTGGTCAACGCCCATCGTGATACGATTCCGCGACAAAGCACAGGTCATCGTCAGCGCCACAGAACGTGTGCGGGGCTACGATCTGGAGACCGGTGCAGAGATCTGGTCCTGCGGCGGCCTGTCCCATAATGTAGTCGCCTCTCCCGTCAGCGCAGACGGCTTTGTATACGTAACCAGCAGTTATGAGAAACGAGCCATGATGGCCATTCGTCTGGACAAGGCCAAGGGGGACGTCACGGGAACCGATGCGGTGGTATGGCGCCGCTTCCACGACACTCCCTATGTGCCCTCCCCCCTGCTCTATGGCGATCATCTCTGTTTCAACCGCCATCTCTCCGGCATGCTGACCTGCGTCGATGCCCAAACCGGGACACCCCATTTTGGCCCGGTCAAGCTACCTGGGATCCGACGGCTATACGCCTCTCCGGTGGGGGCCGCCGGCCGGATCTATATCGTTGGACGCCAGGGAGGAGCGGTGGTTCTCGAAAAAGGAAAACAGTTCAAAGTCCTGGCACGAAACAAACTCGATGACATCTTCTCGGCCTCGCCGGCGGTGGCCAACAACGAACTCTATCTACGGGGCGAACAATATCTCTATTGTATCGCCGATGGCGCCGCGAACTGACCACCGGGATTGACCAACCGGTGTATGCCCCGTACCTTGGCAGGGCATGGGTGAAGCCGACCAGAAACCGAAGAACAAAGTACGACTAGACAGATCGGTGTTCTGGATATCACTTATTGTTCTCATATTGGTCTCCAGCTTGCTTCTTCTAAATCCGAAGAGCAGCCTGTCGACGCTCGAAAATATGCGCCAATTCATGACCCACGACCTGGGTTGGCTCTTTCTGGGCTTTGTCTTTGGCGGCCTAGGTTGGCTGATCTGGCTGGCCCTGTCGCGACATGGCGCTGTCTGTTTCGGAGACCTCGACGAGGGTCCCGCCTACTCCAATATCTCCTGGTTTGGAATGCTCTTCTGTGCCGGAATCGGGAGCAACCTCCTCTACTTCGGCACAACCGAGTGGATTGGATATTCCTTGGACCCGTCGCCTCTGTCCGGGGCCAGTCCGGGATCGCCCGAGGCGGCAGATTGGGCTGGGGCGTATAGCTTCTTTCATTGGGGCATCGCGGCCTGGGCAACCTACGCAATCGCCACCCTACCCATCGCCTATATACTTCACATACGGCGTAGTAATACGCTTCGGATCAGCACAGCCTGTGATGCGGTCCTGGGTAAACACGCAAAGGGCCCTCTCGGCAAGTGCATCGACATTCTGTTCATCTTCGGTCTGGTCGGTGGGGTGGCCACATCGCTCGGCATCGGGATCCCCATGATTTCCGCGGTGGCCAGCGATATCTTTGGTGTCGAGCGTGGATTGGCCTTGGACACAGCAATACTCATCGGCCTGACGATCATGTTCAGCATAAGTGTGAGCGCTGGGCTGGACAAAGGAATCAAACGGCTCAGTGACATCAACGTAGGCCTGGCGATTGTTCTGCTGGCCTTCCTGCTATTCTCGGGACCCACATCTTTCATCATCAATCAAGCCTTCGACAGCCTTGGGGTCATGTTCCAGAACTTCTTGGAATTGAGTCTATATACCGGGGCCGGCGATTCCAGTTCTTTTGCCCAGGATAATACGATCTTCTTCTGGGCCTGGTGGCTGGCATGGGCCCCCTTCATGGGACTGTTCATTGCTCGGATTTCCAAAGGACGCACCATCCGCCAGGTGGTGTTTGGAGTCGTGGGTGGAGGCAGCCTGGGTTGCTGGGTCGGCTTTGCCATTCTGGGTCATAGCACCATGCATCTGTTGCAGAGCGAACACCCTGAAATAAGCACGCTCGTCCAGCAGGCCAAGGAGACCAATACAGGAGTGGATGCCCCGCAGATCATGGTAGAGCTGTTACACGCGCAGCCCTTCGCTATTGTGGTGTCCATCGTCTTCTTCATGTTGAGCTTCATCTTTGTGGCCACATCTCTGGATTCCGCGGCCTTTACCATCGCCGCGACGGCCTCGAAGGATCTGCCGCCGGAGGGACAACCACCACGCTGGCACCGCCTGGTATGGGCCTTTGTTCTCGGCGGCACAGCCCTCAGCCTGATGATCCTGGGCGGACTAGAAGTACTACGGGCCGCATCCGTGGTCGTCGGTCTCCCCCTGGTCTTCGTGGTGGCGATCATGATGTGGTCCTTGATGCGAAACCTCAACAAGACCGGTCCAGGAGCACCTCCAGGGTGAGCTTCGGGCAGCCCTTCGATGGGCGGAGCCATACACTCACGGAACGAAATGCTCAACTGTCTCCGCAAGTAGGTTATTGCCATTGCCGACGGGAGAGATCCCGCGAATACGGATTCTCTTTCCGTGGTGCTCGTCGACCTCTTCCAATGTCAGAGGAATGCGGAAGCGGTGGTTACCCTCCTGGGTATCGCAGGCATCGTACACTCCCTGGCTGTTGGGCGTATCGGCCAAAACAGCCTTCAGGAATGTGCTGGAGCCGGCGGGGCCGACAAAGACCTTCACATCGATAGAGCCGCCCCAACCCGGATAACAGGCCCAACCGGTAATCACATACTCGTCTCCAGACGGTAAAACACCCCCTATACGGCCCTTTACCTGCTGTTCGGGATCGGGCTCCGAGCTGGGACCGCAATCCGGTACACAGCTGCCGGAAAATTCATCGCCATTACAAGCGCCATCGCCACATATGGCGCCACAATCATCAACACAACTAACGCTGGATTCGTTGCCATTACAAACGTCATCTCCACATAGGCTACCGCAATCTTCGACACAGGTGACGGTGGATTCATCGCCAGTACAGGCCGCATCACCACAGAGAGAGCCGCTATTGATGGGTGCGCAGAGCCCTTCGGCACTACAGAGCTCGTCGGCAATACAGCTACCGCAGCTTCCATAACAGCCGTCAAAGCCACAGGATTTACCGAGGCAGTTCGGTATACACGGTAGTTCTTCTGGTATCCCGGGATCGTCACCCGTCGATGTTGTATCGCTACCCGTCGACGTTGTATCAATACCCGTCGAAATGGGATCCACGACTGTAGAGTCGTCGCTGGTGTCCAGGCGGGATACAGATCCGTTATTACTGTTGGTGACGTTGGAGGGAGGAAAGACGTCGGTACATCCCCCGAGGCCAGCAAATACCCATAGGATTCCCAACGTTCCGATTATGATGCGATGTAATGCATTCATGAAGTGCCCAGCCCGTCATTGTTCCATCGATAGCCGTTCTCAAATGGGGCTCGTACGCCCCGCCCACAACTTGAAGTTGCAAATCTCAGGCCATTTGACGGTTGGGAGCCCGATCAGGGCCAGACCAACGGAACAAGATTCGTACGCTCAGCGACGGTCATCTGTCCCATTCGGGCGGGGGCCGATACCATGAAGTAGTAGGTCTGGCCGGAGGTAGGCGTCCAACCAGAGGCAGCATCGAAGGGGGACTGCTTGATGTGATCACCGGCCACCGACGCCTTGTTCTTGCATGTCTGCCCGGGTCGTAACCACTCCCAGGTAGCGCCGTACCATTGTCCGTTCTGGTGAATGAAGATCCAGGGATTTCCGACGATCTCGGTGTCATCCGCACCGATGGTGGCAATGGGCCAGACATTTTTCTTGTCGTATTCGAGACAGATCTGCCCGCCGTTGATCGACACCGAAGATAGATTCGAGGTAACCGGCCAACCACTGACATTGGTATGTAGCCAGATCACAGAATTAAGATCCGGAGCACCGGCCGGGGGGTTGGTATTATCGGCTACACATTGGTGCTGAACGCACGATGTGCCCGATGCGCAGGGGCAATCGCCCGGGCAGGTACCGCAATCTTCTATTCCTGGCGCACAAGACTGGTCGCCACAAACAGCCTGGCCCGGAGGCCCATTATCCCCGGGCACGAAATGATCTCCCGAATTGCCCAGAAGATTGTTGTTGTTTCCAACCGGAGAGACCCCATAGATGGCGATGGGTTTGCCCTGGTGTTCCTGCACCTCGGCCGCGGTCAGTGGAATATTGTAACGGTGATTGCCCGCGTTATTGGCGCACGCCGCGTACACGGCCTGCTCGTTGGGTTGGTCGGTCGTCGCCCCCTTGAGAAACGTACCGGCGCCAACCGGCCCCACATAAACATCGACATCGATGGACCCGTCCCAGCCCGGATGGCAGGCCCAGCCGGTGATCGCATATTGGTCGCCGTCCGGTATGACGGAATCGATATAGCCGATCAGCTCATTCGCCGGGTCCGGCGAACCGACAGCACCACAATCGGCACCACAGCTGTTGGCTGACTCATTTCCATTACAAACGCCATCTCCGCAGAGGGTCCCACAATCGCCGACACAGTCGGTGCTGGATTCATTGCCGTTGCAGGCTCCGTCTCCACAAATGGCGCCGCAATCGTCTGCACAACTAACGCTGGACTCGTTGCCATTACAAACGCCATCTCCACATAGAGTGCCGCAATCTTCTACACAGTTAACGCTGGATTCATCGCCAGCACAGGCCCCGTCACCACAAAGAGGGCCGCTGTTTATGGGTGAGCATAGCCCCTCGCCGCTACAGAGTTCGTCGGCATTGCAGCTACCACAGCTTCCGAAACAGCCATCAAAGCCACATTCTCTGGCACCACAGTCCGGCGTACAGGGAAGCTCTTCAGGACTGCCGGTATCCACCGTAGAATTAGAATCAGTCTCTACGCCGTTGCTTGCGTCATCACCCAGATCGGAACGGGACACCGACGTCGGGAATCCCCCTTCGGACGGGTCCGGACAACCGCTAAGTACAACGATAAATCCAATGACCGCCAACTTCCAGATAGAAACTGTTCCAGACCGATGCATGACACTCCCAGGTTCGACATTTTATGAGCGAAATGGGGTTGGTACGCCCCATCCGGATCCATAATGTGCAAAACCCAGGCCATATTCGGACTCGAAACCAATACCGCTGGAGCCCGAATTTGCTGGCAATGCCTGAGCGTTTGGATAGATTGTCCGAGTTCACGAACCGATGCACACCAATGAGGTCCGTATGAAGAGTCCGTTGCAACTATCACGAATCCTGGTTTTGGCGATCGCCTATCTGGGCCTGTCCACCGCCTGTAGCGATGTCGTCACAACGACCCCGGTGGATACGAGCACCGATACGGGATCGGAGACCACCACAAATGATGCGACGGTCGATGCATCGCCTGGCGACGTCGGAACCGATAGCGGGACGCAGGACGCGGGTAGCGAGACCACGACCGAGGATGTCGCGACAGATACAGGGAACAACACCGGATCGGATACAGGGAACAACACCGGATCGGATACAGGCGGGGAGGACACCTCGGAACCCGAGCCGGAAACCAATCCCTTCGCCGGTAGTTTCGATGCCGTATACGATAGGACGGAGGTGTTTGGCCTCGAACTCCCCCATATTGGGACCGAGAACGCTACGATTCGCGATCTGGCTGTCATGGACGGTGAGCTTTACACGATTGCGAGCGCGAGTAGTCCAGATCCAGAAGTCGGGTCGGTTTGGGGTCTGGCGAAACTGGCGCCAGTCGGTGAATCAAATCTGACTTTTCAAGAGATGTGGGTTGCGCCCCGTGGGATGTTATTCTTGTCTGCGGTTGGCAACAGTTTCGCAGCCATTACAATATGCCCTCCGGCGGACCCGGACGCGTTCACTATTCTCGAGTTTTGCCTCAGCCATTTCACAATGGATGGCAACGACATATCGCCTCCAGTCCTAGTCGAAAAAATTGGGTTCATGACCGGCATTGGCACAACCACATACGTCGCCGGAGCGGAAGGCCAGAACTGCACGGACGGTGAAGGCTGCGAGTCGTATTGCCTGAGCGTCCTGGGGAAAAATATGGAATCGGGAGCGCAACTCACCTTTCCGGGAACGGATACGGACTGTTGGGACCACTCAATCTTCCGAATGATAGCCTCCGCAGACAATACCCTTATAATCGGTTCCCTCTCATGCAAGATAGACGATGTAGCGGGCCCCTATGAGGACTGTCACGACAATCAGGAGGGGCTGAAACAACTGATCCTTACCAGCTACGATTCGGTCTCCGGCGTATACGGCGATTGGGATATGATTCTCCTACCCAATTGGGTGGAAGATCCAAAGGGTATGGCCTATTTCAATGGTCAATTGGTGCTCATTGATCCTGCCGCCGGATCGGTGCATTTCTTCAACGTACACGGTTCTGAGTAGGTAGCACCCCTAGGGCCCCAACGGGAATGGCTGGCCGGTCGAATACTTGAAGAAGACCGGATCACCAGCGTTCAAGACCTTCTCAAAGATCACCAGACCATTACCGATTGGTTGCAGAGATTGGGTGAACTGATTACCGGTCGTATGGTCGAGCAGCAATAGTTGCGAGGTAT
Source organism: Myxococcales bacterium (assembly GCA_963578775.1). GTDB lineage: Bacteria > Myxococcota_A > UBA9042 > UBA3505 > UBA3505 > UBA3505. The sequence goes on from CAUZEG010000090.1 coordinate 11,674, forward strand.
CCAGGTTCGCCGGTGCGCCGGAGAAATCAAAGGTCACCCGCACAGTGCTCGTCTTCAGATTGTCGATGGGAAACTGCGCATTCTTATGTTGCTGATTCTGGATCATCACATAGATCTCGCCGTCGGCGTCGGCAAAAAAACCGACCGCCAGATCACGAATATTGAACAGGCTATTTTCAACCGCCTCGATATTCGTGATGTAGCTATCGCCACCCGCTCCGGGGGACCAGGATTCCAGCCCATCGGGTAGATAGATGGTCTGGCCCGGCACATAGCGGATATCGGTGCTGGTCATCTGGGTAATCGCCCGGCCCAGGTTCCGCATTTCCAGGTTGAGCTGGGCGATAATATGCCAGACTTCCAACCGGGTCTGGTCAAAACCGCCCTGGGCGTCGTACAGGTCCGACGCCACCAGATGGGGTGCCTTCGCCTGGTATACGAACCAGGTATGTCCGGTATAGCCGTAGACCAGCCCGATAAACGCGGTCCACCGATAATCGGTCGCGTGTAGATTATTGGAGTCGCCCACGTCGTGATAGGACTTAAGATAGCGCCAATAGGGACGGTTCCAGGTGAGCCCCGCGTTGCGGATCAACGCCATGGTCTCGTGCTCCTTGTAGCCCATCGAGTAGCGATCATAGGAATAGATATCCGCATCCATCTGGGATCCGAAATAGTCGAGCATCTCCTCGATCTCCTCGGCCCAGAAGCTGAAGTTGATAATGATAAGCGCGTCGGGATCTGCGGCCCGTACCGCATCGACCCCGACTTCCATCTCCTGCAATTCTTCCATTCCATTGCCGTTCAGACCAGGCTCATCGCCGACCTGGTAACCGATACGACCGGGGTAATCCGGCGGTAACCCGCCAATAACCTCATTATTCAGTGCCGTTCCATTATCTTTGACCCAACTGAGCCAGCGGGCGTCTGGATGATTGGCGGCCTGCCAGCCGGGCAACGCAGCGGTGATCCCATCGTTCCAGAAGTGTGCAGCCGTGGCATGGAACTCGTCGTAATACTGGTTGACCACCGCCGTGCTGGGTTCGCCCGTCGAAACGGATAGACCGCTGATAAACATGGCGTTATTTCGTACCCAGGCCACGCCCCGTGGGAGGGTCGAAGGATCGGTTCCGGGCGGATTGTTGGTTCCCTCCGGCGGATAGACAAGCCACTGGCCGTTCTGGCTGTGCTCGGCGAAGGTATGTACGGTGGTAAAGTCACCACCCGAGCCCGCGAACTGAAGCGTATGAAGGGTCAATCCAGGTGGGTTCTGTACCACCCGCAGCCGTATCTCGGTGACATCGATCTCAATACCCAGATCCACGGTTAAGGTCGCCGGCGGAAAGTCGCCCGAGTTCCAACTCGTGCCCATATCTCCATCGACGGCCATAGCACCCGTGGAACCTTCCCCTGCGCTAGAGACCGTAACCGTTGTATTGAGAGCAAGATTGGTGGGCTCGTCGCCACTTCCCCCAACCACTCCATGCACCTCGATCTCACTCCAGGCCACCCAGGACGGCGATTGTGTCGTATTCACTCGTACATAACGCACATCCTCTGCGACAAATACCACGGCCGGAGGATCATCCGGTGGGTCCACAACCGGCAGCCCACATTCGCAATACTCCGACGTATAGCCAGTCTGCTCCGCACAGCCGAAGTCGGTTGCGACGTCCTTTTCACAGCCAGGAAGATTATCGTAGCTCGCAACACACTCCAATCCAGCAGCCGCACAAAAGGCCGCACAACCCGCCTGGTCCTCAAAGATCCCGGCACAGAAATCGGGCCCACTCTCGCAGACCGACCAGGCCGGATTCGCCGCCTCGATCAAGACACAGGCCGGGTTCCCATCAGTATTGGATTGGATGGGCTCGCATTGCCCATCGTCGCTACATAGATAGTCGGCTGGACAACTGCCACAGCTGCCCTCGCAACCATCAAAGCCACATTGCTTTGTGTCACAGTTGGGCACACATACGGTATCGTCGCCCGGCGTCGTATCGACCGGTGGATTCGTATCGCCCGGCGTCGTATCGACCGGTGGATTCGTATCGCCCGGCGTCGTATCGACCGGCGGATTTGTATCGGCGGTCTGGATATCATTGGTCGTCTGGGTGTCGTCGGTCGTTTGACTATCATCGGGGTTGGTCCCGAAATCATAAAATGCGACCGCATCACCCGTCCCAGTGTCCACACCCGTATTGATATGGACTTCCGAACAGGCTGTAATCCCCAGGAAACAAAACAGAATCAGACAAGACAATAGCTTCCAATCAAACATGAATGGCCCTCCAACCACACCCGAGGCGAGCAGGCCCCAACAGGCAGCAGCGAGAGCAAGAAATGGGCCAATTTACAGGGGTTTTGCAAGAAGTTTTTTGCCCAAACCCACCCGGAAGAAGCCTTCCGGGCCGGGTCGGACAGATTGCTTCCAAGCAGGCCTTGCGCTACCATGACACGAAATGTGGCCAATAGTGCCGCATAGCTTCATTTCGTGAGGTAAGTCCGGTGCGTCTGAGCTGGGGTCTTCTTGGGTTGTTTTACTCCTTCCTTGTAGGAGTACATTCAGCATCGGCTGAGGTGATTTGCTGGGAAGAGATCAGTCCGGGTGTAGACTGGTGTGCGGAGACTCTGGCCCCGCCCGGATCTTCAAGCCCGGTCACGGTCCATTGGGCGGTGATCGATCTCACCGAGCCCTCCCTCCTGATACGAGTAACCCGTGAAGGCGAAGGGCTATCGACCACCACTGGCATTGCCGATCTTCTCAACACCTCGGTATCCATCAATGGCGATTGGCGGGACAACGTCATGGATCGTCCGCTGGGTTTGAGTGTCGGACACGGTTGGCACTGGACCGATACCCACGATTGGGACACCAGTATCAATCCGCCGGGTGATTGGAGCTTTCTGGCCTGTCGCGCGAATAAACAATGCCGCATGAACCCCGTGAACACCAAAGAAGAGTGGGTGATGTTTCGCGACCTGAACGTGATAGGCGGTAACGGCCAGCATCTGGTTATCGACGGCGCCCTTCAATCGCCCAACTACGATAGCAACCGCCGCCCCCGCTCCGCTGTCTGCATCAATGCCGACAGCACCGAGATGCGAACCTATG
>CAUZEG010000091.1:0-14650 GCA_963578775.1 Myxococcales bacterium
AGTGCACGTCTACTCAATCACAAGAAAACGCCGTCGATCGTATTCTTCCCAGGTTGTGACATGTTGAAGCAGGGGCCCGAAAAGGTTGCTGAGGTTGTCGAGGTGCTCTACCGCGTCGGCATCCATGACGTCGGGCTCGATGTCGATGGTCCGGTCTGCTGTGGGGCCCCGTGGAGGGACGTCGGTGACGAAGCCGGGTTCTATGCTCGTATGGCCACCTGGTACCGAAGATTCGAGCGCTTTGATGGGATTGTCGTGGCAGACCCGCGGTGCTCCCGTTCGCTTATAGATGGGCGGTCGAAATCTTCAGGCGAAACACGATACCCGCAGACATTTCAACTCTGGAAAGTGCTCACTCGAAGTCTACGAAGCCCCTCCCGGAAGAAAATCCCGCAGGTCGTTTCCCTGCATAAAAGCTGCCATATTGCGCGTCATCTACAACAACCGGTCATGCCCGAATGCCTGACGGATGGTTTCATCGTCGCACGCACCCAGGAGAACGTCTTTTCTGACACCCATGAGCAATGCTGTGGTCACGCCGGTGGGTTTTCCCAGTGGGCGGAAGAACATTCTCTACGGGCGGGGGAGGTCTTGTTGGAGGAAGCGTCTTCCTCTGGCGCAGACCAGGTCTTGTCCCTGGCCCCATCTTGTGCCAACCATCTTCGTCGAGCACGAGCAGATCGTGCCGATCTACCAGACATCATCGACATCATCGAGTTCACCAAAAGAGCCCTCGATGCGGGCACAGGAAACCAAGAATGAAACGCTGGCTGCTCATAGTAAATCCACGTTCTGCCGCTGGTCGTACACATCGGCAGGCGAACGATGTGGTCGCAGCCTTGAACAACACCGAAGATGTGGAAATTTCTCATCGATTTACGGATGAACAGGGACACGGCATTTCCCTGGCGCGAGAAGCAGTCCAAAATGGATACGATGCCGTCTTGAGTCTGGGTGGAGACGGGACTCATAACGAGGTCATCAACGGCTTCTTTGACGAAAACGGACAAGCCCTTACCGGCTCCACAGCGTTTGGATTCATCCCATCCGGCACCGGTGGAGATCTGGCTCGTAACTTTTATGCGGATCGAACCCCCTTATCCGTGGCCTCCAGCCTGGCCGACCCGGAGATCCACGCACTGGACGTCGGGCGCTGCACTTTTACGAACGACAAGAAACAGACTGTTCATCGGATGTTCGTAAACGTTGCCTCCCTTGGCCTGACAGCTGAAATTGGTCGACGGATGACCCAATCCAACAAAAAGCTGGGGGGGCGCGTAGGGTATTATGTCGGCTTCTTGAAGACGCTCTTCAGCTACCCGGAACTCAAGCTGGAACTTCAGGTAGATGATGGGCCAGGGCGGCTGGTGAATGCCCGTTGTATTGCGGTCGCCAATGGCGCATGGTTTGGTGGCGGGGCCAACATTGCCCCGGGTGCGCAGGTCGCAGACGGACTCTTCGATGTTGTCGTCATTGGAGTTGGTCGACTAAAACTACTTACCACGTCCCCCAAGTTCTACGGTGGAAAGCACCTGTCCACACCTGGCATCGAGATGGTCCAAAGTAAAAAGATCCACATACAATGCGTACAGAAAGATGGTCCGCCTGTTCTGGTGGAGACCGATGGAGAGGATGTAGGCCAACTACCCGCCACATTTGAGGTTCTCCCAGGGGCGGTGCCTTTATTGCTCCCGAGGCGCTCATCGTGACCAAACAACAGAGCAAAATAGCCGAGCGAGCCACCGCACCGGCGGGAACCCGGTCCAAACCTCCGGCCCATCTCTCGATTTGGAAGGGGCTTCTGGCGGCCACAATCAGCGGCTGTCTGGTCTTCCTCGCATTCCCCGGATTCAGCTACCACTATCTGATTTGGGTCGCATTGATTCCGCTACTGGTCGTCATCCAGTCCATCCGGCGTCCCTGGGTCGCTTTTCTTACAGGTTGGCTCACCGGATTTGTGACCAATCTCGGTGGCTTCTACTGGGTCTCCCACCTGCTCTCCTCATTTGGGCATATGCCGACCTCCGTCTCCTGGTTTCTAACCATGCTTCTGGCCGCATACCAGGGGCTTGTGTTCGCTGTCTTTGCCTATCTGGTTGTGCGCCTTCGTGCTCCACGCCGCATTTATCCCTATGTGACCGTTCCCATCATCATGGTCTTTTCCGAGGCCTGCGTACCCTTCGTTTTCCCCTGGTTCCTTGGAAATGGTGTGACTCCCGAGATCCTGCTGGCACAAGGTATAGAACCTCTTGGTGTCCGCTTCTTCGGAGCCCTGGTAGTCGCAGTAAACGCCGCCCTCGCCCAGGCCTATCTCGCAGGACGCCGCACGAAACGTCTGCCATTGGGTGAACTGGCAGTCGCCGGAGCGATCATTGGGCTTATGGCAGGCTTCGGTGCCTGGCGACTTTCGATGATCGATAAAGCCACACAAAACGCGCCCCTAATCCGGGTCGCGATGATCGAAGCCAATATCGGGATGTACCTCAAAACCGCAAAAACCCACGATATGCGTGATCGGGTCCGAATTCTGCGCAAAAACATCCTCGAGCACCAACGCCTGACCCGAATAGCAACAGATAAGGGAGCCGAGCTCATAATCTGGCCGGAGACCTCGTACCAGCCGGGCTCCTATGGCGTCGGGGTAAAACGAACCGAGTTTTTTGGACTGGTTCGGACCTACCCAGACAACCGGCTACTGCTCCAACTGGCAGATAATGCCTATCTCGACCCTACAACTCTTACGGTAGGCCATCCTCTCTACGTCGCGACGGAACAGCTCCGTAAAGCTCGTATACAGGGCAAGGTAACAGCGGTGGTCGGAGGTCGAGAAGACTCGGCGCTTGTCCTGACAAGGAAAGGAGATATCCTTCGTCTTGATGCGGACGGTGAGTGGCATCCCGAGCTTAGCAAAGTCGCCGCGAAGCTGAATGACGGGTGGGTTGGAACCTCCGACCAACCACGGGATTTTCTGCGGGCGAAGGTGGAAGATTGTGAAGGTCTAGATCCTGGCTGTGATCTGCCGGCGATCGTAATAGGAAACGCTGGAGTGTATCTACGTCGCACATCGAAGGGCTGGATTCCCTCCGACCCTGTAGAGGAACGCCCAGACCTGCTGGCGATCGACGGCCTACGTAGCGACGACATCTTTGCGGTGGGTCGAGATGGCCATATCATCTGGGACACCGGCCCACGAACGCGCTCTTCCGACCCACCCCAGACCGTCTACAAACAAGGCCCCACATTGCGGGGTGTCGCGGTCAGTGAAGCTGGCTACGTCGTTGCCGTTGGGGATGAATGCACAGTCGTCGTCGGCACGGGCCGGCCGGGTAAAGCACGGAACTTCCGGCCCCAGTCGATCCCGGATTGCTCTGAGCAACTACGTGCAGTGCTCTTCCGTCGACCCCGCGAGTTCTTCGCCGTTGGACGTAAAGGCACCGTCCTATATGGAACGATCCACGATGGGAACGCCTCATCAATCACCATTTCTCGATACCAATTAAACGACCCCAGCGACATCTGGGATCTAAATATCGATCCATATGGACGCGTCGCAGCTCATCTGGCGAATGGTCGGATCCTCGACTTATTGTCGCCCTCATTGGGACCCGTTTACCCTTCGCTGGGCAAATCGGTGGAAGGACTGTCCATGACGGAGATCGGACGAGTTCCAAGCAACATTCGTCGAATGGCGTTCATCGGATTTCTTCGTGACTGGCCGATTCCCGATGATGCGACCTACCTGTATAAATCTACTCGCCCCCTTCCTGAGGCAAGCACATCGAAGGAAATGGCTCATCTTGACGCCGTGAACCACACGCCCTTGATGGACCGCGAAGCCGTAATACGGGGCTTTGATGCCAACCTCGTCTTCGGAGCAATTTCCTACCCCGGACAAGAAGTGCTGGAACGTGGATTAAATGCGGATACACGACATAAGAACTCCGTTTTTCTGGCTGGTCCAAATGGGGCCGTAAAAGGTGTCAGTCATAAAATCAAGCTCCTCATTTTTGGTGAATACATCCCATTTGTGGATGTCTTTCCGTCTTTGCGGAAACTCGTTCCAGAAGGTGGGCATTTCATTGCAGGTGATCGGTTATACCCGCTAGATTTCACGGCAAAATCCGGCCAGAAGGTCCGAATATCCCCTCTCATCTGCTACGAAGACATCATTCCCCGGTTCAGTCATGAGAGCCTCGCTTTATCTCCCAATCTGCTGGTGAATATCACCAACGACGCCTGGTTTGGAAAGACGAGTGAACCAGCACTACATCTGCAGTTGGCAGTGGCCCGAGCCATCGAGACGCGGCGACCGTTGATCCGGAGCACCAATACGGGGATAAGCGCTTTCGTCGATCCGGCCGGGCGCTTCCTGAAACGCTCTTCCCTCGAAAAGGCCGAGGTTCTGATTCAGGATATTCCCATCGGATCGATCACATCCTGGCACGGACTGCCTGCAAAGCTACTCTTCTGGCTCGCCGTCGCCTGGATCGGTCTATTACTCCTCGGTGATCTGGTCATGCGCGCCCCACAACGCAGAAAAGACAAACCGGGAAAATCCTGATCAGCCCAGAAGCCGCTGCACAAAGGCCGGTAGAACGAATGCCGAACTATGGACCTCCGGGGTGTAGTAACGACAACCCCGGGCGATAAACTCTGCGCGTTCAACATCCAGCGACGGTATCGGACTATCCACGCTCGCCACCGTGAGGCTCCATGTTCCACTCGGGTAGGTTGGGATAGAAAGCAGATAGGGATGCGTCTCTCCAAAGACATTTCGAACCCGCCTTTGAATCTCGCTGAACAGGGCCGAGTCCTCCCACGGGCTCTCACTTTGCAACGCGATCAATCCGCCCGGCCGTAGTGCTCGTCTACAACAAGTGTAGAACTCCTCTCCAAATAACACCTCACCCGGCCCCACCGGATCGGTGCTATCCACGATGATCACATCCAGAGATCCCGGCGCCGCTTCTCGCATATAGGAGATACCATCCCCGATGTGGAGATTGACTCGTATGTCCTCAAAGGCTGACTCGCAAACCGTAGGCAAGAACTCTCTCGACGCCAGAACAACGCCTTCATCGATCTCACATAGGGTCGCTCGTTCGACCTCCGAATGGCGCAGAACTTCCCGAAGCGTTCCTCCATCACCGCCCCCAATAATCAACACATCGCGTGGGTCCGGATGTGTCAGTAGCGGAACATGAGAGAGCATTTCATGATAAACGAATTCATCGCGCTCGGTGAGCATGATGTAGCCATCGAGCATCAATACACGACCGAAATCCGTGGTTTCACCGATCCACAGATCCTGGAATCCCGTAAAACGATGACAAAGTACTCGCTCGACCCGCACTGAAAACCGGGTTCCTTCATCCTGGCCCCGACCTTTCCATGCTTCCGTAACCCAGATGCTCATATACACACCTCACGGTCGGTCATTCCATTGGCTTGTTTTGTTGGTTCCGGCAAACCGCGCGGGATCTCCCGTACCGACTGTCGCCCCGCCGATAAGAAACCGGCCAACATCTCGATGGCTCGTCCAGGCTCCATACTCGGCCCGCAGGTGAAGATATCAACCGCCGCATAACCATATTCCGGCCAGGTATGGATCGCGAGATGTGACTCGGCAATAACAACGACTCCGGAGACACCATGCGGTGAAAAGGTGTGAAAGACCTCTTCAACAATCGTCGCACCCATTCCGGCTGCGGCCCGATGCATATAGCCCTGCACTCGCCCTGCGTCATTCAAGATCGTAGAGGGACAGTCATAGAATTCGCAAAGCAGGTGGCGTCCGAGCACGTTCACCGTGGCAACCTCAAATCATCGAAGTTTGTTCAGGCGCTCATGGACGAGACGAGCTGAAGCAATCGTGGCGAAAGCACATGATGCAGATCCGGGTCCATAACATTCCATTCCTGGTACATGCTACACGCCTCGGTTGCCCTACCCGAGGCCACCAAGAGATCAAGAGCGTGGGTCATCAAAGGACGTGCTTCATCCTCATCAAACACCCACTGAATGCGCCGAAGCAGGGAATCCGCTGCATTGCTGGGATTACCTATTGCTTCCTGAAGTTGTGCCAGGAGAAGCAGGGCTTCGGGCATATCCGGATTTGACCGCAAGAGCTCATCCAGCTTGAGGCGAGCTTCCTCAAAAAGCCCCTTGCAAACCATGGTCCGAATCTCGGCCAAAACCCCTTCCTGTACGTCCGGTTCCTCGCTCAACTTCACGTCACTCACCGCCAAGCCGAGAACCGGCCGGAGTTCTACCTCCCAGGGAACACTCATACATGCATCACGAAGCAGAGTCAGAATCTCTGGCTGTAGAAGGTCGGCACTTGGGAGCAACCGAACGAGCTTACGCCCCATCTCCACTCTCTGTTCGGGATCCTCTTCGGCTGCAAGTTGAACTCGTAGTAGTTCCTGCGCCTCTTCCCAATCCGATAAAGCCAACGCGGAGTCGACCAGTCCAGAGACGATTCCCGGCCAACGCACCCCCGCATCCCAGGCAAGCTGCAGGTGCACGCGTGACTCGGCCATATGTCCGTATCGTTCGCATAGGATGCGCCCCATCAATCCCTGGCACTCGGCCCAAATAACGGACCCGGCAGTGTTTTCGTCGTCCAACCGGTGGCGCAATTGACGCACCAGAGTTCGCATTGTGGCCTCTTCAGGTCGACGAACATCGAGATCACAGAGGTCTTCGCAGCGAATCTGGCCATTTTTCAGGAGAACATTCGTAAATCTTGCCCTGTATTCGGCTTCTCCCATCTTGTGTAGAAGGTCGCGAATCACACAGATTAATCCACTCTCCGGCTGACGCTCAATCAGGGATAGGGCCACTTCCAAACGTGGACCCGTGATCAACCCTGGATGATCCTGGGCTCGACGTAACCAAGCCGACATTGCCTTTGGATAACTTGCGATCTGCCCCTCCAGAGCCACCAATTGGCCCCGTACCTCACGCTGATCCTGCGATTGCGCCAAGTGTATTTTGCAAGCGACTTCGAGCCCTTTCATAGCACGGACTGTCGCGATCTGATGCAAACGAAGCCATAGATTCTGAGCGCGTTCCGGACAGGTCGCCAATTCCATCGCTTCGGCACAGAGCTCAAGGTCTTGTGGATCCGAGGGATTATGTGCCTCGATCAGCGACGCCAACTCAAGAGCTTCTTCTTGATGCCCATACTCTACGGCTTCCTGCAAAAGTGCCCGGCCCTGTTCGATCGCTTTGATCGATGGCTTTGCACCGAAGAGGGCAGCCCGAACCGACGAATAGCGAATCGTGAACGGTGCATCGCGGCCGAGCCGGGTAATAAGATCTCGAAGGCTCCCATCATCCGGTAGGCGAGTAATCAACTGCCCCAGAATGGGCATAGCCCTCTCCACATAGCCGCTGCGTTTCGTCCCTGAGGTCAACAGAACATCAAGAACCGCGTTCAATAGTTCGAGTGCATACACCGGCTCGTCCGCTGGGCTCGCCTGGTCGGCTGCCGCCAACCAGTTCTCTACCGCTGCCGCCGGATCGCTTTGCAAGAGATAGGCATTCCCCGTCAGAGCGCGAACTCGAAAATCCGATGTGTGTTTTCTCGCCCACGGAAGAATCGCTGCCGATGGCAAGAACAACGATGCGCCCACACATAGGTCCGCCGCCTCCGCCTTTTCTGCCGCAATCTGACGTGCAGCAGCGTTTACGGCCGATTCCGTTGCTCCATCATGTGCATAAAGCCGAGCTTCCGTAAGCTGATACAACGCCTGGCGAAATCCAGTCATCCGTTGTGTCGTTGCTGCGGGTACTTCTGCTCCCATCTCCAAGGTTGGAGTTACCGGAGGCCTACACGTTTCAAGAAAGATTCCTCCTTCACGTAGGCTCGGATGGGTACGCAAATCGTCCGGGGTAACCGGCACCTTCCAGCCAAGACTCGCAAGAGCTACCCCACAGATCCAACGCACAGCCTCCAAATATATACGATCGCCATCAGGAGAGCTGTCTACAAGCATGTCCTGTGTTGAAGCTCGTAGCTCCAGGAGTTGTGAAAGATTGTAGGGGCGGTCACATCCGATCAGAAGGATGTTTGCCACCCGCAAACATAAGCGCGGACTCTCTTCTTCATGATCCACGACCGTCTCTATCACAAATCGTCCGCCGGACGGTGCGGCACCGTGTAGAAATAGACGGCCCGATAAAACCGTAAGCCGAATACGATCTGGAAGAAGGTCCGAAAGGTGTCGATCACTTACCTGTGCCCGAAGCGTAGCCAACGCGGATCCACGGTTGGGTAACTCCTGTCTGAGATTCACAAGATCAAACGGCACGGCTAACGGCCGAACTTCCACTACCAACTCATCCAGTCGGACCGGACCGGCACGTAATTGCTGAAGTCCAACTCGCGCACTTCCTCGAAAGATGTCCAGGGTAAACTGAACCCGAGAATCGTTTTGATTTGCGAGGAATGATACTGGCACAGATCCTAAGGACATGACGTATGTATTGAATGTTGGGAGATTGCCGTCAACCCCTAATTATGTCGTGACTGCAATACCTTTATAGCCGAGTCTTTACCTACCACTCGCGACATCGAATCGAACGTGGTAAAATTGGATCAACCTTCGATATCAGGTCTTCGATATGACCCGCAATCGTTCCATAGGCAAACCCGATAGAGTGCCTCTCTTCCCGTTGCCGGACCACGTCTTATTACCCGGGGTGCCAACCCCCTACCGAATCTTCGAACCCCGGTATTGTTTGATGGTGAAGGATCTGCTGGAGAAGAAAGAAGAGGAACGTCTCATCGCAATTCCTCGTATGATTTTTCGCACGGAAGAAGATCTCTTCGGCAGCCCTCCGTTTCACCACATTGGGGTCGTCGGGAAAATGATCGCCTGCTCGGAATTGCCTGGAAACGAATACCATGTGCTTGTGGAGGGCTTGGACCGATTCCTTTTGGAAGAAGAAAAATCAAGCCTTCCCTATCGAGTCGCTCGTGCCGCAGTTTTTGAGGACGATCAGGAACTAGACAACACCCAGCTCTGCGCGAAAAAGCTGGCAAGCCTCACGGATGCTCTGATGCGCTTGTCAAAAGTGCTCGGGGCCGATGGGAATGCGCTGGCAGCACTCGCTGCGAACCGTTCCAATATCAAAATGCTGACCTATCGGGTTGGAGGCGTCATCATTCAAGATCCGGGACAGCGGCAACGTTTCCTGGAAGAAAGTCGACTCCTCAACCGGATGGATATAATTCTAGAAATCCTGGCTGGCCTCATGGCTCTCGTCAGGATGCATGGGGCAGGGAATTCAAATACTCTCGTCTGCTAATGAGAGAGGGGTCACCCTCATCGGACGCGAAACAACTAGGACTTCTTCTGGCAGTCTGAACAGACGCCGTAGAGTTCCATACGATGCGTGGTCAAGACAAAATCATGCGCCTCTGCCACGGTGTCCTGCAATCGTTCTATTTCTTCGTGCTCGAACTCTATGATCTTAGAACATTCAATACAGATCAGATGGTCATGGTGTTCATGCTCCTCGTACAGCTCGAAACACACTCGATTCTGATCAAATTGATGCGTCTGGGCGAGAGAGCATTCAACCAACAGCTTCAACGTTCGATACACCGTGGCGTACCCAATCTGCGGATGCTCTTTCAAAACAAGCTGGTACAAGCGATCCACGGTCACATGATGCCCTTGTTGAAAGAAGCGTCGAACCACTGCGATTCGCTGATTCGTTAACCGCAGGCCACGCTCACGAACAGCAAGACAAAACCGCTCCACAAATTCGTCGACCGTTGTTGTCGAGTTCCCCATCCCCTACGAACCTCCTATCGTTCATCCCACCGGAACAGCTGGAAATTTGCAAGCCACAACAAAGAAACGCCACTGTCGTCTAATTGATTGATGAAGAGCGATACTCTTCATACATGATAGGAACCTATGGTCGATCAAGACCAGTTCCGCTCACTCGTCGAGAATCTCAGACAGTCGCTCGACGTCCACTGCGATCTCGTTTTGATCCGCCCGACACAGACGCTCAATTTTCTGGACTGCGCTGAGCACTGTCGTGTGGTCACGCCCACCAAATCGTTCTCCTAGCGTCGGGTAGGAAGCCTCTGTCAATGTCTTCGCGAGATACATCGCTACATGACGTGGAGTTGCTATGCTTCGCTTGCGTGCCGTGCCCTTCATTTCCTTGACGGAAACACTGTAATAGTTCGCAACCGTCTGGATGATTCGCTCCACCGTAAGACGGTTGTTACCCTCGACAAGAAGATTTCCAAGGGCCAGTCGAACCGAGTCCATCGTCAGTTCTGAGTTCGTCAACTCAAGGTAGGCGCGAAGCCGCGTCAATGCACCCTCGAGTTCACGGACATTACTCTTGATATGTGTGGCGATAAGCATTGCCACATCCTGCGGCAGATCAAGCTGCTGCGCCCGGGCCTTGGTCTGCAGAATCGCGATTCTTGTTTCCAGATCCGGCTGATCGATATCGACCACCAGACCCCATTGGAATCGACTCTGTAACCGCTGCTCTAATTGGGGTATATCGCGTGGATAGCGGTCACAGGCCAGAACGATCTGCTTGCGCATGCCATAAAGAGCATTGAAGACGTTAAAGAACTCAATCTGGCTCTTTTCCTTTCCACCCAGGAACTGAATGTCATCCACCAGAAGGACATCGCATGAGTCCCGGTACATGGTCCGGAAGCCATCGGCATTACGCCCGTCCGTGAGCATCTGTACAACATCATTCACGAATGTCTCACAGGTGACATAACGAACACGAGCTTCTGGTCTCCGCTTCTGGATCTCGCACCCTATGGCGTGCATCAGATGCGTCTTTCCAAGCCCAACCTTCGCATAGATGAATAAGGGGTTGTAGGAATCACCAGGGTTGTTGGCAACACCCATCGCCGCTGCATGGGCAAACCGGTTGGAGTCACCCGCAACGAAAGTGTCGAACGTATATTTATTGTCGAGACACGTCTCGTATGAATTTACGAACGGGGCTCGATCCGAAGCTTCTCGTAAATGCTTAAACTCCAGATTGGGCATACTCCCAAGATGTTCGCGAATAACATCCGAAAGAAAGCCCCCATAATTATCCTGAAACCAGGAAAGATAGAAATCTTCCGGGACGGTAACAATGACATTATCGTTTTCTTCGAGCTTACAGTTCAGCGGACGAAACCATGTATTAAATGCCTCCGGCCGAACCTGAGTTCGTATGTCATCGAGAACCGTTGACCACATATCTGACATACCGTTACGCCTCCAGTCGGGATCGGAATTGCACACTACAATCATGACTCGAACTACCCGATCCCGCACGCGCCCCGATAGTCAAGATTTGAATCTGACCATGCCCGTGATTGGACAAATATGCAAGCACAACTATGACGCAATGATGACCACTTTCGGGTGTTCCTAGCGCGGAGTCTGGGGTGAAGTCAACACGAGGTCACTCAGACTCGACCAGAGACATGCGTCCGTTGAATTCCTTTAGATGATCAAAGGCTTATAGCTTTAACCTAAAAACAATTTCCTGATAAAAACACAAAATAAATATTTCTTGTTTAATTACACGCAGTTACGCGTGAATACACGACTGTGCCCTAATCGGGGCCCAATTTTGGGTTTTCACAGACCCACAGCATCCGACACAAGCAACGGTCGGAGTGACCTGGGCATAGAGAAGACCTACCGTATTGCGATCACAACGGTCTACCAGGCGTATTTTATAGACGCATCCAATGCCCAGGGAGTCTGCTGGCCTGTCACAACATACGGACCATCGGTGAAGAAACGCGGGTCGATATTCACGTCGATTGTCCAATCCCCCATATGCACACCAAAACCAGTCGAGAAACGAATCTCCGAAACCGTATTCGATTGGCCCGTATCGGCACTGGCGAAACTCGCCTGCTGGGTATCAAAGACGATGCCGTCTTCGGTCGTCTTTTTGATCAAGTTTAATTGTACCGCCCCCAGGCGTAAGTCCAACCAACTCTTAATTCGCGCATCAATCGCCAGGTTGAAATAGGGGAGTCCAATGGAGGTGTTTGTGATGCTGGTCACATTATCAATCACCTGCTCATGGACGATGTTGGTCTGATACCGTAGCCCAACTCCCGGGTACACAAATACGTCGTCGACAGGCTCTATTTTCAGATCTGCGCCAACATCTACAGAGAAGAAATAACCTTGGAATTCCCGTTCCGTTGGACCATCCGTCGGATTCACCACCGACAGACTCTCGGACACATAATATACAGCTGTATATGGAATCAGTGTTACGCCCGGTGCAGCGGGGACGAAGACCCGTGCCCGAAAATCGACTCCCATATGGCCGGTTCCCTTAAGATCCGCTTCGCCCTGGGGTTCCGATGTCAGGAATGCCATCTGAATCCCGAGCGCGGCATCCATGGCGATCGAGCCAAACTGCATGCTACCGCCAAGATCAACCTTGAAGGACATGGGACCCCAGGCACTCTTGCTCAAACCATAATCCACCGTCGTACGCTCACGAAAGATCCGTATCATGGTGCCGAGCTTCAGGTCTCCAACTCGATATCCCAGTCCGAAGGCACCAAAGAAGTTCGCTCGTTCATTCTGTTCGGCATCGAAAGATCCTTCTGATGCAACATCGAGAACAGGTGCCCTATCGGCGATTCCCTGGCCGCCATAACGAAAGCTCTGAAGATTTCCACCATACGCCGCAATAACAATGTTTTTATTGAGGCTATAATGGAATCCAAACTCTCCCTGGGCTACTCCGGACGGCGACGAAAATCGATTCATCAGCCCCAGATTTCCATGATCAAGAATGGTGGATGGAAACAGAAGAACATCCGTCTCATCTTCTACCGTAAGAAACTTGCTATCTCCCCCCATCGAATTCAAACGACTGTCCGATGCGAACGTCATTTGAACAAGAGACAGGGGCATCGCCACAACCAGAAGCGCTACCATATATCGTTTCAAAACCATTCCAACCTCCCTGTGGCGGGCATCCCAAACCTATCATATAGATAAATTTGTCTTAATTTCGGCTAACATAGAGCCCCTCTTCGGTCAAATCCAATGCCTTGTTTTTCGCTGGAAATCTGTGACGATCAAAGCCGATTTGTGGGTGTTTTTGCCCCAGGTACAATGACAAGGACCTCCAAAGCGATTGCCCTGACCCGGAAGCGGTGCTAGCCTGCCTCATCATGGATCTTGCTCGCGTCATAGGCACCCTGGTGGCCACCCAAAAAGTGGAAGGCCTTGAAGGCGTACGCTTTTTGGTGATTCAACCCATACAACCGGACGGTTCGGATGCTGGAGAGCCGGTTATTGCAGCAGATGCCGTGTACTCTGCCGGGCCGGGCACCATTGTCTGGTTCACCGCAAGCCGTGAGGCGGCGATCGCGCTGCCAGAGCCATTTGTGCCCGTTGACGCGGCGATCGTTGGAATCGTCGATCAAATCAATGATAGTTCCGAGGAGTCTCGACCATGATCCTCGGGCGCGTAACGGGTAATGTGGTGGGAACGATCAAACATCCCTCCTTTAATGAATACGCGCTATTGATCGTACAACCGCTCACAGCTGATGGGAGCCCCAAAGGAAACCGAATGCTGGCTGTAGATCATGCCCAGGCAGGCCCCGGGGATCGTGTTCTTGTGCTCAGTGAAGGTAGCGGAATCCGGCAGATCCTGGGTGACTCGTCATCACCAATACGTGCGCTGATCGTAGCTGTCGTCGATGCCG
Source organism: Myxococcales bacterium (assembly GCA_963578775.1). Lineage (GTDB taxonomy): Bacteria > Myxococcota_A > UBA9042 > UBA3505 > UBA3505 > UBA3505. The sequence goes on from CAUZEG010000091.1 coordinate 13,751, forward strand.
TCGATTGCGAACTGGAATAGCCCTCAATGGACACCACTATCCCCGAAATCCGCCGGAATATGGTCGAACTTTGCCGGGAGTTGTACCAGCGCAATTGGGTCGCCAACCACGATGGAAATATTTCGGTTCGCCTGCCGGGAAACCGAATTCTAATCACACCTACGGCTATGAGTAAGGGTGACGTACGAGAGATTGATCTGGTCGAAACAGATCGGAACGGGACGCGACTCTCCGGCTCACGACGCCCCCCCAGCGAGATGCACCTACACCTGACCATCTACAAGCATCGTCCCGATGTGCAGGCAGTGGTTCACGCCCACCCACCCGCCAGTGTCGCCCATGCGGTAACGGGTATGGAAATCCCAACAACGATGATGGCCGAACCGATCGTAAGCATCGGCGATCGAATCCCCCTCATCTCCTTCGCGGCACCGGGATCCGCCAATCTCCATCAGGCCATCGCCGATACAATAAAGACCGCGAGTTGCCTTCTCCTCGAACAACACGGCCCCATTGCGGCGGGGAGCAATCTTGAACAAGCACGGCTTCGATTCGAACTGATCGAACATCTGGCAGATATTCATTTGAAGGCGCTGCAGCTTGGGAGTGTTGGACGACTCCCGGAACCTGTCGTGCGGGACCTGTTAAAGAAACATCATGCCGCTGGTCTGGGTGCTCCAGGCTTCGGCACAACAGAAACTTGATGCTTTCGGTTTTCAATGCGTTGGTCGTTAACCACGAAGATATCCCTAGCCTTCCTCCTCGCGATCTTGATGTTCATGATCTCGAGCTTCATTACGATCCAGCGGGTCCGCACCTCGGTTGACGAATCCAATGTTCGCTCCGAATTGGCAAGTCTGTCGGAGCGAACGGTTTCGCTAGAAGAGAAAGCCAGCCGGA
>CAUZEG010000092.1:0-14522 GCA_963578775.1 Myxococcales bacterium
CGAGTTCGTACGAATTCTCCATCTTCCAGAGGACGCTCACGGATACGGCGTTCGATATATGCGAGCCCTGTTCATCGGCTTTCCCGCTCTTATGATGCTTCATGTCGTCACGGGTACCTTTCGAGGCATGGGATACACGATGGCTCCGGTCATCATGGAAGGCACCGTCCTGATCTTGAACACACTATTGAATGGCATATTTGTTCTTGGCTGGCTCGGGGGGCCGGAGCTCGATGTAGTGGGTGCCGCCTGGGCGACAATTCTCTCTTGCGCCATCATAACGGGAATCGCGATAGTGGTCCTGGGCCGTATCATTCGGCGCGACGCCGGTAATCAGACCACACCAACAACACCCGGTTCACGCCACGAGAGTATGCGTGCGATTTTACGAATTGGTGTGCCGGCCTCGTTCATCTCCATTATCTACGGTTTCGCCTTTATCGCTCTCAACCGCATCGCCAGCGTTATGGACGGCCCCGCCCAGGCCGCCTTTGGTGCAAGCCTCCGCGGTATCGAATGGGTCTCCTGGGCGGTCTGCGTTGGCTTCCACGTCGCCGGTTCCGTCGCCGTGGGACAATGTATCGGAGCAGGTCTCGCAGCGCGGGCTCGCAAGGTGGCCTGGAGCGCCGTAATTCAAAGCGTCGTTATGGTGCAACTGGTAGGAATCGCCATGGCCCTCACAGCCCATTGGACGATGCCTCTGGTGGTCCAGGATCCAGCCGCACAATCCCTGGGTGTCACCTACCTCCTATGGATGGGATTCACCATGTTCTTTGTCGGGATTGACACCTGTTTTGAAGGCGTCCTGATTGGTACCGGTCGGTCCGAAGTTCCCATGATGATCAGTGTGGTTATGAACCTCCTACGTATTCCAATCGCTGCGACTCTGTACTTTGGGTTTCCACAGCTCGGAGACGGTATCCTCTTTGCGGTCGGATTAACGTCCGATATTCCGGCCCTTGCGGACGGCGCGGCACAAGGATTCATGGCCATCATATTGGCGCTCGTTGTGACCAATGTGGGCAAGGCCATCTGGAGCTGCCTGGCCGTATATCGTCTCGACTTTGATGAAGTCGTGAAGAGGCGTGCAGAATTGTTGCGAGAATCAGAGACCTCTGCATAAAACAAGCCCTATCAACAACATTTCATCACTTCATCTGAGACGAAAACATGCGTACACCGACTCTTTTACTGATCCTGGGATTCCTGGGCTGTGCTTCATCGATAAGCACATTGCAACCGGCCCAAACACTGAAAAAGGGTACCTTTCATCTCAGCGCTGGTATGGAAATACCGGTGCCCGCCAGCCAGCTGAAGAACTTCGTCGATACAGCGAAGGAAATCCAGGACGACATCAAGGCCTCGCTGCTCGCGGACCCCAATTTCGTCCCCACTGACGAACAACAACGCAGTCTCCTGAATGCAGCTGTCGGGCTTGGTTTCAACGGTGTCGTCATCCCGCAGCCCGTACTGGTAGCACGCTATGGAATCCGCGATGACCTGGACGCCGGCATCTTCTATTCGGGTGCCGCCGTTAAAGTAGATGCCAAATATCGGTTCCTGAACGGGAAAGGTCTGACGGGTGCCATCTCCCTCGGCTTGTCCAAAAACCTTAAGAAGGGCATCGTCTTCGACCTGCTTGAGAAGATTAAAGTAAAAGACTTCAGCCGATACGACATCCACCTCCCGATTCTATTTGGCGGAACCTTTGGCTCCATGGGCCGGTACTGGTTTGGACCGAAGTACATCTATTCAAAGGTGAAGCTCGACGCGAAGGTCACCAATGTGGACGATACCCTGAAAGTGGACCACGGCTTTCATTATATGGGTGGCTTGATCGGAGCCTCTTTTGGCTACAAATACGCTTTTGTATTCGCCGAACTCACGGTCATGCATCTAACGGCCAAACCCACCATTCTGGGCGAAGAAACGGATGTAGGCGGACTGGTAATGATGCCTGCAGCCGGCATTTCTTTAGAATACTGATGGGTATCCGCTCTACGCCGGGACATGCTAAACATAGCGTTCAACACAAGGGTTTTATTTCATAATATCAGGCAGTTGTGGTCCAGTTGAAGAAAGGCCCTGATCCAGCTTATACTGTCCGTCCGTTCGAACGACACTCGTTCGAGGGGAAACCTAAAGGGAAATGGAGGGCAACATGGCGTTCATCGACCAGCTTGGAGTGCTTACGCAGTTCATGGTCTTTGTGAGCGTTGTCGTTCTTACTGGAATGGCAACATTTGTCCTTTATAAACTGTCACGACTCATCGATAGCGTCGATGCATCGCTGACGGGCCCTGGCTCAAAGGGATCCGGACGATCAAAGTCCGGTCCAGGTTCGAGCAAACAGAACAACGACGGATAACCCGGTCGTGTTCGATGGTTTTCCGTTTACCAGCAACCTTCCAGGAGGGAATCCGTTATGACTGACGTAAAAATTATTTTTGATGCAGTCGCTGAATTCGCCATCGCGGGTGGCGGTGTGTGGGTCTTATACCAGACCGGTAATGTGCTTGGAGCTATTGCTTCCAAAGTAGCACGATAACCCGAGAAACAACGCGTAGTACCATCAGGTCCACGGACCTGATGGTACTACCTGTTTTCCAGGCATCTTTGGTGCCGCTTGGAGCTTCCAGGCGGATCGTTGTCCTAATCGGATCCGATGTCTGACTGGGCCATGCGCTCAGGCGCGTGAACTTTCAACAGCCCCAGCCCATTGGCAATGACCGTTCGGATCCCATCCACCAGGGCGAGGCGCCCTTCTGTCTTGAGAGGATCGTCGGAAATAACCCTTTCGGTGGCCTTATAGCGCGTGTAGTAGGAATGGAAGGCCTTGATCGTGTCTATCAGATAGAAGGCGATCTGGTGGGGCTCGCGGGCTTCCGCTGCACGCCTGACAATATAGGGGTACTCGGTCAGAGCTAAAATCAGCTGGCGCTCTTCTGCCAATGTCAGGGTGCTCATAGCCGCATCACTGGGTCGTTCTGGCAACTCGATTCCGGCTTCCTTGGCCCGCCGCAGGATACTGCATACGCGGGCGTGACCATATTGCACATAATAGACGGGGTTCTCCATCGTCTGGCTTTTCGCCACCTCGATATCGAATTCCTGTTGGCTATCGGCACGCCGCATAAGAAAAAGAAAACGTACGGCATCTGCACCGCACTCACCGACCACGGACTTGAGCTCCTCGAATTTTCCGGAGCGGGTACTCATCTTCACCTGTTCCCCGTCACGGACCAGGCTTACAAACTGAACCAGCAGTACCTCAAGCTGGTCGGGATTGTATCCGAAGGCCACCAGGGAAGCTCGTACCCGTGCAATATAACCATGGTGGTCCGCCCCCCAGACGTCAATAGCCGTATCGAAACCGCGGTCCATTTTATCTTTATGATAGGCAATATCTGCCGCGAAATAGGTTGGCCGGCCGTCGGTCCGGACCACGACACGATCGTCGTCATCGCCGAAATCCGTCGTTCGAAATACAAGCGCACCGTCACGTTCGTAGATGATGTCCGCGTCTTGTAGATGTTTTACAGCACCCTCTACCTTCTCGCTTGCATGTAACGACCGCTCTGGAAACCAGGTGTCGTATGTGATCCGCAGTTTCTCCAGATCGGCCTTGATATCTTCCAGTATGGAGTCCTTGGCGAAATCGATAAAGAGCTGGCCTTCGTCCTCGAATGTCACCTCCAGCTTCCCATGCTTGGCTACAAACTCTTCCGCCGTCTTCTCCAGATATCCGCCCTGATATCCGTCTTCGGGCAGCGCCGTTGGATGGCCGATAAAGGTTTGAACCCGGGCATGGAGACTACGACCCAGCATCTGCATCTGGTTTCCAACATCATTGATGTAGTATTCGCGCTCCACCTGGTATCCGGCTGCATCCAATAGAGACGCCACCGCGTCACCCATTACGGCTCCTCGTCCATGACCTACATGCAGTGGCCCGGTCGGATTGGCCGAAACAAATTCTACCAATACCCGTGGACCGTCATTCCTGGCCGCTCGGCCATAGCCCTCTCCTCCGGACCGAACCGCATGCAGACAATCAAACATCGTGGCATCGGCGAACCGAAAGTTTAAAAACCCCGGACCGGCCACCTCTACAGCCGTGATCCAGTCACAGTCTTCTGGAAGATAACGCACGATGATGTCCGCTATCTGGCGGGGCGCCTTTCGTGCCACGCGCGCCAGGGTCATGGCGACATTGGAGGCCGAATCTCCATGCTCCGGATTGCGAGGCTTCTCAATGGGAACGGCATAATCGTCCGGTAGAACCGGCAGATCTCCCGCCTCGACAGCTCGTTCGAGAGCCTGGCGCACCAATTGTCCCACACGTTCGCGCATCAACTCACTCCGGTCGACCAGGCGACGAAACCTAGCCATAGCTCGGCACAGTGTCAACGGCTTTGGCGCCGGAGTCAACGGGCATCCGATGAAACTTCCTTGCTAGGTCATAAAAGGCAGTGGTAATTAGGTTCTCTTCCAACATCATCGTACGAGGTAGTCCAAATGATGCGCCTGTTTCTGATTATGAGTCTCTGTCTTTTCATGACACCCCATGTCGTATTGGCCTGCCCCGGGGAGAAAGGTCCCAAGATCAACAAAACGGTCACAATGGTGAAGCAGTCCAAAGACGCTGTGTCGTTTCAATTCACGACCAAGGACGGGCCCGACGCTGTTAAGAAACTGCAGGCCAAATTCGATACCAAGGTGAAGGCCTACAACGCAGGCAAAAAGCCCTGTGCAAAGTGTAAGTCGGAGCGCTGTGTTTTTCGGGTTGAGGGTCTGAAACTGACCACTAAAAAGATCTCGAATGGCATCCAATTTGATGCCAAAGGCGTACCCAAGACCATCGGCATGGTAACGACGGCTCTCAAAGCGCAGATGGCTGGGAAAAAGCCCTCCCCCCAACCCGCATCGGGTTGTGGTGGTTGCGGTGGAGCCGCCAAACAGGGCGGCTGCGGTGGAGGCTCCTCCGACGTCTTCCGCTCGCCCATGCGCTAGTCCATTACAGCCATGACTCGATTCCTGTTCGCTGCGCGGTGGCTTCTTCTCTTGTGTAGCGCCGGCCTGTGGCTCGTACCTACGACCGGTCTTTCGGCTCCTCCCCAGGATCATCCTGGAGATCTACCGACCCTCGTCGATTCCCCCCAGAGTCTGCGCATCCACCCGGGGGGATTGGGGCGAACACGGTCGGAAACCACCTCCCTCGATTTCGGTTTCGCTCCTCTGGACGACCAATACCAACTCCACCGCTTGGCATGGAGTGCCCAGACAAAGTTGCCCCGGGGCGTGGGCTTCGGCTTCGATATCCTCGGGTTGAAGACCGATGCCGATACCTTTGATTGGTCCGGTGCCATCGGCTTTGGACAAACCCGGGGACCCAGTGAGTTTGGCCTGGCTCTGCGGAAGGACTTCGGGGTCGACGAATCGACCACCCTGGACATTTCCCTGCTACGTCATCTGGGCCGTTCCGGCCGCCTATATCTGGGGCTCCAGGATATCTTCAATACCACCCATGACACGCCGGTAGTCCTGGCAGGGTTGGGATTTCGTCCCGGAGTGGACTGGTTGGAAGCCCATCTGTTCGGAACTCTGACGGACGGTTCCGAACTGGCATCGGTCAGCGGTACGTTGCGGCTCGCCCTCTTCAGGGGGGCTCTACTCGACATGGGCGTCACCGTCGACACGCCCATGGAAAGTACCCGCGCACTCACGGGACTGGTTCGGCTGTCGCTACCCTTTGGGGCCGCCGGGCATTATGAAATGTACTATGGCCAACCCCTGGATTCGGGCGACGGGTTTGCTGGCATTCGGTCCGTTTACGGTTCCTATCCGGGCCCAGCAATCCCCCGTCCTGCCCCCACAGCCTTATTTGTGGATGTGGCGAGTATCACCTCTGAAGCTCCCACACCGGGGTTCTTTGGTCAGTTGAAGTCCAGTTTCAGCGAACATATTGCCGCCATCATCAATGCATTGGGTGAGCCGGGTACCCGAGCGCTGGTATTGCAGGTCGGCGAGGGCCGACTCCATTGGTCCCAGGCCGTCGATCTCGCGGCGCTTTTTGAGCGGTGCCGAGCACGGAAAATCCAGACGATTGTTGTCATGCGTACCATTGGAGCACCAGGTCTTCTGCTCAGCACACAGGCCGACCATGTACTCATGGATGAAGCCGGAGCCATCATGATAGCCGGCCTGTATAAACCGCTTCGCTTTGTGGCACCGGCACTGGATAAACTCGGCATACGCTTTCAGTTTGTCCGCCACGCCGAATATAAATCCTTTCCGGAGATGCTGACCCGGGACAAGCCATCGGGCCCCTTCCTGGAAGCACAGAACCGGATTCTCGATGTGCTCTATGACGGCCTCCTCGACGCGGTCGCGAAGAAGACTGGAACCGACCGGAAGAAAGCGGAAGAGCTCCTCGACCAGGGTCCGCTACTCGCGGATACGGCCAAGAAAGCGGGACTTGTCGATCAACTCTACAACCACCAGTCGCTACGAGAATTGGTCGCCAAGAAGACGAAACTTCCCAAACTGCGACTTCGGAAGCTCAGACGAGCCTATACGGCGGACCGCAGTCGATGGGGTGACACCGCGCAACTGGCTCTTATTACGATCTCCGGCAATATCGTGCGCGGTCAGGCCCGAAGTTTCCCGGGTGCAGAACAATCCGACAGCGGTGAGAAAGATGTCGTAAGGGCCTTGGATAGGGCCGCAAGAGGACCCTACGGAGGGGTCTTGATTCGAGTGGTATCACCGGGCGGTGATGTGCTGGCCAGTGAAACCATTGCCCGGGCCATCACAAAGGTAGCCAAGCGAAAACCAGTGGTCATCTCCATGGGATCCGTCGCGGCCTCCGGCGGCTATCTGGTATCCCTCAACCCGGGGATCCCCATCGTCGCCACTCCCTTCACGCTGACCGGCTCGGTTGGGATCTTTGGTATGAAACCCGTACTGCGCAAACTGACCGACAAGATCGGACTACCGGTGACCCCTCTGACACGGGGTAGGCACGCGGGTCTGTTCAGCTTTGATCGGCCCTGGACCGAAGACGAACAGAAGTCTCTGAAAAAGAAACTGGCGTTCCATTATAAGGCCTTTGTCGATCGGGTCGCCACCGCACGGAAGCAAGCGTATACCGCGGTTGAGCCCCTATGCCGGGGCCGGGTCTGGATCGGAGAAGATGCCCTCAAACATCGACTGATCGATAGTGTGGATGGCCTACCCCACGCCCTTGATCTGCTGCGCAAAAAGGCTGGTATCGAACCCAACGCGCCCATAGCTTTGAAGCGGCTCCAGGGACAGAAGGGAGTTTTGGGAAACGTCGCCACCAGCCTTGAGACGAAAAGTGCAAATAAGAACTCGGTTCTTGATCCACTCTTGCAGCTATTCCATCTGGATGGGCTCAGTCGGTTTGCGTTCGCAGAGCCCGGTGTTCCGCTCGCGCGGCTGCCCATGTTCCGCTCCTATCTGGAGGCCATCCAATGACCGCTTTCACCACCACCAGTCGAGAGGCGGTTTTCATGCCGCTGCTTGGAGCTCTTGTCGGCTTTCTTCTGGGCTATAGCTACGCCTATATTGGCCGCTTCGTGCAACTCCTCTTTCTCGACGCCATTCTCATCGGCCTTTTTGGGGGCGCGCTGCTGCTCTTTGTGGCCCTGATCCGCCATATCAATTTCGCCCGCTGGTTATCCGCCACCTGCGTAACTGTTGGGCTGATGGGCTGGCTAGGCATGCAGGCCGGCGAGCACCGGATCGCCAAACGAGTATTCGCGCGTATGGGGGATCCCATCTCCCAGGAGACCGCCAGCGGTGATACGATGCTCGAACTATCCGAGAAGGCCGAGGCCCTCTCCGAGGGGTGGTTTCCCTACGCCAAATGGCGTGCCGAGCGTGGCCTTATGATCACCCGGGTGGGCCCACGCATCGCACGGGTCAAAATCCCGGCGGAGGCCGTATTTCTGACCCAGGCCCTCAGTATGGTTCTGGCCATATTCCTTTGCTGGCTGGTTCTGCGGCGGCTGGGCTGGGTGGAGATCTGTCCAGAGACAGGCCGCTTCATTCCCATCCGCCGATCCGACGAAGAAGACGAAGAAATGGAGTACCTGGGCGACATCGATCTGGAAGCCCTGGAAGAAGAAGCCAGTGAAAGACCAGTAAACGAATGATCCGAAGACTCCCCATCGTTATCTTCCTGGTCGTATTGCTGGGTTTCGCCTGTTCGAAAAACAAACCGAACCTATCGGACCACCCCAGCCAGACTGCGACCACGGCAAATACCATCGAAACAACATCCTCCCCTGCAACGGAGGTTGGTTCAACCGAAACCGCGAATACAAAATCCCTCTGCGGTACCGGCCGTGCCTGCCCAACGTATTTTCAGTGTAAAAACGAACGATGCATCTGGGGACCAATCGGGAACAACAAAAAATACGATGCCCTGGAATACAAGGATAAACCCTTTCACTTCTGGGTAGAACACGGCAAGTGGAGCGCTCGGTTTCAGGCCAGAGAAACCACCTTCGCCGGTTACCAGCGCTGTGCCGAACCCGAGGTATGCACTCCTGACGAGGAGCGTGGTGGCCACAAGGCCTGCCAGCAACGAGCGGCCTGCAAGGACCTCGGATTTTGTAGCTACATTGTGGTTCTGAGAGACGCCCAGGAGAAGGTGCCGCCGGTCGACGAACTCTTCTTCGATCTTCGTGTAGAAGAGAGCGACACTGGACAATACTTGATTGCCCAGGATCGCACCGACGAGATCACCCCTGTCAATGCGGCGGATATCAACCTCAACGCCCTCGCCTGGAGCTGGGGAGAGTCGCTCTTCAAGGATCGGGGTATGCAAGGGTATCTAGGCCCTCTGAGCACAATCAGTGGTTGTGAAAATGTGGACCGGGACAAAGACTTTGGCCTATGCCTTCCCGGAAGCAAAGAGCATTGCGCGAATTCGACGGCTTGCAGGCGTTTCGGAAAATGCACCTATATCCCGCATCGTTGTACCTTTGGAGCCAAAGAGTCCAACGAATGCGACGCTCCCCGTGGTAGCGAAGGAGTGAATCCCTGCCGAGATTTCGGCAAATGCACCGCCTTTAGCGGGGAATGTCGAGCCTCCAACGATGCGGATTGTCAGAAGGGTTCCATCTGTAGCCAGTTTGGTCTTTGCGGCGCCGAAGGCGGCGACTGCATGGCAACGAAGGTTGGTTTCTGCGAGAACACCAAAGGTTGTGCCGAGGAAGCCCGTTGCTGTCCATCGAGACGTTGGGGCTCCTTCGCCTGGTTCCCCATCTGTAAAATCTGCCCCTATCAAGAGGACGCCTGCAAGAACTCCTTGGCCTGTTCTCGGGAGGGGCGCTGTACCGAACGCAATGGCAAATGCGTTCCGACCATCCTTCGCCGCCTGATATGCCAACACGCACGCTGCGCCGCCTGGGAGTGGATTCTCGCGCAACCCAGGGAGAAGGAATACTACTCCATCCATCTGACCGTATCGCACCTACGCTATAGTGGAGCCGCCAGCTGCAGTGGTATGGAGGACAAAACGAAAACAGTTGTCCTGGCTACCGGCTGCCAACACCCCTACCGCGGCGACCCCGACTACGCCGGCATGAAAGAATATCTGGAAAAGGCACGCTGCAAACAGAGCCCCGGGGGCCTGCTAAAGATCGAAGAGGTCTTAACCCAGAAAAATGAGCTCACCGAAACGCGTGATTGTTACCCCGTCTGGTGGGACTCCGAGTGAATGAACTCAGGGCAGGATAACTTTCTTTCGTGCGGGCTTCTCCGCCGGCACGATCCGACGATCCCGCATTCTCTGGGGTGCTGGGTTCACCTTGCCTGCGATCCGGGCACTCGACGTGGGATCGGGTTCCTCCGGCCGGATGTCCACACCGAAGATCTCGAATAACATGGCCAGGCCGACCAGAGCCACGCAACCGTAGACGAAAATCCGGGGCCAGAACGGGTCCCGATCCGTCGCCACGCTCGCCTCCACACCATGGGACGCATTCGACTCAACCAGCGCGGTGGGAAGCCGAATCTCTTCTTCCCCTGCTTCGACCGGCTCGATAAGAGAGCGGATCAGCATACCCAACTCTTTGCGGGTCTTCTGGGGGGCGTATTCCGACAGATCGCGCCGCGCAACGGTCAAAAGATCACTGCGGAAGGTCTTGGCGTCTTCATGCCGCTTGGCCGGGTTTCGATTCAAAGACCGTCTCATGGCCCGCTGAAGCCGAGAAGGCAATACGTAGAATTCTTCCGAGAAGCGGAAATCACCCAACTGAATCTGCCGCAGGACACGCGTGGGCTCTCGAGCCGGGAACAACATCTCGCCGGTGAATACCTCATGGGCTACGACGCTCAGGGCATAGAGATCCGTGCGACGGTCGATGTCTTTACCACCGGCCTGTTCCGGGCTCATATACTGGAGTTTTCCCTTGATGGTCCCCACATCGGTGAACCCGGTCTCGCCCATGATTTTGGCGATACCAAAATCGATGAGCCGCACATCGCCGTCCGTCGTAACCAGTACGTTCTGGGGACTCACATCGCGATGAATGACTTCCCGTATCTTCCCCTCACGATCCGTAAATCGATGGGCATACCGCAGCCCGAGCAGGACCTCGGACAAGATGTAGATTCCACTGGACAAGGACAGGTTCAGATTCTGCTTTTCCAGAGTATCCAGGATCATCCGCATATTCAGACCGCGGTAATAATCCATGGCCATATAGTACCGGCCCCCGATCTCACCAAAGTCGAACGGGCTGATAATATTCTCGTGGCGAAGGTCAACAGCCAGCTCACATTCCTTTAAGAACATGCGCACAAAGGAGTTTTCCTCCGCCAGGTGCGGATGCAGAATTTTCAGGGCAACCGACTTTTTCACACCGTCATTGGTCATCATCTCGGCGCGATAGACCGTTGCCATACCTCCGGAACCAATTCGTTCCAGAATCTGATAGGGACCTAGCTGTTTCATGTCCGCAGACACAATTAATTCTCCACCGGCTACGTCATCATGCTCGCCCACGGTAGGGGCCGGGTCAAAAAATCCGCTAAAATTATATAGTTGTAGCCAATTCAGCCCATCGCGTTTCACCCACGCCCTTACGCGCGCGTAGGCGGATTTTGATGTTGTACCTTGTGATTCGGGAGTCGGCTGTGATAGCGGGAGTCTGCCATGGCAACTTCTCGTCCATCCTCGTCCCTGCGGCCCCGCAAAGCGGCCCTGCTAGCCCTCGGGCTCGCTCTGGGTATCTTTGCGACCACTACAGTTCAGGCCAAGGGTACATTGGTTTTTCAAACGATTATCGATGGACTTGAGCGCCGTGATTTTGTGTTCAAGGCATCGAAGACCAGTCTCCCCACACAGATACATGCCTTCCGCATCGATCCAGATAAATTCGAGTTCCGTGTCGTCCAGGCCAAGACGTCCGGCAAAGCCACTGTTCACCGGTTGGCTCGGAACCACAATCTGCTTTTCGCGGTAAACGCCTCCTTTTTCGACCCGGCCGGAAAGCCTCTGGGGCTCTTGATTGATCAGGGGCAAAAAGTGCAGCGGCTTCGGTCCGTTGACTGGGGCGTGTTTTCAGTAAGTTCCACCGGAAAAGTCCAGGTGAACCACACCCGAGATTTCCAACCGGTGGATCCCATTCAGACGGCCTTTCAGGCCGGGCCACGCCTGGTGGTCGATGGCCGTCCGCTAAAATTGAAACCCCAGTTTGGTCGTCGAACCGCTCTCTGCGTCGATGCGGCGGAATATGTGATCATTGTGGTCACCGAATCGGGCATCTTGCTGGCCGATCTCGCCGAACTCATGTCCCGGAGCCCTGGAGCCGGAGGACTTGGTTGTATCAATGCCATGAATCTGGACGGTGGTTCATCGACCCAGGCTACCCTGCTACACCCGGTGCAGCCCTGGGATCTGATCGGTGGCGCCAAAGTCCCGGTCGCTCTGGGCATTCAACCTCGAACCACGAGGTCGGCCCATGACTGAACCGATCCAGGGACGAAAGAGCGATCACATTCGGATCGCCCTGGAGAAGGACGTCGAGGTACAGCCTGATTCGGCCTTCGGACGGGCACGCCTGATCTACCAGGCCATTCCTGAAATCCACCGCGACGACATCGACCCCTCGATTGAATTTCTGGGGCGAAAGCTCGCCTTCCCACTCCTTATCGGGAGCATGACCGGCGGAACCAGTGAAGCCGCGACAATCAACCAACGATTGGCCCGAGCAGCCCAACGCTGTGGCATCGGAATGGGATTGGGATCGCAACGCATCATGTTGGAACAGCCCACGACCGGAAAGACCTTCCAGGTACGCGACGTTGCCCCAGACATCCTTCTGGTGGCAAATATCGGGGCCGTTCAGCTCAACTACGGAGTCGGAGTCGAGTCCATCAAAGATCTCGTCCGTTCGGTAGACGCTGACGCGCTGGTCTTTCACCTCAACGCCGCCCAGGAAGCCGCACAAACCGAGGGAGACACCCGATTCGGCGATTTGATTCCTGCTCTCCGTACAACCATCGATCAGCTGGACATCCCCTGCGGACTCAAGGAAGTCGGCTGCGGCTTCTCAATTGACGCAGCCCGTAAGCTGGCCCAGTTGCCGCTCCAATTCATCGAGAGCGCAGGTCAGGGTGGTACATCCTGGACCCGTATCGAACATATGCGCTCGTCCTCCGACAAACCAACGGCGGCCATGGAACAACTGGAACAATGGGGGATCCCCTCCATTACCAGTCTACTGAGCTGCCTACGCTATGGCGGCCAGGTTCCCGTGGTGGCATCCGGTGGTCTACGCACGGGTGTAGAAGCGGCCCACGCCATCGCAATGGGTGCCCATGCAACCGCGATGGCACTTCCCCTATTACGCGCGGCGGCCGAATCTGAAGACGCCGTATATGACCTGCTGATGACCTTCCGTTCGTCCTTGATCACCGCCATGTTCCTCACCGGCTCAAAGACTATCCAGGCTCTTCAAAAAGCCCATATATCGATCCCACCCGACTGTTTTCCTGAAGTCTTCGAAGGTCGAGCATCCCCAGAACAACTGTGGACCCTTGCTACGCCAATCCTCCAAGACGATACGAATCAATGAGAGTTCCAATGGACACTACACTCCACCCAACGACAGACACCGCGACCCGTTCAAGCCGCCTTCCCGGCTTCTACAAGCTCAGTGCGAAAGATCGCCTGCAAATCATCGCCGATTTTGCGTCGATCCCAGCACAAGAACTTGAGCTTCTGCAGAATTCCGATGGACTACCGGCGGATGTAGCCCTTTGCATGAGCGAGAACGTCGTGGGTCGCTTCAGTCTTCCTCTCGCCTTCGCAACGAATTTCCGGGTCAATGGAAATGACTACATCGTACCGATGGCCATTGAAGAGCCCTCCGTCGTGGCGGGCGCTTCGTTCGCGGCCCGACTGTTGCGCCACGGGGACGGGATTTCGAGTGTGTCCACTGAACCTATTATGATCGGGCAAATCCACTTTCCCGAACCGCCTCCACGAGAAGCCCTCGAATACATTGTCCGGGAGCATCATGATGAATTGAAGAAACATCTCGATGCCAACCATTCGCGTCTTGTGGCGGCCGGTGGTGGTTTCCAATATGCACGAGTCCGTTATCTTTCCGATCCCGACGGACACCCCATTGCGGTCGTACATCTGCATATCGACGTACGCGATGCCATGGGGGCCAACGCTGTAAACTCCATGGCCGAAGAGGCGGCGCCGCTGTTCGAACGTTGGACAGGCGCTCGTGTTGGTCTTCGGATCCTCAGTAATCTGCCCATGCATCGACGAGTAAACGTCCAGGCTTCGGTACCGCTGGGTACGGATACGGATGGCCCCAATATGACCATGGACGAGGCCGTTCGAATCGAAGAAGCGAGCCGCTTCGCCGAAGTCGATCCCTATCGTGCCGTTACAGCCAATAAGGGCGTTATGAATGGTATTGATGCCGTCTTACTCGCTACCGGTCAGGATTTCCGGGCTGTGGAAGCCGCCGCCCACGCATTTGCCAGTCGAAACGGCCGCTATTCGGCTCTGGCCAAATGGCACGTACAGGACAACGAACTCTGCGGTACCATGGATATTCCACTGGCCCTCGGAACCGTCGGCGGCATCACGGCTGTGCACCCGATCGTCAGCACCACATTAAAAATCCTCGGGATCCAACAAGCCCAGAGATTGGCCGAACTCGTTGCAGCCGTCGGGCTGGCCCAGAATCTTGCGGCGACCCGCGCCTTGGCGAGCGAAGGGATCCAACGTGGACATATGCGCCTTCATGCTCGCAACATCGCCATGTTGGTGGGTGCCACTCCGGAGGAGGTACCGGCCGTCGTGGCTGGAATGCTGGCGCGTGAAGACATCAAGGAAACGACGGCCCGCCTTTGCCTCGAACTGGTCCGCACATCCGGTCAGGCCCATTAGAGACCGCGTAGAGAGCAACCATGTCCCAGACCCAACTATCCCCGGCCATCACGGTACAAACACCGGCGAA
>CAUZEG010000093.1:0-14493 GCA_963578775.1 Myxococcales bacterium
GATGGACGCGTCCCGAGTAGAACCACCGCTTGCGGCAGGCTGCACAGGGCACGGTCATCGGAACTCAGGAGCTTGAGCTCTGAGAGACAGACCCGATCTTTTCGTTTCATTCACGCATAAGGCGGAGCCCGCAAGGACTCCGCCTTATGTGGTTTTGGCCTATATGAATCTGGCCTTCAACGACCGACCAGGACGGGACCCCAGGCGGGTTGAGAGCAGGGACCAGGTAATTTTTCCTGGCTCAATGGGCGAATCTTTCGAGTTCGTAGATTGATAAGAACGGGCTCGGCCTGGGTTCGGTTCTTACGTACGACGACAAGATACCGGCCGTCGGGACTGAAGGATGGATCTTCATAACTGTATCGACCGGTGGCGAGAACGGTTTCCCCCGTCTTGCCCGGTGGGTATTGACTCAGGACAATTTCGTGTCGTTCCCCGAATGTTCGCCGTGCCCACGCCATGCTTCTTCCATCGGGTGACCAGGTGGGAGAGGTATTATAACTGCCATGACGTGAAATCTTGCGGACCGATTTGTCCTTGAGTCGGAGGACGTAGATCTGGGGTGTTCCACTTCGATCCGAGACAAAGGTAATTCTCCGCCCATCTGGACTGAATGCGGGAGCTGTATCAATGGCGCGAGATGATGTCAGTCGTTCGAGAACCTTACCGGTGGATGAGTCGCCCAGGTAGAGGTGTTGGGCGTCATTTGGGGCCGACGCGACGACGAACCGCCCCGAGGGACCATGAAAATCGATGCCTGTGTTCAGGCCGGGTGTTGTGAGGAAAGGTACCCCATCAACATGGATATCCGGATTGCCCTGGACGTACGATGTGGCTGCGATCAGACCATCGTGGGTCCAAGATGGTAACATCGTAAGGTTATTGAACTGGGTTTCTCGGCGTAGGTTGGTGCCCGAGGAACTGATGGAAAAGATCTCCTTCGTGCGCCGATCAAGTTTGCATGCCATAGCGATTCGACTGCCGGCGACCCCGGGTGGGGCTCCATCAATGGATCGCAAGCGATTGGCAAACCGTTGCAGAGATCCACGAAAACTCTTCAGCGATCCGCTTACTTCGGACAGGGTCATCGTCAGATGGCGCGGTGTACGAAGATAGGCGAGATCAAGGGTTGTGAGATGGATGTCCACTGCGGTGGCGTTGGGGGCGCAGTCCGGTTGGATTCGTACCAATGCTCGTTGGTTTGTGGCGAGGGCTAGATCAATCAACTTGAGTTGATGTTCGGCTCCACGGCGCAAGACGATCGGTGCTTCTCCGGCCATGGGGAACTCAACCTGTTCCAGGAAGAGGGTCAGCTGCGTATGGACGGCCTGGGCAAGGGATTGTCCCATGTCACAATACGATTTTCTCGGATCGATGAAGATACGTATGGGAGGAGGGGCCAGCCGTGTTGCCAACACCTGGCCCACGCAACGGCTACTGACGCAACGGTGAGCTGATGTACAGTCCGCGTCGGTCAAACAGGGGCCTTGTGCTTGAACCTGTGAGGGTAGCAGGATCCAGGCCAGTACCAGGGGTATAAGAAGACGAAGGATCGGAATCATTGTGTGGGTACCATGCGCAGGTCGATACCGCGCCCCTTCACCTGCCGTAGTTTATCTGGAGGGGGTCTGGGAAGGAATGATGAACCACCGTAGTTTGGCATGAACCGTTGTACAGCTTCCTCTACGGCTCGGTCGTATAGTCGAACCCCACTACTTTTCTTTAGACGATATTTCTTGATGGTGCCGTCCGCACCGATCTCCGAAATATGAATGACGGCTACGAGGTGTCGTAATCTTTCCCGCGAGATTGCCCCTGGTGCCGTGAATTCCTGCATCAGACGTTGTTGGATTTTTCGGAAGTAGGGGTCGGTGTCCCCTTGTGTTGTACCCCGTCCGAGTGCAGATCCACTCCGTATCCCGACGATATTCTCCAGAGAAGTGGCGCGTTTTCGCGGATCGGAGTCGTCCGGTACGTCCAAGACCTCTTTGAGGACTGTGTTCCGCCGTTTCCGGTCCAATTGTGCTTTCTTATGTTTCGGGGCTTTTTTCAGGACTTTGGGCTTTTGGGTCCGCTTTTTTATGTTCACCGCTCGTTCGTGTTTTTCGGGCTGTTCATATTTCAACAGGCGTTTCATCTGATTTTTTTTCGCCTTTTCCCGGCCGCCGAGCTTGGCATCTACGACCTCAAAGGTCCTGAGGTAGCAGCATGCGAACCGAATGGTGCGAAAGAGCAGGGGCGATCCACTGCAGGGCTCAACCAGGGTATGGCTTGTAAAGGTCTGTCTGGTTTTCTGGCAATGCGCGTTCGCGAGTTGCATAAGAGCCATTTCCGTCTGGCAGGATTCACTGTCGGACCCGTGGACGGGCAGGAAGACCTGTTGGCAGGTCTCCGCGGTGGCTCGCTTCACGGATCTCCGGCGCTGCATCGGGTAGCGCAGCAATTGGGGGGCGTCCTGGACGAATTCCGGATGAACCTGTGCTGCCAGACTATCTTCAATGCGTTCGCGTGAGCGGGTGTTTCGGGCCAACCAGCGTGCAGCGATACGGCGACTCGTCCCAATAGAACGTTTTTTATAATGGTATCCCTTCGCTGTTTTCGTGACGAGTTGATGGACGACGGCCCTATCCAGGAGCATCTCCGCATCAAATAACCGCGTATTGTCCTTGCCGGGTTTTATAGGCAGGTAGAGCTGGAGCTGGGGTTGGATTATGGTGGCGTTTTCGGCCAGAACGGTCTCGGTTCCGTTTCCCGCGATCAAGTATCCGACGAGACCGTGGACAAACAATACGCCGAGGATGACCCGAAGGTGTTTCTTGCGTCTTGGGGATGGTTCCTTCATTCGCTTTCTGCGACCAGTCCAAACTTATGGATACCAGCTGCCCGGATGGCTGCCATTAGAATCACGACATGTCCGTAGTCCAGTGCCCGGTCCGCTCGTAGGTAGAGTTCCTGATCGGATTTCAATTTCGGATTGGCTACCAGTTTCTTGGCGAAGGGTTTCAGGCATTTTCGAAATAGCATGTCACCTTCCGCCCCAGGTGGAAGTTCCTGGGGCCAGCCCATTACCTGGTCTTTACACGATAGTTTGAAATCGTCGGAACCATCTTCTTTGAAACCCTCGATCACAAAGGTGTAATCCACGGTCAACGATAGAACGATCTTTCGGGATTCTTGAAGATTTACGGCCTTGGAGTTTGTTTGCGGAAGGTCGAGCTCAACCAACTGATTTTGTTTTTCGCCGGGGTCGGAAAATTCCTGTTCCTGAAGTTCCAGCAGGTCCTGCTGATGCTTCAGCTTGGCGACATCCTGTTGTTTGGCCACGGACGCGGTGGCCATGAAGATTACCAGCAGGACCAGCATTACATCCACAAAGGGTGTTACGTTGATTTCTGCGAGGGTAGGGGGGCCGACACGGCCATCGGAGCCGGAGTTCGAACTACTCATGCCCATCAGGGTACCTCGCCATTCTCCGCCCGGAGGATATCGCTCACCTCCACGGGCTGCGGATCTACTTTCATCTCCGACGATGCACGGACGAGTCGATTGTTCATTTCGTCGGCGAAGCCATCAAGTTGTATCGAGATCCCGCGTATCTTTCCGATGAACATATTGTACGCCATTACGGCTGGGATCGCCGCGAGTAGACCAACCGCAGTGGCGATCAATGCGTTGGCTAGATGGGGTGCTACTGCGTCCAGAGTTTCATGTCCCGGCTGAATGCTTCCAAAGGCTTCCATGATGCCCCATACGGTTCCAAATAAGCCGATGAAGGGCGCGGCGGATGCAACCGTGCCGAGAAAGCTCAGCCGATGCTCTAATCCATACATGGCCTCGCGACCTGCTCTCTCCATGGCTCGTTGCGCATTCTCTGCCACGTGATCGTCCAGGGTTCCTCCGGTTCGGGAACGTTTCTCCATTTCCGACCGGGCGGCGTGGTACATGGTGACGGCGGGACTATGAGGATAGGAGTCGGCCGACGAACGCGCATCTGTAAAGGTGCGAGCATCGTTGAATGCAGTCAGGAAGGCATCCGTCTGGCGTTTGGCCTGCCCAATCTGACGAAGCTTGGACACAATCAACAACCAGGAAAGGACGGAAAGGAGAACCAGGATAGCGAGTACACTGGTTATTACGGGTCCACCATCACGAACGTATTGCATCACTCCGGCGTTGGTCTTGGCGGCATGAAACACGACTTTTTTTTGTGCTACGTATACCTCTCGCCCGTCTTTTCCACGCTTTGGCTTAAAGTCTCCGGGCCTTATTTTGAGGGACTTTGTGGGCAGGGCAGAATCCTGGCCGGAAACTTCCAACCAATGCGAGTAGCTCCGGTCCACATGGGGGATGGTTACCTGCCTGGTTGGGGTCGCCAGATCAAGTTTGATCAGTCGTCCGTCGAGGACGACCTCGGCGACAGCTACGTCGAAGTCCAATAATATGACTCCGGATGTATCCTCCGGCTGAGCGGTCGCCGCGAAAACCTTGTCGCAGAATGACATATTCGGCACAAGCCCCATACCAACGACGACGATGATCATACCCAACATCGAGCCGGGTCCGGAGTGCGCCCAGCGATGTACGGCTGGAATAGCAGGCATAACAACTCCGTTGAATATCATCGTTCTGGCTGTCGATAGAAAGGATGAGTGCTGAATATGAATCGTATTCTACGTATACCAGGGTTTCTTTCGAAAGCGATTAATACAACTGTTCACGAGAGTGATATATGCCCGAAGATGATCTTCCTAAAAACGGCGAAACTCTACCCTTCGTGGGTTTTCCGTGGTATGAAACCAATCGGGATAACATGTACTCCTCAAGGGCCAGGGTATAGGCTCGATGCATCGTTTGGGGAATCCATGGCCGGACAAATGATACAACTTAAGAGTTTAAGAAATATGCGCGTTCCGTCTTTTCTCATCATTTTCTTAGTATTTGTATGCGTTACGGTCTTTTCTGGCCATGCAGTGGCAGCCGAAGGACGGACCGTGATCTTCGTTACCGAAACCGTCCAAAATGGACTGACAGAGACCTCTATTCTGGTTCCGCAGTCGATGGTCACGCAATCCGACTCTCTACGTGGGCGTGTTCAGGAACTATTCGAGGCGTTGAAGGTCAAGGGTGGAGAACGATACGAAGGGGTTGTGTTGGAGCTACCCGAAGGCTTTGATCTGGCCCGTAAGGTGATACTCAAATGCCAACGCCCCGATCCCTTGGACTGCGAACAGGCGCTCGCGGAGGTGGGGGCTACTTTTGCAATCATTGGTGTTGAGCGCGTGACCCTGGAGGGCTCTGTCTCCGTGTCGTCCGCCCAGAACATTCCAGCACGTGCCTTCATCCCTGTATTTCCCTTCTGGGCTGTTCTGCCACCTGCAAAGATCTATTTTGGACTGGTTCGGATAGGTAATGAATACGTAAAACCGGCAACGTTTTATGCAAGGTTGCGCAAATCCGAGGCAGATCCACAGATCATACGTGCGGCCCGCAAGATCTTGCGATCGGGGCCCATAACCGGGATCATGGAGATTGCTCAGAACGCTAGAGAACTCGGTATATTGGGGCGAACAAGTCTGAGCCCCCTCTTGAATCATTCCGATTCGTCGGTTCGGGTGCTTGGGATTCAGAAACTATCGCTTGTCCAAAATACGGACGTCCTGAGTCGCTTCGCCTCTATGGTGGATTCCGATTCGGATCCAAAGGTAAAGCTCGCTGCGGTACGGGCCCTTGTAGATGCCGGAGATGAAAAATACCGCGTCTATCTGCTGATGGAGGATCTGCAGCTTCCAGACGAAGAACGTGTCATTACGGCCATAAAGAAACTGGTAGCAACGGGGGATCGCCGCATTGGACCTTCGATTCAACCACTATTATTTCATGGGTCCTTGACGATTCGAAGTTTGGCTGCCGATGGCCTTATCCAGTTGAAGTTGCATAAAACTGTAGCGAAGCTCCTGGATGACAACCGGCTGGACCCCGTGATCCGTTCTCGGCTTGCTCGCGCTATGACAGGATCCCAATCGGCATCGTATCGGACGAAGGCTTTGGAGGTTCTTCTCTCCAGCGAAGAGGGAGCCGACAAGGTTTTTGCGCTCTCGATGATACGAGAAAAACATATTACAGGGCATGGCAAATCTGTGGTGAAGCATATTGGTTCGACCGATACCGGTATTCGGGAACATGCAATCCGGGCTGCGTCCGCCTTGAAGTTGGAGGCGGCCGTGGTTCCAATGGCGGATCTATCGGACGGTGACGGGGCTCTGGCAAAGCTATCCAAGACCCAACTCGTAACCATTCTCGTCGGTCTTGGTCTAAACCGGATCGAGACGTATGCGGGCCATTCCGACCCTCGAATTCGTGCGGCTGCACTCCAGGCACTGGGCTCGTCTGGGTCGGGCGGTAGTAGTCGTATCCGCAGAATTCTATTAGACCGGATCGGTGATAAGGATATCCGTATTCGTCGAGCTGCAGTTACGGGGCTTGCTGGCATTGCCAATATCTCGGTAGCCGATCGTTTACTGACCCTGAAGGGTGATCTGGATGCGGCAATTCGTGTTCAGGTGGTCAAGGCGATTGTCTCCGTCAAGCATTCGCAGGCGGGTACTCTTGTGTCAGCCATGCTTGCGGATCTCGACCCGACCGTGAAGTTGGAGGCTCTTCGTGGAGTCAACAAACTCAGCGTAAAGAGTGCTCTTCCCCAGGTCTGGCGTCTACTACGATACGGTAATACAGATATTCGACGGGAGGCCCTCGCTACGATCGTAAAGCATTCATCGGCCAGGGAGCGGGAAGACAATATCAGCGCTCTAGCCGAGATGTTCTATGATACGGATGAAGGTATCCGTTCGATCGTCATCGATGCGGTTCGGGGCTTCCGAAATCCTCTCGCCTATTCAAACCTCGGTGCGTTGGTGACAGCTAAGGAAGTGGCGGTTCAGACCAAAGCCATCGGTGCTCTGTCGCAGACCCAGGATCCCCGAGCCGTTGAATATGTGGTGGCGGCTTTATTCGAACGAGATCCGGTCGTAAAGAATGCCGCACTTGATGCCTTACAGACGATCAATAGCATGAAGGCTGAAGGTGCGCTTCGCGAATATATCCAGACCGAGTCGGACACGGCCCTGAGGGACCGGGCGACAGAGGTCCTGGATAATCTTTCCGGCGATTAGGGGCGGATAGCTTCCGGTTCGGGTTGGCGTCCGAAGGCGCGGAGACTTTTCAGAGCTTCATCGTCAAGTGTGACGTGGTAGGCCCGGAAGCTCTGGGTGATGCTTTGCATGAATTCCTCCCGTTGAACGGCGGGAAAGATCTTCTCGGAGAGTTCTTTTCTGACCTCCACATCCGCGAGCGAACCATTGGCTTCGGGAATGTGGTTTTCCAGGTATAGGATGTGGTAGCCGTACTGGTCCGACAGAACGGGCGATATGTCTCCGATCTCAAGGGTCAATACGCCCTCATTTACGGCACGGGTCATTCGATCTACCCGGGCCTGGTT
Source organism: Myxococcales bacterium (assembly GCA_963578775.1). Taxonomy (GTDB): domain Bacteria; phylum Myxococcota_A; class UBA9042; order UBA3505; family UBA3505; genus UBA3505. The sequence continues at coordinate 7,496 of CAUZEG010000093.1, forward strand.
CGCTTTATAGCTTTCGTTCACGTCATAGTAGAAATCGAATTTTTGATGCTGGACCCTCGGGTTGATCTCTTCCTTGGCACGGTCCACCAGAGCTGAGAATTCATCGGCTGTTTTTGGTTTGTTTGCCAGAACAAACTTACGCAGTCGCCTTGATTCTTGCTTGAACTTCTCAAAGCACGGGGCGTTTTTCTTTAAATTCTGGGCACATACGACATGGTTGGTCGAGCAACAGATGAGCTGAAGGTCCCGAACGAAGAATGTGTCGTAATGAATGAAGTGTTTACGTACCTTCTTCACTTTAAAGGCTTTCTTAAGGTACTTGTCGGGGACGGTGGTCACCGTCAGATCCTCCTCAAAGTTCTTCTGTAGGAATCGTTGGACCAGGAGTTGGCGATATCGATGAACCAGATTCGAGGGTGGCGAGGCTCCGAACTTACTTGCTCCGTCGGCCGATATGGCTTCGATCTCGATGGCTCGGTCCAGCGCCTGTCGGGGAGATAGGCTCGGTTCCAGCTGCATGATCAAGCGGACTGTTGACGCATAGATCGGTTTGGATCCTACGCGGGCTACAACCGTTTCACCGGTCGACGTCCACGCGACCTGATCTGGAGTTGGAGGAAGCTGCGTATGGACCGACTGGTGCGGAGGTATGGAACTGGAAGAGCATCCCCAGACCAGGCCTATGCCAAGCAGGTAGAGCCATCGGGACTGTCTATCTCGAAGGGTAGATATGGTTCGGCTTTTCATCTCGACCATGTCTGTGCCGACTCTGGCTCTCGAATCTCGTAGGAAACCAGGATCCTCTTCTCTTTACGCCAGATGTCAAAGACTATGTTTCGTGCTTTGTCGAGGGTCTGAAACACCAAGAAGAAATCATCGGGAGTCTTGATGCGGACTTTGTTGATGCGGAGGATGACGTCTCCCTCCATCAGATGGGGGGGGCGAGCCCGGGCATCCGTAGTATGGATCCGTTTGAGTCGGAAACCGAGGAAGCGGCTGCTCCAAAAGGCGGGAGCGACCTCCACAAACTGCAAAATTTTTCCGGGGCCGGCCTTTCGGATGGCATTGATCTCTGAACGGCTTAGAATTCGTCGTCCAATCTGTGCGTTGATGCCAGCACGTCCCGGTGTTACTCGTACCTGGGGTGTCGTTTTTGCGTCCGTCGTTGTCGGGATCTGACTTTGCCCTGCAGCACGTTCAGCCTCCTCGTCCAGCAGCCGACCTCGCCGATTGTTGACTGTCTTATCCTGGGGCGTAGCACACGCCAAAATGAATAGGCAAAGGAGCGGAAGGAACCGCGTCATGGCGCATCGTCCCGATCCGATAGCACGGATGGTGCACAGAACTTTGACGTAGCGTCCAAGTCTATGCAGCTATATTCCGATCGGCAATCGGATGCATTGTCACAACGCAGCATGCAGAAGCTCTCGAAATCTGTGAATTCAATACAGACCGCTTCCGAAGGACAGCCCACAAAGGTGCAGGACGAGCGGGTACAATATCCGCCGGGCATTGTGGTGTCGCATATCTGCCCCTGGGCACAATTCGAGGAAATCGTGCATGCGTCGCCCACCGACTGGTCGCAAGCTCCAAGGAGCAGTCCAATTGTGAGTATAGCGAGATAGCGCAGCATAATTATGTTCCTATCACAGGGGTTGGTACGGGTCACGTAGGAACAGAAGATCCGCTCTATTCATGGTCGTGGTCGACCGTTATGGAGGTTTCTCTGTCTTTTCCATGGTCCGAAGAGCGGATCCACTTGATCGCTTTCTGTTCAGCGTGCAAGATAGCTATCCTTGTCATTTTCCGGACCCGGATGTTGAAGGAGCTATGATGGCCCCCAAGAAAAGTGATCCAACAAAGCTGAAGAAAAAGGAACTTGATGAATTCCGCGAGGTCCTGCTGAAGGGGCGTAAGGAACTCTTGGCTCAGGCTCGTAGCGTGCTTCATCGAGACAGTGATGAGATAGTTGGCAAGCCTGGGGACGAAGTGGACCAGTCGACGGCCGAGTACGAGCAGGCGTTTGAGTATCGTTTGCGAGACCGTGAAAAGTACCTCCTGAAGAAGATCAACAAGGCGCTCAACAGAATCGACGATGGTACCTACAACGAATGTGAGCAATGTACCGCGCCGATTGGCGTGCCTCGTCTCCGAGCCAGAGCTGTTGCGACTCTGTGCATCGAATGTAAAGAAGAACAGGAAAACGACGAGAAGAAATACCAGAAGCGTCGCGCATACAAATTAGATTTTGAACTCTGAGAGCCCGAAGAATGGGCCGTACTTTCGATGATGAAGCTCCGCAGACGCGGGTGGTTGAGGCCACGTCTCTGACGGATCTCCGGTTGCACAAGTGCAAGCTTGTGGTGCTCGGAGAGGACGGTTCGCAAACCGAATATGTGTTTGAACAGACAGTGATTCGAATCGGTGCGATGGATGAGAATGATATCGTCATCGAAGGGGACACAGTGTCTCGTCGACATTGCGAAATCCTGCTTGATGGTGAGAAGTACCTCTTGCGGGATCTCGATTCGACCAACGGTACCTTTGTAAATCGGGTTCGGGTTCGCGAGGCCTACCTGGTGCCGGGTTCCGCCATCCGGGTTGGCGCCATCGAGATGCGCTTTCAAACCCTTGAAGAGCGTATCCAGTTTGAGCCGAGCAAGCGAGACTCCTGTGGCCATATCGTTGGCAGCTCTCTTCGAATGCGTGAGATATTCGGGGTCATCGAGCGGATTGCTCCCACCAACACCACGGTGGTGCTGGAGGGAGAAACAGGAACTGGTAAAGAAGTAGTTGCGCGAAGTATCCATCTCCTGTCGGAGCGGTCCAAGATGCCCTTTGTTGTGGTGGATTGTGGAGCGGTTCCCGAGCAGTTGATTGAATCGGAACTCTTTGGTCACGAACGTGGGTCCTTTACCGGTGCTCTGGCATCTCGGCAGGGATTATTCGAGTTGGCCAATGGAGGCACGATCTTCCTCGACGAGATTGGTGAGCTTCGACTGGAGTTACAGCCCAAACTATTACGAGTGCTTGAACAGCGGGAAATCCGTCGTGTGGGAGGAAACCGTCCCATTCGGGTAGACGTACGCGTGATCGCCGCCACCAATCGGAACCTTCAGAAAGAATGTAAGGAAGGTCGTTTTCGAGAGGACCTTTTTTATCGTTTATCCGTTGTTCGGATGACGCTCCCAGCCTTGAAAGAACGTCGGGAGGACATTCCACTTTTGACCAAGCATTTCCTCCGAACTGCCAAGTTCAATCGTTCACCCGAAGACCGGATGCGTATCCGTGGAGTCTCTCGTGAAGCCCTCGATGGCTTGATGAACTACGACTGGCCCGGAAATATTCGTGAACTTCTGAATGTCATCGAACGGGCCTGCTCTCTATCCGACTCGGATACCATCCAACTTCATGATCTACCCGAACATATCAGTGGTGTGGGGATCGTGCGAATGCGGGTGGAACCGGACGCGGAAACCCGTAAGGTGGAACCGATCCTGGATCGCTCCTTCAAGATTGCCAAGGAAGAATGGGTGGCCCAATTCGAAAAGGAATATCTCTCAAGTCTGATCCAACGTAATGAAGGGAATATCACCCGGGCCGCCAAAGAGGCGGAAGTGGATCGGAAACATCTGCGACGCCTGTTGAAGAAGTACAACTTGCACGGTACTGGAGATAAGAATCCGTGACGGGCAGCCCTACATTCAAAAAAGTGGCCCATATAGGTATTGCGGTGCACGACCTGGATGCGGCCTTGAAGATCTGGCGCGATCAACTCGGTGCGGAAGTTTCAGAGGTCTGCACCATGTCCGATCGGGGCCTGAAGATCGCGTTCATACCGGTGGGGGAGTCTCTGATTGAGCTGATTGCGCCGCTTCGTGACGACAGTGAAGTCAGCCGGTTTCTCGAGAAGAAGGGGCCGGGCGTGCATCATATCTGTCTGGCGGTAGATGATATTCAGGCGCGTCTCGATTTATATCGCAGCCGAGGCCTACAGCTCGTCAACGACAAACCCTCCATAGGTGCGGAGGGATATCCGGTTGCTTTTATGCACCCCAGAGCTACGGGTGGCGTTCTATTGGAGCTATTAGAGGAACGCTCCGAGGGGTGAACCGGAAAAGCGGGAAATCCTTTGCGATTCCCACCTGCTTTCGTTAGGACTGTGCTCAATGCGTTACTGGCTACCAACTCTCTATATTGGCCTTGCCGTGATGTGCCTTCACTGCGCTGAGGTCAACATCGAGGAATCGAATAATCCGAACCCTCCTGGGACGGATGTTTCGGCCCCGGAATGTCCTACCTGCGATCAGCCGTGCACTACAGACCAGGAGTGTTGGCCGTCCTCTGTCTGCCTCGACGGCATCTGCGGCCGGGAATGTGTAACCGACGAGGAATGTGTCGCTCTGGGCGCGTTCTGTCATGACCATCGGTGCAAGGAAGCCGCACCACAAGATACCGTTGGTTCGGTCGACACGACGCCGCCACCGCCGACGGACACTGGTGGGCCGCTCCCGGAGGACACAAGCCCGCCGGATACCAGCGTGCCCGATACAACCACGACGGATCCGGGAACCCCGAAGAAAGGATTCGGAGATCCCTGTTTGGAGGCTGAGGAATGTGAGTCCGACCTATGTCTGGACGTGGGCATTGCGGGAACGGGGTTCTGTACCAAGGCATGCGCGCGGAGCAAAGACTGCGGCGCCGGATTTTCGTGCTATCCAGTCAGCGCCGACCAGAAGGTCTGCGCACCATCCGATGTGGGCACACCGGTGGACTGTACTGCATCGACATGCTTTGGACTTGTCACCTTGCAGAATGGACTCGGCCAGTGCGTCTGCTCGGCGGATTGCCTGGATGCTTCGGACTGCCCTTCGAATATGGTGTGTTCCTACGCGCAGACACAAACCGGAAATGTGAAGGTTTGTATTCCCTTTGGAAACCCGTGTACGTCGGCTGATGATTGTTATCAACAAGCCTGTGCCGGCGAGCCAGGGTCCACCGGTTTTTGTACAGCCACATGTGAGACGACGCTCGATTGTCCCGGCGGCGCGGTCTGCTCCGGTGTGGACGGTACAACCCAGACGTACTGTCAATAGGTTACGATGAAAACGGTCTGTAGGGGTGTTGTATTATCGTTGTTTGTAGCCCTGGTTGGTTGCGCCACGATCACGCAGTTGTTTTCGGGTCCCGCGGATCCTGTTGCTGTGGAGGTCCGGTCGCCGAAACAAGAGTTGGAACAGCGGGTGTCCAGCTGGGAAGCCGACCCGAAGACGGACGATCGGGCAGGAGAGGCACTTCTCGGTTGTCTTCATCATTTGACCAGGGGCATTCTGATTTGTTCGCCACAGGGTCCGGCCGCCGCAGACACGGCCGTTGCTGCCGATGGATCTGCGTTGGATTGCGTACGCCGGTTTCATACGGCCCTCGAATTAGCACGGCCCGGAATGACGAAGTACCCGCTCGTGGAACAAGCCATCGTGCTGGGCTCCTCGCCGCCGGTCCTGGACGTCAGCACGGGCCTTCCCGCGCAAGAGGCGCAGATCCTCAGCTGTGCGTCTGCTGCGGCTCTTTGGCGTTCCATGGTTCAACCGCAGGACAGTCGTCTGGCCCGTTCCATTCCCAGCGCTCTTGAAACGTTGAAGGTGATTCGCACGGTCGAAAACGGCGACCTCCTCGGGTTGGGCGCGCTGTCGGAAGCTGTCTTATTTTCGCAGGTTCCGGATGAATATGGCGGGAACAATACAAGAGCTGCTGCATTATTTTCCCGGGCTCTCGCTTCAGGGAGCGGGTTGAACCCCCTGGTTCACGCTCTTAAAGCTCGATTCCTTTGTACTTCACGAAGAGATTTTCACTGCCTGAGAACCGAGGTATCGCTGGCCGAGGCCAATGATAAAAGTCCGGTTGAAGTCCGGTCTTCGGTTTCTCGCGTGGTCCAGTGGCTCCGTGATCGTCAGACCTATCTCTATGATGAGGCACCTCTGGCCATACCACCGAAGCCGGAGTTGTAAACGACATGAAACCACGTTCCCTTCCTATTTGGGCACACCAAAAAGAAATACTGGCGGCTGTGGCGGATAATCCTGTGGTAATCATCACAAGCCCGACCGGAACCGGCAAGACAACGCAGCTACCCCAGATGTTGATGGATGCCGGAATCGTGAGTAGCTCGCAGATTGTCGGAGTGACCCAGCCACGGCGCCTTGCAACCACGAGCGTTGCTGCTCATGTAGCGGAACAGATGGCGAGCCCTTTGGGTGAAACCGTGGGCTACAAGATCCGTTTTGAAGATATAACTTCGGCCGATACTCGCCTCAAGTTCATGACGGACGGTGTCTTGCTGATGGAAGCACAGACCGATCCGCTCCTGTCCGATTACGGTGTGATCGTCGTTGATGAGGCGCATGAACGTAGTCTCAATATCGATTTTACATTGGGCCTTTTGAAGATGTTGCTTCAGGGGCAACGGAGTCGGGATCTGAAGGTTGTGATCATGAGCGCCACGATCCAACCGGAGTTTTTCCAGCGCTACTTTGGCGGAGCGCCGGTAATTGAGGCGACGGCGCCGATGCATCCGGTGGAGGTTCGCTACCAACCCTTAGAGGAGATGGGCGTAGAGAGGCTCTTCGAGGGGGTTGTCCAAACGGTAAAGAACATTCACAATTCCGGAGAGCCGGGGGATATCCTGGCCTTTCTACCCGGTGCCGGACCGATTCTCGACAGCGTCCGGGCCCTTAAAGATGAGAAGATCCCCGGTCTTGTGGTTCTGCCATTATTCGGTCGTTTGTCCAGTGAGGAACAGCGGCGGGTGTTTGATAAATTTCCAGGTCGCCGCAAGGTGATCTGTGCCACCAACATTGCCGAAACGAGCATCACCATCGATGGGGTTCGTTTCGTTATAGATAGCGGCGTAGTCAAGAAGAGCCGATTCATTCCATCCATCGGGGTCAGCATGCTTCGGGAGGAGTTATGTCCTATTTCATCCTGTGAGCAGCGACGAG
>CAUZEG010000094.1:0-14323 GCA_963578775.1 Myxococcales bacterium
GTCACATCTGGTCTCTCCACCTGGCTCGTGGAGATCGCCTAGCAGACTTAAATCGCAGGTCCAGCTTCCTCCGTCGCAGCGGGTAGCTTCGCTCATTCCACAGACACCGTCCCCGCTACAAGCGGACGCGGGGCCAGTGCCATCCAGCCCATCATCAACGTCGCCATTGCAATTATTATCCACCCCATCGCATTTCTCGAGTATCGCCTTCGACATATCCGGGGTACAGGTTTGGGGCAGTCCTCCCGCACAGGATGGAACCGCGACCTGACAGAGCCCGTCACCACAGGTCAGTGCCGGTAGGCCTTCGTCTACCTGTCCATTGCAGTCGTTATCGGCACCATCGCAACTCTCGGGTTGTGGATCCTCGTCGACGGTCCAATCACAATCGTCATCGAGACCGTTACATATATCCGGACCCAGGCTGGTAAGATCAGCAAATAGATGTACGGGAGCGGCCCCGTCATTGCAGTCCTTCACAGTCTGATTCGGCTCCACGCAGCAGCCGGCGAGTGCGCAATTGGGTATCGCGTCGCCGTCCGCATCGCAGGGGCTGGCGGGTTTCAATAAGACGTAGACTTCGTTGTATTCGGCCTGGAAATCCAGATCTACCACCGCCGCGCCCACATTCTGTTGGCCCGTCGTGTCATAGGCCACCACATGCACATGCACGAGCCCCAGAAGAAATTTCGGTACCACCTCCACCAGATAGGGGCCCTTGGAGAAATCCCAGTCGCTGATGTTGATCGACCGGTAGCCCTCGGCCGGGACCAGTTGGCCGGACACTTTATCCCGCATTCGAATATCGAGTTGATCGGCCCCGTTGAAGTCGGTGATGTCGGCACCCATGGCAACCACAAGAACCGGATACTTGCCGGCTTCCGGGGAAGGACAGCCCATACAAAGGAACAGAAGCCATACTATGGGAAGGTATCGACGGTTCATGAAAACACAATATAGCCGATCTCGACCGAATCTATCCAGCCGTGGATCTCCCGACTATCTCCGACTACTGACCACATGCCTTCAGCGCCCCGGTGGTCTTGGCGCCAGCATAACACTCGGCCAGCTTTGGGGTCGCTCTACAACTGTCCAGGCATTCCTTTAGCGCCGTCGGCCGCAACCCCGCCAGGGCAGCCGCATCAAATCGTTCCGGCTGTTTCTCTTTAAAGCCACGCATCATCACATCCACCGCATTGGGACAGGCCGTATTACAAGGATCGTCCTCTGGGACTGGAGCCTCCCGAACGCGCTCTGCCCGCTTTAAAACCAATGGGGTCTTCGGCATATGTTGATGGCGGCCCATACTTCCGACTGGCACCGTGGCCATGGCATCCACGATCTCCATACCCTCCACGACGCGCCCAAAAACAATATAACCACCGGCGGTTGTATCGAGCGCGGCATTGTCCACCAGATTAATGAAGAACTGGGAACGGGCGCTGTTCCGTTTTGTATGGATCCGGGCCATTGCCACGCTACCCCGTAGATTCTTGGGGCTCGCCTTGGATTCCAACACGATGGGATCAAAGCCGGCTTTTTGCTTCAGGCCCCGAATATATCCTCCACCCTGCACCAGATACCCATCCACAACGCGATGGAATACAGTGTCATTATAAAAGCCCGAATCTACGTAGCGCAGAAAGTTCTCCACGGTCTTAGGCGCTTTTCCCGCGTCCAGCTCAATCACGACTCTCCCCATGCTGGTCTCCAACTCGACCCGGCCGGGAGCCGCCCAGGCAGCATGACAAACCAGCATTGCCGCAGCGATGAGAAGGTTTTTGTTCATAAAAGAGAGCGTCATTCACAGGTCCTGATGTCGGTCGCAGTGTGTCTGGGTCCCACGTTATGCAACCCGAAGCCTTGTCGCAAGTGCCGTCCTCCGTCGGTGCCCCTTCTGACAAACCGGAGTATTGCCTTTGAACGGAGTCTCCAAGTCTGGTATTTAATGGGAGTGTCATTGCGCGTTTTGGAGGCTCTGTATTGGCCCATCATAATCTAGCCCGGATCCTTGCCGTTATGCTGGTCGGCTCTCTTTGTGGCTGCCCAGACGACGGCTACTTCTCGATCCCGCTGCCGGACCCGCCTCTGCCCATGGAAGGCCTGGTGGCTGATATCGTGGCTACTCCCGATTCAACGCAGTTGACCGACACCCCGGACACGGGGGAAGACATCGCAGCCGACATCGACAAAGACAACGGCACCGACACCACCTTCGACGCCCAGGAGCCGTACTGTGGTGATGGCGAATGCAATAGCACTGAGAACTGGCTGATCTGTCCGGCCGATTGTGAGTCTCCCGATCAAACGCTGGATTGCCTCGAGAAAGAATGTGAGGGGGACTATTACGCCTGCAAAGAAGCGGATGGCTGCCTGGACGCAGTGCTATGCCTGGTAGAATGTGCAGACCCAGCCGATTGCGTGGATCCTTGCCTCTCGGATCTGCCCGATATAACGGCGTACTTCGTGTTGCAACTCATCTCCTGTGGTCAGGAGGACTGTCTTCCGAGTACGGGCCCAACCTGTGGCGACGGTAACTGCCAGGAACCCGAAAACTATACCAACTGCCCGCAGGACTGCGATGCGCCGCCCCCGCCGGAGGACTGTGTTTTCGAGCATTGCGAGGAATTTGTTCTGGCCTGTGTCGACTCCAATGCCTGTGGCTCCATGATGGATTGTTTTATCGACTGTGGAAGCACGCCCGAGTGCGCGGAAGTCTGTGCGACGACCGGCAATCCCAACGCGGTAGAGGACTTCCTATCCCTCGTGTCTTGCGCCTTTGAACACGATTGCCTACCTGGCAGTCTGGACAATTGTGGCGACGGCTTTTGTGGCGATGACGAAGACCCATTCCTTTGCCCCGAGGATTGTGCGCCACCCTGGGACGGATCGTGCGAAGGCCGATGTGGAGACTTTAGCGATAATGAGCCCTGCCAATGCGATTTTGCATGCATGGAGTATGACGATTGCTGCGAAGACTACCCGGAATTCTGTGGAACAACGAACGTTGGGTCCTGCGAAGATCGTTGCGGTGATTACGATCCGAATCAACCCTGCCAATGCAACGATGCCTGCCAGGATTTTGGCGATTGCTGCGGAGATTATGAAGAAGAATGTGGTGGTGGCCCCATCGACTTCTTTGCCTGTGTCGAGGATAACTGTGGGGGCATCTGGGAAACATGCCTCGAGCAGGAGGAGTGCATCGGCGGGTTCTTCTGTCTTGCGGGATGCGAGGACAATGAGGCTTGCCAACAAGATTGTCTGGAGGAAGCCGGGGGCGACGGCCAGGCCACATTATTCTCATTGATTGGCTGTGCCGTTCTTAATGGCTGTATCGAAGAGCAGGGCCCGATCTGCGGCAACGACGAATGTGAGGAGGGTGAAAACCCATTCAACTGCCCCGATGACTGCGATGGTCCTGGCGGTGGTCCCGACTGTGGCGACGGCGTCTGTGAGGGCCCCGAGCCGTTCTACTGCCCCGAGGACTGTGACGGCGAGACTGAGTGCGGCAACGGCGAATGTGAGCAGGGTGAAAACCCATTCAACTGCCCCGATGACTGCGATGGTCCTGGCGGTGGTCCCGAATGTGGTGATGGGGTTTGCCAAGGCCCCGAAGTCTTCTACTGTCCCGAGGACTGTGAGGGCGAGACCGAGTGCGGCAACGGCGAATGTGAGCAGGGTGAAAACCCATTCAACTGCCCCGACGACTGCGACGGCCCGGGCGGTGGTCCCGAATGTGGTGATGGAATTTGCCAGGGTCCCGAAGTCTTCTACTGTCCCGAGGACTGTGAGCCCCAAAACGGTTGCGGTGTTCCAGAATGGGTTAGCGACGGCTGGTGTGACCCGGAAAACAATAGCGAGAATTGCGATTGGGACGGCGGAGACTGTTGTGAAAGCACCTGTGAGTCGACGGAATACCCCTGTGGTGTCGAAGGCTACGACTGCCTGGACCCCGAGGCCTGTGAAAACAACCCGGCAAACTGTGGTCCCGCTGAATGTGGCGATGGCATCTGCCAGGATACGGAAGAGCTGACATGCCCAGAGGACTGCGTTTCGGAATCGGAGTGTGGAAACGATGTATGTGAAGCCGGGGAAGAGCTTATATGCCCAGAGGACTGCGTTCCGGAACCGGATTGTGGAAACGATGTATGCGAAGCCGGAGAAGAGCTCACATGCCCGGAAGACTGCTCCTCCAGTACGGAAGATCTCCTCGATTGCCTGGGTGAAAACTGTACGGACCAACTGGCGGCCTGCATGAACGACCCGGCCTGTACGGCCGTCGTCGACTGCGTCTTTGCATGCTCCGGCCCGGCCCAATCATGCGTGGACACCTGCGTAGCCTCTGCATCGGGCTTTTCATTTCCGCTGATTATCCTCGGTGGGTGTGCCGAGCAGGAAGGCTGCCTTTAGCCCGACACAAAGACCCGATAGACTTTGACGGAATGTCCCCTGACGCATAATCTTTCCGTCATGTTGGTGCAGCTAATGAGACACATGCGGCCTCTACTTCTGGTGATTATGGCCGGGCTATGTATGTTCGCCTGTAAGAAAATAGACCGGAAGTCCTGCGTGGCCCAATGTGAGGGGATACTCCTCGGGGGAACCGAGGTGGACGACAGCACCAGGGACCGCGAGACAAAGACCAAAGAGGACAAAATGATCGGCAGTTGCGTCAAAAGCTGTCAGAAATACGGTCTCTTCGTTGTGGCCTGGTTCGCTCCAGGAAGGCCGACAAGGGGCGGCTGTGCACGCGCCTGTTCTCATTACCATAAGACTTTACGGGCCAAGGAAAGCCCAAACTTTTCCCAAAACGATGTGGTATTCGGGGGCCGGTCTGGTGATCTCCCCAATTGCATCGAGACATGTGTTCGGTCGGGTCAAAAAGAACAGCTCTTATGTGTTCTGGATGCAAAAACACAGCGCGATGCCGCGATATGTATGCGTACCCATTAATCCTGTTCGTACGGGCGTTTCGTAATTCGGCCACGGCGTAGAGCGGCTTCCACCACAACCCGGTACATATTCACTTTGAGGCCGGACTTCGTCAAAAAGCCTTTGAGCCCGGCTATCACGCGAAGATAAAGCAGGGCCTCGCTCGGTGGCGCCAATTTCATAACACGGCGATCCTTGAAGATCAGGCGCTGCAACCCCGGGCGAGGGCGCCAGGTACGAAAATCAAAGGGCCGATCCTCAATAAAGGGTGTGAGAAGAATCTGATGGATCTGATCGATCAGATCCGGATCAAACTCCTCACCTTCATCTAGTTTCGAGCCAAACCCCAGCGGTATATACAGCGCTGCAGCACGCTCCTTGTCCTTATTCCAGACAGCTGCCAGTAAATCCAGTATCCCATCGGTAAAGGCTGGATCAAAGGATTTCACACTGCCAAAGTCCAGGAATATCAGATTGTCATCTTTGTCCCAGAGGAAGTTGCCCGGATGTGGATCCGAATGCATCTCTGCCAGGTCATGAAACATCCAGATATACGTCTCCATGAAGCGCTCGGCCATTTTCATACGGGCGTCCTCATCGTCGAGCGCCTCGACTACCTCGTCGAACTTTTCCCCTTCAATATACTCCATGACCAATACGGATGGGCGGGTCCATTCCTCAAAGGGTTGCGGACACCGAACCCCGTCCCGATCGCGCAAATAGTCGTAGAATCGGCGTAGATTTGCGGCCTCTCGCACATAGTCGGCTTCTTCAAGTAGAGCCCGTTCGGTCTCCTCAAGATAACCGTCGAGCTTCTCCTTATCGATAAAGGTTCGTCCAAACAGGAAGATCGATCGTAGATTCCGGAGATCGCTACGAATGGTATCCACAATGCCGGGGTATTGAACCTTTACAGCGACCATCTCACCAGACTTCAACTGCCCCCGATGGACCTGGCCAATACTCGCCGCACCGATCGGTTCGGGATCAAACTGTTGAAAGACGGCCTCCAGCGGACGATCAAGAGCCGCCTCAATCTCGGCCCGGACTGTCGCGAAGGTCATGGGTGGGGCGGTAGATTGAAGGGTAGACAGAGTGTCGAGATATTCCTCGGGCACCAGGTCGGGATCGCTCGACAGGTACTGACCCAGCTTCATGGAAGCGCCCTTGAGCTGACCGAGTACGGTCACAATCTTCTCGGCCTGACGCTTTCTGGCCTTCGTATTCGCGGCCGTCGCCTTTTCACCGTCTGAACCAACCTTTCGCGCCACACGGCGGGCCAACTCAGACGCAGAAACGCTCAGTCCGAGCCCGCCCATCTTGAGCATACGACCCCAACGACCTTTTGGTGCATCCTTACCGGATTCGCCCCCTAATTTTTCCCAATCATGTGCCATCGACAAGGGGTTTTAGAACGGAAGCGTCAAAATTTCAAGAACATACGGTATTCAGGGCCCGGAAATATTGTAATCCCAATAGAATCCGGAGAGGCCCGTTGTGAATGACCAGGTCTTCTCCCAGGGGGCGCCGTTCAGGTGGCCCCACAGATTCACCGTATAGCTTGTAACCGGTTCCAGTGGAGAGTGTGCGTAGAGAGCAGTGGTACGAATAAGCCAACCATCGTTCGCTTCGTCCAGGAATACGACAGGCACATCGGTACCGTCCGCTGTACGGAGAGAGTAGGTGTCCACTTTGAGACTCAGATCGGGTCCGGTTGTAACCGTAATGATGGGTCCAGAAGGATAACCGTTATCGGGTGGTTTCGGTTGCGGAGACTCGTTTCCATCCCAGGCCGTCGCAACACCGACCTGCCCATCGAAGGGAAGAATTGCGATGTCGCCATTTCCGGCCACATTTCCTGCCCCGAAGTTCATGGTATCGCACATGATCCAACCATCCTCGGCACCACCATAACCACCTTCAAGAGTGTAGGGATCCACGATCGGGAGGCGATGGTATAAGGTGTGGGTCCAGCCATGCACCGCAGCGACTGCGTCGGCTTGAAAGGACATGATTTCAAAGGAAGCTGGTTTGTCATAGCCGAAGTGGGCCATCCGATCCCAGAACTCAACCCCGTAACAGCCTTCGTAGCTCGTGTCTTCCTGATGACCACTCATGCCGCCGGCATACACATCTTCATAGTGGGTTACATAACAGTCGCAATGGGCTTGCGACGACTGGTTCAGAGATCCATGTCCATTGATAAAGGGGATCTTCAGCCAACCCCGAATCTTATTCACCTCGCCTAAGGCCGCCTTCTGGTCAATATTTGTGCTGTCAGGCGTACAGCCACCAAAATTCAACGGTATCAACGGATCACCACAATCCTGCGGGACCACCGGGCCTGGATCCGCTCCTGGACTGCCTGTGTCCACGTATGTACCGGTGTCGTTGTTTACGCCGGCATCACTATTTGAGCCGCTATCCAGCACGACGGGTGGGCGCTCTTCGGAGCTGGCTACGAATGTGCCGGTCTGCGAACAGCACCCAAAGGCCTCTACTTTATAGGTCCCTTCGGCTTCGTATGGGGTTAAAAAGCGCCCGTCTACAATCTCCAACTGGTAGAGACTATTTGCGATGAGAACGGCATGGAATCGACCACTCTTCACCGAAAATGGTCCTTCCATACGCTCGTTCTGGAAGGCTACGCCGCAACTCTCTCCCTCTTCGTTGATACCGATGCACTTCGTTCCCGGCATTTCGATCCAGAGGATCCGGCCCTTTTCTACTTCAAATTCAATAACGTCGCCGTGCCACAGGCCAGCCACGGGCCGTAACCCGCTGTCGGCACAATTCAAGACCAGGGCGATCAGTAATAGAACTGCAATCTGTAGAAGCTTCATCATACGGTGAACTCCAGCGACGGAGCATAACAAAAAACGCCTAAACAATCAGGTTTCGTTACCCGCTCAAGTTCCCTTCTCTACCGACCGAAGGTATTGGTATCTGGGGCGTATCTCGACGGACACTTGCATTTTCGGTGTCTGATCAACTATTTGGATGCGCCTTGTGACGAATATGGTCTCTCGAATTTAGGCCGCTTTAATTTGCGGTTTTTGGGGAGGCCCGTCCTGTAATTTGGGAGTTCTTATGCGCAGATTGTTTTTTCAGCTACCTTCGGCCCTGACATTGCTTCTTGTTGCGGGTCTAGGTTGCGGTGGTTCCACGCAATCAACCGATACAACCCAGACCGGTACACCTTGTGTCGAAGATGCCGATTGCGATGACGGTAATTCGTGTTTGGAAAACACATGCGGGGCGGATGGGTTCTGCGTCGATGTTATCCTTGTTGACCATTCCTGTGACGACCAGGTCGCCTGTACAGTTGGTGACACCTGTAACGCAGGAGGCGAGTGCATCGGCATAGTCCTGAACGCGGGCGATCCCTGTAATGATGCGGACTGCTGCACGAACGATGATCGCTGCGTGGAATGCGCCCCGGGCGAGGGCTGTGAAACACCGCTGGTCTGTAGAGGCGAGACGATCTGCGAAGACGAATCCTGCATCTCCTACATCTGCAGCTGTGATGAGGCAGGCCATACCTGTAATCCCACCAATATCGAAGATGACACGCCCTGCACCATTACTATAGGCAACTGCACGGCCGACTATTGTTTAGCCGGCGCATGCACAGAGGGCGCCTCGTTCCTTGATGATGGAAACGAATGCACCGATGACCTCTGTGACACTAAAACGGATCAGGATCTACATATTCCCAACGAAGCCAACTGTGAAGACGGGAACCCTTGCACAGAATCGGATTCATGTGCGGGTTCCAGCTGTCATTCGGGCCCGATTAAGGCCTGTGACGACAACGACCCGTGTACCGTCGATACCTGCAATGAAGAAGACGGAAGCTGCCAACATACGCAAAGCCCCGAGGGCACAGATTGTGATGATGGCAACGCATGCACAGATAATGATGAATGCACACTGGTAAGTCCTGAAGAAGGAAGCACCGAACCGGACAGTCTTCTATGTGTTGGTTCGGTTACAAATTGCGATGATGACAACTCCTGTACTACCGATAGCTGCGATCCAGATACGGGGTGTCTGAACGCGGCCCTTCCCGATGACACCAACTGCAAGTACGATGAGAACCCCTGCGTAGAGGGTTTATGCGAGGCCGGATTCTGTTCCAATAAGACGAGTAACGCGGAAGAGGGCACCCCATGTGACGATTCCAACGCCTGCACCCTTAGCGACATCTGTTTCAATGGTGTCTGTCTTGGTCAGGACAACATCTGCGAAGAAGACATACTGGCCCGTGGAAACTATCCCATTGGCCAGATCACCGGAGTCACTCTCGGTTTCGGTCGGTACGTGTTGCACTGGACGGAAGGAAATCTGGATCGGTACCGAATCTCCGATCGCTTTGGCACGCGTATGAACAATGTAGAGAGCGTGACCGCTGGCGGGCTATACAGCCCCCAGACCTGGATACCCGGCCAGGGTGCGGCCAACGCCATTGGTGAATTCGTGCTCCTGATGTCAGGACCACGGGCCTGCAGCGGAACAGACCCATGCCAGGCGAAGGTTAGCCTCGCCGCAGAGATGTTCGACTTTGGTGGCTACTCCTCCATCGGGCCGGAGAGCATTTTCACCTATGAAGCGGCGGGTGAACCCGGCCAGGCCGCAGTTGGTGAGTACAACGGCGAGGTCATCCCCATCTCGCAGACGGGCTTTGCCGTAATTGAAGGCGTCCAACTGGTGGGCACAACCGAAACCACGCCTACAAGTGGAAATGTCCGTTACACCCAACTGAACCAACTCCTCCCTTTATCGTCCATTGACCTCATTTTGGCCGCCAACATAAAGAGCGTAACGAGCTTTGATGTATCAACTTTCCCGAATAGTAATAGTACCTACGAGGGTGGTTACGTTATCGCGTGGATCTCTGCTGATGGAAAAGAGATCCAGGCCAAGAGATACGAAAAGGCCAGCGAAGAGGAGGACTACGGCGTTGTCGCAGTCGCCCCGGCCGATAGCAATTTCACTGCCGTCGGGGTCGGCGTCATCAACGAAGGCGTGGAAGCTCTGATCGCCGCAAGCTGGTCGACCGACGATGAAAGTCAGCATGGTATCCTGGGGCATCAAATCCAAAATGGAATCTCGTCCCCCACGATACTCGAGATCGCCGAGTCCGGACCAAACCTACTGACGGTTACATCCGTTGGTAATTTTGACGGGCTGCTACCGGGTTTTGTGGTGGTATTTGACGATCCGGACGGAGATTCAATCGGCTCCGGCGTACGCGCTCGTATTTTGAACCTGGTCGAGGGTGAAATCGTCATGGAGCCTGGATTAATCGTGAACGCTGTTCCGGATGGAAACCAGCACCAAGGCACGGCTATTGTCCTACCGGACTCAAATGACCGTTGGGTAGTGGCTTTCGCCGAAGGCGACAATGTCTGGACACGAACTTTTCATCGGAATGGAGAGCACGATGCCGGCCGTCCCGAACGGCATCTTTATGCCTCGGTTGACCTTACGAAATCCCGGCCTAACGGAGCGCGGACTGATGACGGTAATATGATGATCGTATATGTGCCCAAGAACCAGGACCGGGTGGCAGCCAAGATCATCAACAGTGAGGGTGAGATTCTTGTGCCCGATTTGACTATCCATCCTCCGGGCAATTCCGCCCATAGCTACCCGCGAGTGACCGCCCACGAAGATCGCTTTTATGTAGCCTGGACGGCCGCACCCTTTGGTCTGCTCGGCTCAAGACCCTATGTACGGGCATTCGCATCCGATGGTACTCCAATTACCGATCCCATAATCGTATGGGAATCGGAAATCGCCCTTGCCAGCAACGCCCTGCCAGTCGTAGACCCGCCCACAGGTGATGTCTTTCTGGCCTGGGACGGTTGGCTCTGTCAGGGCTGTCTCAACCATGTGGGTATCTATATACGCCGACTGGACAGTGAACTGAATATCATCGACCCAGACACAGATCCGGTCGAGATCGGCAAGCAGTTCAGCCACAACCAGGCCTATCCTGTCCTTATCCCATTACGCACGGACACGGCCACGGAAGGCCCCAGTTTCTTCCTGGCCTGGAGAAGCATGGAAGGCGCCGCTGGGGCTCAGAAGGTCCGCGCTCGCCGGCTTGACCATCTGGGTCAACCCCTTGGAGAGTCTTTCGTCGTAAACACGTCGCCATTGGCGGTCCAACACCTCGCAGCCGATGTGAATCCGAGCCGCACGGAAGCGACGGTGTGCTGGCAATCCGATTCGGCAACGAACATCAACCACCATGACGTCGAATGTACGCGATTGTACCTTGGAACGATGGCCCCGTTGAGCACCGAGATCATAAACTCCAATACTGGTCAGCCGGAGGGTTTTCCGGTTGTGGCCCATCTGAGCGACAGCAAAGTACTTATTGGCTGGCCCGCCAGAGACGCCCTCAACATCTCCGGCCTGGACCTCGATTACGACCAGCATGGAGTGGAACTCCAGCGGCGGAACAGCGCAGGGCAACTGATTGGCCCGCGTCAGATGATCAATCGAACCTGGGAAGGGGACCAGACGCGTCCGTTCCTGATTCCGATCGATATCAACAACATCGTCGTGGGATGGACCTCCACCTCAGAAGACGATGTGAGTGATATCGTATTACGTTGGGTTCCGATTCACTGATCGAGCGAAGCATCACAGGCGACGGCTTTGAATGCCGGTCCATAGGCAACGCTCGGTGCGTATGAGGGAATGATTACGTCTTCACATTCCTGGCCACCGCCACAAGGGGTCAGTGGGTTACCGTCGTCACATGTTAATATCTCGGTGTTCGTATCCGGCCAGGTGATGATCCCTACATCCCAGAGCCCGCAAGAGGCCATGGGGCAACCCAGAATGGTTTCCGTAAGAACACCGTAGATATATATACGAATCGTGGGAGTAGAGGGGCCCAACTCGTTGTCGTAACGATAATGCACTCCGATTCGATAACTGATGCCGTCCTCGGGAAGATTGAGGTTCAAATTTTCCGGTCCGGTTCCATCGGTGTCGTCTCGGTCAAGTGTTGGAGTATCTCCTTCCACGGCGACAAGGCCCCAGTCAGGGATCACGGTTATCCCCGAATTCCACCAATAATGGGCATCCCAGGTAGAATCAAAGTACCCGTCAGCCAGGCCATCACCCGAAGGTGGTGGGTAATAATCGTACGGAAACTCCGCTTCGTTGGCCCCCTGAAGGTGAACGAAATGCAGGTCCATATCGGATCCGAACCCATCATAGAGATCCGGGTCGCCCGGCGTATCCCAGGTCAGCTCCACATGAATCGCTTCATCCGGAATCACCGTGATCTCCCGATAGGCCGGGACACAGGAGGCATTTCCAAATGAGTCCTCTACATCCAGGCGGAATTGATACATACCGGCCGTATTCAGAGCATACTTCACATCTGGATAGACTGCGGTATCTCCCATAACCACCGTTCCATGCACGGGATCATCCAAAAAGAAATAGCCCTCTGCACCTTCCGGTCGCTCCACAGACCAGACATAGTTACTGATCGTTCCCTCCGCTGGAATACTGCTCAGGCCGGATACATCCAGAACCGTCTGGGGTGCCACCTCGTTAAGACCTTGTTCCACGGTGATCACGGCTGTCGAGCAAGCCTCACTGGAACCGTAGCCGCTTATAGGGAATGACACCTCTCCCTCGAATGTATTGGTCTCTACGAAGCCGGCGCTTGTCTCGGGAATGGGGGCATCAGAAGCGTCTAGCGAGCTAAGCTCTGTCGGTGAATATAGCACAATATACCGTGCCGAGCGTTGGGGAGGGATGACAGCCGGGTAGGTGTCGCTGGGCCATTGAGCCGGCTCGAAACCGGTCGCACCCTGAATCTGGAAAGAGTTCTGATCCACCGAGAAATTCGCGGAGCCCGCATCATCCAGCCGAATTCGGCGGACTTCGAGGGGATCCTGGCCACAAGCCGTGATCTGAACATCATAACCGTAGGTCCCACCCACCTTCTTAAAACCAAAATCAACGGTGACCGGCTCAAGGTGAATACACGGCCCCTGATTACCTCGAATCGGCATTATGAGTGTGCCACTTGAGCTGCCTGACTGCCAACCCAGCGCCACTTGTGCGGAGCGAGGGAATATCGATGTGGGCGTGAACCGAACCCTCATAGTCAGCGTCTCATTCGGGGCAATAGCCACCGAATCAGCCCATATAATCTCTCCCCCCGCATCTACGGTAACTTCTACTCCCTCGTCGTCCAGGAACAGGACGAACCCCTCATCACCAACCAGCGAAAGGGTATCCAACTCCACGACCTCCGTGCCCGTATTTAGAATATGCGCAGTTATATCCTTGAACTTGCCCACCTCGACGTAGGAGAAAACAACCTCGGACGGAACCGTGAGCAACAAAGCCTGGCCTTCCTGTTCCTCGATAGAAAAACGTGCCGGGGAGTTATTGGGGTCATTGCTTTCAATCACGAGATCGGCAATGCGCGTATGGCCATCGTCATGCCGCCGATAACAGAGTCGAATCGCAGCTTCTTCACTTATACCCGTGCCCCCTCCCTGACCAATCGCCGCCACAAGTGTGCCGGGTGTCGGCGCATCGTTCAAAAAGAAAGCCGGCGCAGGCTCCGAGGGCGCATCATATTCCAGATATACCGCATTGATCTGGAGAAGGTCGCCATCTCCCGTATTGCGCACGACGATGTTGCGACATTGGGTCTCACCAACGGCTAATGATCCTTCAAAAAAGATAATCGGCGCCTCGGGTTGGATCTCCAGAGCCGCGTCCTTTGCAAGTGTGAAGGGACCTTCTTCTTTGCCGCAACCCGACACCAACAGAAGGGCGACCAGTCCCCAACAGGCGATAGCCGCCTGTTGACGCTGGTGCGTCCTAACTATCCAAGTCATGTTCCAGAATCGCACTATTGAACCCCGTCGCGAACCACGCCACTAACACGGCGGGCCATAGCGACCAACCGGAGCCAACCAAAGAAGTCCGAGACCGTCGACTTTACGCTGGTGTGGATGGATAACGCTTTTCCGTCGTGCTTCAGTTTCATATTTCGGATTATTTCCGATAAAAGTTTAATTGATTGTTCCAGGACCGGCCGAGGGAAAACTTCGGAAAGCTCCTGACGAGCCTGGACCGCGATCACCGAAGCAAGGGTTCCCCGGGTGCTATCAAAGTTATCCAGAATCACCCGGTTCTCACCTTTTGGCACCTGTGCCATATGCACAAAGATCTGTGCCCGTGTCTCGGATTCCCCAAACTCCAGCCCCAAAGACAGACTCTTGACGTCCGGGTCGTCGGGATGCCCGACAATCTTAAATTGCCCCCCGGGAGGTAGCCTGGCCAGCAAATCATACATCTTCGGGTTATCGATAAGGGTAGGAGCACTGCCCGTAAG
>CAUZEG010000095.1:0-14307 GCA_963578775.1 Myxococcales bacterium
TCGGAGGCGATCATGACCGCATCGGCCTACGGTGATCTGGATTGCGATGATGTGAATTCGACCTTTCAGATTCTGGGGTTGGGTGACCCGCTGGCCTCCGAGATCGAATGTTCGATCCGAGGTGCAGTTGGCCTCTATTCGGAAAATGAAACCGAATAGTACTTCGAGGTAGCTGGTTTACGACCCGTTCAGGTCTTGCCCGTGAGTTCCAGGCAGATTCGAGCTGCCATCTTCTTGCCGATTCCGTGAACGCGCTGCAGAGATCGTACGTCCTTCCAGGGCGATGACTCGCATCCATTGCCTTTACGTGACGAACATTGTCAGCCGCCTGACAATTTACGGTAGTTAAATCAAACCCTTCTTTCTGACAGCCACCAGGGCGTTATGCCGTAAAAACATTGTGATATCAGTGGGTTCCGTGTTTTTTGCCACCTTGCGTAATTGTTGTCAAACTATGGCATACTATATGCACATCATAACGGTGCGCTTGAAATAACGAGCTTTTCTAGAAAAGAGAAAAACCATCGACAGGGGGATAATATGCTTCAACTTCTACGACGGCGGAACAAGGGTTTTACGCTCATCGAGCTTATGATCGTCGTTGCGATCCTTGGTATTCTTGCTGTGGTGGCCGTGCCTGCGTTCATTAAGTATATGCGGCGCGCGAAGACTGCAGAGGCTATCGACATGCTCGATAAAATCTACAAAGGTGCCGCCACGTACTACTCGAATCAGCGCATCAATTCGGCGGGGGACAAGCTCCCGTGTCAGTTCCCAGCTACAATAGGGGAGACACCTGAGGGCGGCACTTGCTGTCAACAGGATACAAATGATGACGAGCGTTGTGATTCAGCCCCGGAAAAATGGGATGACGCCAGTTGGTCAGCTCTTTCATTCCAGATGACGGACGAACACTATTTCATATATGCGTTCGACTCCACCGGCACATTATCGGATGCGAAGATGACAGCATCTGCATACGGTGATCTTGATTGCGATGACTTAGCATCCACATTCCAGAAGCTTGCCTTTGGTGATCCACAGGCGACCAATTCAGAATGTTCTATCCGGGGTGCAGCAGCTTTTTTCGTAGAGAACGAGACCGAGTAAAAAATACTTAGGTTAGTTTTCTAGAGTTGTTTGAAAAAGGGGTGGATTATTCCACCCCTTTTTCCGTTTTGTGCGCTGTCTTTCCGATTCTGATATCTGGAATACCGACACCTGGGCAGCCCTGACCTTTGAAATGCGCGATGAACACTATTTCGTCTACGCCTATGATTCCGAGGGGGTTCTTTCGGAGGCGATCATGACCGCATCGGCCTACGGTGATCTGGATTGCGATGATGTGAATTCGACCTTTCAGATTCTGGGGTTGGGTGACCCGCTGGCCTCCGAGATCGAATGTTCGATCCGAGGTGCAGCTGGCCTCTATTCGGAAAATGAAACCGAATAGTACTTCGAGGTAGCTGGTTTACGACCCGTTCAGGTCTTGCCCGTGAGTTCCTGAAGGGCCTGTGCCACCAGGTCTTCAACCGTCTTCGGTTCGCCGTGTACTTCGATGGCGCATTCGATGGAAGTAAGGATGTCCTTTTGAGGAAAGCCGAGGGCCTGTAGTGCCATGATGGCATCTTTGCGAATGGGGTTACGAGCTTTCTGGCTCGCCTTGGCTTTCCCGGCGGGGAGAATGGTGGATCCGAGTCCTTTCTCCGCGAGTTCCAGGCAGATTCGGGCTGCCATCTTCTTGCCGATTCCGGGAACGCGCTGCAGGGATCGTACGTCCTCCAGGGCGATGGCCCGGGTCAGATCTTCGAAGCCGAGTACCGAAATAATCTGCAAGCCGCTTCTCGGCCCGACCCCACTCAAGCCAATCAGAGTCCGAAAGGCGTCGCGACATTCCGCGTCTTCAAAGCCGTAGAGGTCCAGCCGGTCTTCGGATACGTGGGTGTGAACAAAGACTGCCAGCTCGGTGTCTCCCCGTGCGGTGGCCGCAGCTACAATCGATGTGGTGGCCATCAACTCATAGCCAACGCCATTCACATTCAGGATGATGCGGTTTTCACCAGCCGCGATTGCGGTACCACACAACCAACCAATCATTTTCGTCTCCTACACATTGATTTCGCGGCGCATGGCATGACTCAGCGCCACAGCAAGGGCGTCGGCAGCGTCCTCTGGCGGAATTTCCTGGAGACCGAGGAGTTGAGAGACCATATGTTGCACCTGCTCTTTGGTTGCACGACCGCTACCCGAAACGTTTTTCTTAATTTCTGTGGGGGCGTATTCGTGTACGGAGGCACCAGATAGCTCGGCAACCACCAGGGCGATGCCACGGGCATGCCCCAATATGAGAGCGCTTCTGGCATGACGTTGTACGAACACCTGCTCCACAGCAACCGCATCGGGATTATGTTTCGTCAACACGGCATCCAGGCCTTGATAGATCTGCAATAGCCTTGTTGGCAGCGGAGTCTTCGATTTCGTTCGAATAACACCGTAATCGAGGACCCGAAAACGGCGATCGGTCTGTCGTTGAATAACGCCGAAACCGGTTTTCACGGATCCGGGGTCAATACCTACAACGATGATTTCGGGTGAAGCCAAGGGTTCTCTTTCTGGGAAATGGACAATTCGACCCGAGGGCCACTTGCACTGTTAATCTTGGAGGGAAGCGTTTGTATGGAGCTGTTGGACATCGTCGTAGTCGTCGAGAGCCTCGAGTAGCCGAAGGACTGAGGCGGTCTTGTCTTCTGGCACATCCAGTGGATTTTGCGCGTTGAACGAAAGATTGGCTTCAAGACAATGCACCCCGGCCGCTTCAAGGCTTTGATGGACCTGAAACAGTTCATCGGAGCTGGTCTGAATCACATAGGCATCTTCTTCTTTCCGCACGTCTTCGGCTCCGGCTTCGAGCGCTACGAGCATGAGTTCGTCTTCGTCGAAGGATTCCGCATTCACCAGAACATTGCCCACCCGGCTAAATTGCCATGCAACCGCATTGGGTTCGGCCATGCTTCCGCCGTACTTCGTAAAGATATGCCGGATATCGGCGACGGTTCGGGTCTTATTGTCGGTTACGGCTTCGACAAGAATCGCCACGCCGGAGGGGCCATATCCTTCGTACATGACTTCTTCATATGCCACGCCTTCCAGCTCGCCGGTACCTTTCTTGATGCCCCGCTCAATATTATCGCTGGGCATATTCGCGCCTTTGGCGAGTTGAATGGCAGCACGAAGACGTGGATTGGCGTCTGGATCTCCTCCGCCGAGCCGGGCTGCAACGGTGACTTCCCTGATAATCCTCGTGAAGATCTTACCGCGTTTGGCATCTTCCCGGGCTTTCTTGTGTTTGATGGTACTCCACTTGTTGTGGCCACTCATGGAACCTCCATCCATTCTCCATCGATGCTCAACTATTAGCACGGCTGCTCGGCTGGAAACAACCGTTGTTATCAATGGAACACGGACACGGTGATCCGGGCGATTCTTGACACCCCAACATGGCCTGCTTATCGTGGTTTTAGGACGGGTTTTGATCCTCTGGCAGACGCAGGAGCCGTAGAATGGGCCTTTTTCGCAGTATACGAAAGTACGGACGCACTGGTTTCTGCACACTTGTCTGTCTTCTAGTTGTGGGCAGTAGTGGGATGGGCTGCGTCACGACCCGGGCCGCAGGAACGGAGGCCGATCAACCAAAGGCAGAGATCCTGTTCACCAATACGGATAATGTGGCAGCGACAAAACAGCTAATCACCCTATTGAAGGATAACAATTTCAAGGTGCTCAACGAGGATGCCAAGTGGTTCACCCTCAAGTACAGGGGAATGGCGTATTGGGTCAGCCCCAAGCTATCTCCTCCCGGCAAGGTGGATCGCGTTATTGTGCGTCGCTATCACGTTGTAAAGAAGGCTGCGAAGGAAGATCCACGAGATGTCATACGAATGGTCTGGCGCTTGAATGAACGCTTGAATGTGGGGCAGTTCTCGTTGGATAAAGACCGTGACCTGATGATTCTTTGTCATATTACGTTCATTGATACCCTCGGTGTGCGCGACATCGAGTACTTCCTGAACTATATGCATGAGTTTCAGGCCGATATGGAAAAGGCCGCACCAGAACTACGCAACATTCTGGAATAAGCCAATCCGACCGACATAGATACGCGTGACTGCACTTTTTGTGGGAGGCGATCTGGACGAATTGGGATGACGTTCCCCTGACCGTACGTTATTGTCTCTGCGGTCGCACCGAGGGTGCTGTACACAGATCCGCAAGGAGGATCCCGATATGCAAGATCTGCTCAATGCTCCAGTTACTTCAGTAGCCGAATCATCCGTTGATGTCCGGATCGCTTTTTTGAAGCGCGTATACGCCTGGATGACAGCCGGGCTGGTGGTTTGTGGACTTGGCGCTGCTATCTCCATCGAAAGCGGCCTGACTATGGAATACCTTATTAAGCCGATGTATAGCGGCTCAGGCTTTGCCCGTTTCTTCGGCCATTTACTGTTGTTGGGAGGCTTGATCGTTACCATGATGTGGGCCTTCAAGGCGCGGCATACACCCACCATGAATACTATCGCCTTCGCGACCTTTGCGGCTTTCCTTGGCTTTATGATCAGTAACATCATCCTGGTGGCTCTTATCGTGTCGGGTGCCAACGCCGAGACAGCAGCTATACTGCGTGCAGGTGGGATGCCCAATCTGGACGGCTCACTGGTCTATCAGGCTCTGGGTGCCACCGTTGCCATGTTTGCGGGACTGACCTTTGTGGCCTTTACCTCAAAGAAGGACTTCTCCTTCTTGAAAGGTATCCTCACGGCCTCGCTCTTTGGTCTGATTGCTCTGTCGATCATCAATATATTCGTACAGAGCTCCCTCTTTGCGATGGCCATTTCGCTGCTCGGGATTGTGATCTTCTCGGGATATATCCTCTTCGATACACAGAAGGTCATGCGCACCTACCCACCGAATGAGCATGTGGCCGGAGCCATCACTCTATTCTACGACTTCGTGATGTTGTTCGTCTTTATCCTCCAGCTTTTAATGCAGCTGTCGGGTCGCGACTAGATACAATATTCAGAGATCAACAAACTGGCCCCGGGCGAGTCCCGGGGCCAGTTTTTTTTTGCTCGAATTTGTCGTCAGATAAAGATCGATTTTGCCGTCCATGCGTCTTTGCCGAATACCGGTATTAGCGGTACGGTACCAACCCTACGTCTTTGAGGTGCTCAGTGATGCGTATAACTCGAACGTCTCTGTTCTTTGTTCTGATCTGTCTTATGTCGGGTGCGACCTGCGGAGTACCCAGGAAGCCCGCCGCGACAGGGCCCGACAAATCGACTTCGACGTCCATGGATACAAGCCCCTCTGACGCTCCAGAGGGACTGGCGGTTCGTCTGGAATCTGGATCGCCTGATCAGGATAAAAGCACGTCCGAAGGGCCTGCTAAGACCTCCAAACTCGATAAGGATGTAGCAGCCCGAATCCTTAGCCGGCTTAAAGAGATTACGGTCAAGAAGACGGATATAATGGCGTTCTTTAAGCGGAAGCGCTCTCTGCCTGCACCACGCACCGGGGACACCAGAAAAGGAACGTTTCCGCCCGCAGGCACGCGCACCAAAGCGGACCCGCAGGACCTGGGGGAGCTCGAAGTTCTACGCTTCGGCCCCGATGGGGATGTACCAATTACCGGTACCCTTTCCGTTTCGTTCTCCCATCCGATGGTGGAGTTGACCTCGCATAAGGACTCCATCGCCAAAGGTGTACCGATCAAGCTGACGCCGGAGGTTGAAGGGAACTGGCGTTGGGTGGGTACCAAGACCATCCTCTTCGAGCCGAAACCGCGCTTTGCCATGGCCACTCATTATACGGCCGAAATACCTGCAGGGACCCGCTCCGCGCTGGGACAGACCCTGAAAGAAGCGGTAAACTGGAAATTCTCGACTCCACCACCGCAGCTGAAACAAATGTCCCCGCAAGGCCGGGGGAACGTGCTTGAGCCCCTGATCGTGCTCCGTTTCGACCAAGCCGTTGATCGAAACGATGTTCTCAAGAAGACCTCTATCCGGTGTGGAGACGACTCCTTTCGTTTGCGGTTTGCGACCACTGCCGAAATCCAGGACCAACTCGATAAAAAATATGATCCGAAGGAAGACCCGAATCCGGACCGGTGGGTTGCTCTTAAGGCCAACAAGCCCTTACCCAAAGCCGCTCGCGCGGTTGTGACGCTGGCCAAAGGGGTTGTCTCAAAAGAAGGTCCTCGGCGAACTGAAAGTCCGAATACCTTTTCGTTTCAAACCTACGATCCGCTGAAGGCGCGGCGAGTACGTTGTTGGGGTGGATGCCGTCCTGGCTCTGTCATTGTGGCCCAGTTCAACAACATCCTGTCGGCCAAGGATGTGTCGCCCAGCTGGGTGACGGTGAAGCCAGAATTGAAAGGGCTGGAGGTAGAAGCCCATGGAGGAAATCTATACATCAAAGGGTCGTTGAAGGGTCTGCAGACCTATCAGGTCACCCTCCACAAGAATATCAAGGACGTATATGGCCAGACCCAGGGGATAGACTCCAGTCACAGTATCGAAGTAGGGCCGGCCAGGGCCCAGCTCTACAATATTACCGACAGATTTCTTGTGCTCGATCCCTCGGCGAAGCCTACCTACCCGGTGCATAGTCTCAATCATAAGCGACTCTGGGTACGCATGTATTCGGTGGGGCCCAAGCACTATAGGGCCTTTCAGGAGTACCAGAATCGAGGCATGAATGAGAAAATACAGCCCAAGCCGCCAGGTACTCTGAAATACGAGAAGTTGATAGAGATCGATGGTGGTGAAAACGAGCTAAATGAAACACTGCTTGATCTTTCACCCGCCCTGAAGAATGGACTTGGCCAGGTTCTGCTGTGGGTGAGCGAGGAGCATCTTGCCAAGCGTTCCTGGAAGCGCCAGCAGTTTGCGGTCTGGATTCAATCGACCAAGCTCGCTGTGGATGCAGTAGCCGACCGAAGTGATCTCATCGCCTGGGTCAACCAGTTGGACACTGGAGCACCGGTACAGGGAGCCCGAGTGACCCTCTGGCCGCGTTCAGCCGAGGACGTCACCAACAGTTCCGGGCTTACCACCATGAGACTGCCCAAAGGTAAAACCGATGGACAATTGCTCATCGCTCGCAAGGGTCAGGATGTAGTGATTCTTCCCAAGTCTACGCGGTATTGGAGTCGGGAGGGATGGTTACGAGGAAATCGCGTTCCGACCCTTATCTGGCATGTACTTGATGATCGTAAATTGTACCGTCCGGGTGAAGAGGTCCGCCTGAAGGGCTGGACCCGCGTGGTGAGCTGGGAAAAGGGTGGTGGGATCTCCCCTGCTCCTTCCAGCTTCAAGACCCTGACCTATGAGGTTCTTGATTCTCGGCGGAACAAGGTGGCATCGGGTCGCGCGAAGATTGGGTCGCTAGGTGGTTTCGACCTCAAGTTCAAGCTTAAGGACACCATGAACCTGGGTTCGGCGACGGTGGTACTTAAAGGTCTGAACGTGAAGATCACGGGTAACCGACATAGCCACAGTTTTACGGTACAGGAATTTCGCAAGCCGGAGTTTGAAGTCAGCGTTTCGTCTAGTGAGGGACCCCATCTTGTGGGTGGTTCGGGCCTGTTCAGCGCCAAGGCAGCGTACTTTTCTGGCGGCCCTCTGACGGGAGCCGAAACCAATTGGAATGTGTCCGTCCGACCGGGACATTTCCGACCGAAAGGACACGATGGGTACACATTCGGATTCTGGACCCCATGGTGGGATAGGAGTGGCACCTACACACCGCCGGCCCGACATAGCTTCAGTGGGAAAACCGATTCCCTCGGCCATCATCGATTACGGGTTCATTTCGACACGGTGAATCCACCGCGTCCCATGTCGATGGTAGCCAAGGCCACCATTGTGGATATCAACCGCCAGAGCTGGACGAGCACCTCATCGCTCGTTGTTCATCCCTCCAACTACTACGTGGGAATGAAAACAGATCGGTACTTCGTCAAACGAGGGGTTCCATTGAAGGTATCCGTCATCGTATCCGACCTGGACGGAAATTTGGTCAAAGGGGCCGGGGCGCAGTTAGAAGCCGTTCGTCTTGAGCACAAATGGAAGCGAGATGAGAACGGGCATTGGAAGATGGAAACCAAGCGCAAGGATCCGCAGACCTGCACACTGACGAGTGATACGAAAGCCGGTATTTGCGAGTTCAAAACCAAGGTAGGCGGCAAATACGAGATTGTAGCGAAGGTGAACGATGGGAATGGCCGATCCAACCAGAGCCGGATGATGCGTTGGGTCAGCGGAGCCAAGGCTCCTGCCACTCGAAAGATCGAGCAGGAACCGGTGATGCTGATTCCTGATAAAAAGGTGTATGAGCCGGGTGATGTGGCGGAAATTCTGATTCAATCCCCCATCCAATCCGCCGAGGGATTGGTCACCATTCGGCGTGGTGGGCTGTTGAGCAAGGAGCGAATTCAGCTCAAGGGATCATCCCATGTGGTGAAGGTTCCGATATCCAAAGAGCACATTCCGAATCTGGCAGTGCAGGTCAACCTGGTGGGTACCAGCGATCGGGTAGATAAGGACGGGAAGAAGGATACAACCCTTCCGCCGCGACCAGCCTTTGCAAAAGGTTTCCTATCGCTGACTGTATCCAAGGCACAGCATGCGTTGACGGTTACGGTGGAGCCTGAGAAGTCCGAGTTGGAGCCGGGCGGACAAACGAAGGTCCGCGTGACGCTTACGGGGGCGGACGGCAAGCCCGTTAAGAACGGGGAAGCGGTTTTAATTGTAGTGGATGAAGCCATCCTGGCGTTGACCGGATACAGCCTATGGAACCCATTGAATGTCTTTTATCCGAATCGAGACACCCGGACCCAGGACAACCATGTGCGCAGCTTTGTCTGGCTTGCGGATCCCGATGCACTACGAAAAGCCAGTGAAGCCCTTGAAGATAACGAAAAGGGAGTGGAAGTGGCCGTAGAAGAAGGGTCATTTGGCGGAAGGACTGGAGCAATGCCACCAAGCCCGAAGAGCGCCAGAACGAAGGCGGCGAAAAAGAGGAAGGCCAATGGTGGTCCGGGCGGCGCGGCTGCAGCACCAATCGAGTTGCGTACCGACTTTCGAGCATTGGCCTATTATGCTCCCTCCTTGCGGACCGATGCCAAGGGCCGTGTAGAGGTGGACGTCAAGCTGCCGGATAATCTGACCCGGTATCGGGTTATGGTGGTCGCGGTCGCGGGCCACGAAAAATATGGGATTGGTGAATCCGACATCAAGGCCCGCCTTCCCCTGATGGTTCGACCATCACCTCCGCGGTTCTTGAACTTTGGCGACGAATTCGAATTGCCGATTGTGGTCCAGAACCAGACCGATTCGTCCATGACGGTCGATGTGGCGGTACGGAGTACCAATATGAAGCTCGTAGATGGTGCGGGTAAACAGGTACGCTTGAAGGCGCGTGGCAGGGCCGAGGTTCGTTTCGCAATGCGAGCCCAGGAGGCTGGTCGAGCCCGGTTCCAGGTGGCTGTTGTTTCCGGTGCCTGGAGTGATGCAGCGGAATTCTCCATGCCGGTCTACACCCCCGCTACCACGGAGGCTTTTGCCACCTACGGGACGGTAGACGATGGAGCGGTTGTACAACCGATGAAGATGCCGGAGGGCGTGTTCCGTGAGTTTGGTGGCGTAGAGATCACCACCTCATCGACGGCTTTACAGTCCTTGACCGACGCCGTCTTATACCTGGTGTCCTATCGCTTCGAATGTTCGGAGCAGCTATCGTCTCGAATATTGGCGGTTGCCGCTCTTAAAGACGTACTGGGCGCATTCAAGGCCAAAGGAATGCCGAGCGAGTCGGCCATTCTTGCTGCGGTAAAACGAGACATGAAGAAGCTTAAGCGGCTCCAGAATACGGACGGTGGGTTCTCCTTCTGGAAACGATACAACGAATCGTGGCCCTTCTTGTCGATTCATGTAGGCCATGCCCTGGTTCGGGCCAAAGCCAAGGGTTTCAAGGTGCCCGGGAATATGTTGTCCAATGTGATGCGCTACCTCAACGCGGTAGAACAGCATACGCCCAATTGGTATCACCCCCAGACGAAACGCACGATTTCAGCCTACGCTCTATATGTGCGTGCGCTCCATGGCGATGTGAATCTGAAGAAGGCCCGTAAGATCGTCCGCGAAGCGGGGGGAATGTCTTCGCTGCCGTTGGAATCCGTGGCGTGGCTTTACACCGTATTTCAAATGGCGGACGGAGCCGAAGCGGAGCGGAAGGAAATTCGGAGACTGCTTCGGAATCGGGTTTCCGAAGAGGCGGCGACGGCGCATTTCGTGACGTCCTATACCGATGGAGCGCACCTTATCCTGCATTCGAACCGGCGTATTGACGGCCTGCTTCTCGAAGCCTTGATTCTGGATCAGCCCAAATCGGATCTGATCCCGAAACTGGTTCGTGGACTCCTGGATCATCGCACCCGTGGTCGTTGGGGCAATACCCAGGAAAACGCCTTCGTTCTGTTGGCGTTGGACCGATACTTCAACACCTACGAGAAGGTCACGCCCAACTTCATCGCACGAGCCTGGCTTGGGGATCAGTACGCGGGCGAACATAAATTCAAAGGCCGCACGACGGAGCGGCACCACATCGAGATTCCGATGTCCTATCTTGCGGAGCAGAAATCCGCAGATCTCGTCCTGGAAAAGAAGGGTAAAGGGCGAATGTATTACCGCCTTGGCCTTCGCTATGCGCCGACCGATCTCAAGCCCCCGGCCGCGGAACATGGCTTCCATATTGAGCGGACCTACGAAGCGGTCGATGATCCAGCCGATGTTCGTCTCGACACATCCGGTACCTGGCATGTGAAAGCCGGTGCCCGGGTTCGCGTGAAGGTGACCATGGTAGCGGCCGGACGGCGCTATCATGTGGCATTGGTTGATTGGTTACCGGCCGGACTCGAACCAGTGAACGCGGATCTGCGGGGTTCGGAACCAGTGCCGGCGGACGTATCGCCGGCTCGAAGGCCGGGCCGCGGTCTTATGAGAACAGGCCGTCGAGGCTACTATCCGCGTTGGCGTTCGCACTGGTATGATCATCAGAACCTTCGTGATGAGCGTGCGGAAGCGTTTACATCCCTGCTATGGGGTGGAGTCTACAACTACAGCTATGTGGCCAAGGCAACCACACCAGGCACCTTCGTGGTTCCGCCAGCCAAGGCTGAAGAGATGTATCATCCAGAGACCTTTGGTCGCTCTGCAGGTGACCGCATGATCATTGAGTAGATCAGCGCGACACAGGGGGCAAACGGTGGATATTTTTCGAGCCCCTTGACTACTGGTGCGGAAGGTGTTTTCTCCAAGTTCTCTGGAGACGGTGCCATGCCGGACCAAGTGTTCATCGTTGAAGACGAGCAGGATATTACGAATGTCCTGGATTATAAATTCCCTAAGGAAGGGAGCCCGACTCGTGCTGCCTATTCAGGCCGCGTGGGACAGGGAATTGCTCCAGTAGAAACGTGCAGCTTTGGGTGGCTGGCTTCGTCAACGAAGCTCGACCATGGTCTTGAAACGGTGCGAAGGAGCTGACTATGAATCGAAGTTTTGTTGTGGTCTCCGTGGGCTTGCGCATCGTTTGTACAGTTTTGGTCGTTGGATTCTTGATGACGTCCGTCGCATGGGCTGGCTCGGCCGGGGATGATCCGGTGGGCTACAAGGAAGGATTTTTCATCAAGTCGGCGGATTCTCCGTTCCAGTTGAAGGTCCAGGGTCGGGTACAGTCGCGCTTTACCTATGAAGGTGTAGAAGGGATCGACAAGGGAGCGGATGATCAAGCCAATTTTGCGATCCAGAGGGCGCGTCTCAAGATATCGGGCTCGGCCTGGGATAAGAAGGTCACCTATAAATTCCAGACCGACTACGGACAGGGCGCGGTTGTCCTTAAGGACTTCTATGTTGATTACGCGCTAAATAAGGGTTTCCATATTCGAACAGGTCAATGGAAGCGACCGTTTTCACGCCAACAGATCACCTCCAGCGGAAAGCAGGAGTTGGTCGATCGAGCGATTACGGATGCTGCCTTTGGCGCGGGACGCGATCTGGGGGTCGCCATCCACAATAATTATGAGGAATCCCCAGGGGTCGAATGGGCTCTGGGGATTTTCAACGGCACGGGCGACAAACCTGTTTTCAGCGCCAGCCAGTTCACGAATGTTCCCGACCGGTTGAATCCCACGCTCGTCGCGCGCGTTGGCTACAACTATGGTGGAATCGACGGGTATAGCGAAGCGGATTTTTCGGGTGGACCCCTGCGTTTCGCTCTCGGGACCAGCGTACTCAAGAACTTTGATAGTGACGACAGTGGCGACGCTTCAATGCTCGCAGAGGTGGATGCCATCGTAAAGGTACAGGGATTGTCACTGAGCGGTGGTTTCTATACGAGCTTTGACGCGGATAACGCTCTCGATGGAAAGGGCTTCCATGTGCAGATGGGCTATTTAATCAGCAACAAATACCAGCCGGTTGTGCGCTATGGTCTGATCGACCCGGATGGAGACGGTAATAATACGTCCGAAATTGCACTGGGTTTGTCGGTCTACTTTCACAAACACAATCTGAAATGGCAGACAGACGTTGCGAGCAAGCGCGGTGAGGATGTTTCCATCTCCGATGGAGATACGATTGTACGAAGTCAGCTGCAGTTGGCCTTTTGAAACGCGGGAGTAGGCAACCGCAATGAATTAGAAGGAGTTCCTGACCGGTTGCTACGAGGGCTGACTTCAGTTAGCTTGCGACCGGCGACAGGCGGGCAGGGAGAAGACGATGACCGGGACGCAAGACAGTCAGTTTTCGCCGTTCACAAAGCGTGACGCGATACAGAGTGTTTTGCTGGCGATCTTGTTCGTCTACCTGTTCTTGATAGGCATCGAATGTATGGGCAAAGGCCTGAAGGGCCTGAACCTGGGAAAGGAACTCTTTAACTACTTTGGTCCGGATGCCAATCCATTTCTGGGCCTTTTTGTTGGAATTCTGGCGACGACGTTAATGCAGAGTTCGTCAGCCACGACGGCTCTTATTGTGGCGATGGTCGGGTCCCATACAATCTCCGTAAGCGCGGCGATCCCTATGGTGATGGGAGCCAATATTGGTACGACCGTGACAAATACCATCGCGGCTCTGGCACATGTGGCAAGGCCGATCGAATTCAAGCGGGCCTTCACGGCTGCAACCTGTCACGACTTTTTTAACTTTATGGCTGTGTTGGTTCTGCTTCCGGTGGAACTGATTACGCGGGCCCTCTGGGGCCATGGCGCGCTTGAGCGTATAGCCTATGAGTTGGCCGACCTGACCGGCGGCATGCCCGGAACCAAAGAAAAAGGCATAGTCAAGCAGTCCATCAAATGGGGTTATAACCAGGTAACGGAGGCCATGGATTCCATTGGCCTGGAAGGCAAGACGATGAAGATCGTTTTGATCGTAGTTGGTCTTGTGATCATGTTTGCGGCGCTTTTGGGCGTAATTCGATCGATGCGCCGTCTGGTCGTATCGCGCATGGAAAAATACGTGAACCGTTTCGTCGGAGCCGGAGGACTATTGGCCATGATCGTCGGGATGGTCCTGACGGTATTCGTTCAGTCCTCTTCGATCACCACCTCTATTCTGGTTCCTCTGGCTGGCGCGGGGATGCTGACCGCTCGCCAGATCTACCCGGTTACCCTCGGCGCGAATATCGGAACGACTGTTACCGCCTTGCTTGCGGCCTTCGCAGTATCTGGATCGGGAGCATTCCTGGCCCGTCAGGTGGCCTTCGTACATGTATTATTCAACATCACCGGAATTCTGCTCTTATTTGTGCCCGTCTGGTGGCGCTGGACGCCGGTCAAGTTGGCGGAGCGTATGGCCGCCTATGCTGTGGAACGACGCCGGTGGGCCGTTGTATACGTATTTGGAGTATTCTATGTATTACCGGGCCTGATTTTTCTTATTACACACCTATTCGACTGATCGCCCCAGGGGGAAGAAATTATGTGGACCGAACTACTACAGATCTTTCGTGCAAATGACCCGATGCGAAATATGGCGGGTGATTTCCTCAAGATGTTGGACCTCACCAGGGAAATGGCGGAGATTGTGCGGCCACATGTCTTGAATAATTCGCTGTCATTTGAGCAGCGAAGAAAAGTGTACAAACTCGATATTTCGGTCAACAAATTGGAGCGGACCGTTCGAAAACGTGTGATCGCCCATCTAAGCTTACGGCATCAGGGTGATGTTCTACATGCTCTTCTTATGA
>CAUZEG010000096.1:0-14273 GCA_963578775.1 Myxococcales bacterium
TCGTAGATATGGATCCGCAGGCCAATGCGACCAGTGGTCTCGGCTTTCTCGCCGAGACACATAGGGCACGGATTTATGATGTTCTCCTGGGCGAGAAAACGATTCGAGATGCACGTCTTTCAACCTCGGTGGCCGGCTTGGATTTGCTTGCTTCAGGTCGTGATCTTGTGGGAGCCGAGGTGGAGCTTGTTGGGGTAGAAAATCGAAACCATCGACTTCGAAACGCTCTTGTCGCCGTGCAAGACGATTATGATTATATGGTCTTCGATAGTGCGCCGTCCCTTGGCCTGTTGACGCTGAACGTTCTGGTAGCTGCGCAATGGGTCGTAGTGCCGCTACAGACCGAGTATTATGCCCTGGAGGGGGTGTCGGCTCTTCTACGTACACTTGATGCTGTCGCCGATAGCGAAAAGACGGGAATCGAACTCCTCGGCTTTGTTTTGACACTGTTTGACCGTCGAAACCGGATCTCGCACCAGGTGGCGGATGAGGCGCGATCGCATTTTGGCTCGCGTGTGTTCCAAACCGTGATACCACGCAATGTCCGGCTGGCAGAGGCTCCATCCCACGGCGTCAGTGGCCTTCATTACGATCTCTCATGTGCCGGTAGCCTGGCCTATTTTCAGTTGGCCGATGAGGTCATGGAGCGCTTGGAACGTCGAAGTTCGACGACCTCCGATGTAGCGGCCCAGCCTTCGACCGACCTACAACCCTGAAGAGGAATCATGTCTGTGGATTCAAATGGTGTATTAGGTAGGGGATTGTCTGCATTATTGCCCGGAGCGTTATCTCCGGCGGGCATACGACAAGTAGAGTTGACTCGAATTGAGCCGGATCCAGAGCAACCGCGGAAGACCTTTGACCCGGAATCTATTCAATCTCTTGCGGCGAGCATTCGTAAGCATGGGCTTCTTCAACCCGTAATCGTTCGACGTCGAGGTGATGGGTACATTCTCCTGGCAGGTGAACGGAGATTTCGGGCGGCCCGAGAAGCGGGACTGAAAGAAATCCCGGTTGTTGTGCGTGAAGACGCAGGATTGATTGGGTTTGAGATTGCATTGGTTGAAAACCTGCAGCGGGAAGATCTCAATCCGGTAGATGAGGCCATCGCGTACAAGCGGTTGATAAAAGAAGGCAGACGGACCCAACGGTCAGTGGCCGCAGCCGTGGGCCGAAGCCGGGCATATATTGCCAATAGCCTTCGTCTCATGAACTTGATACCCGAAGCTCTAGAGGCATTGCGTACGGGAGTAATCAGCAGTGGCCACGCTCGTGCCGTCTTAAGGGTCACCGACGCCGAAGAACAACAGGCGTTTCTGCAACGGATGATGGATGAAGGCTGGAGTGTTCGTCGGGCCGAAAGAGAAGCGCGGGACTTTCAGCCGGGTCGGCGTAAAGCGCAACCGTCGGTCAGCGCTATGGAGCCCTATTATCGAACGGTGGCGACGGAGCTACAAAGAAGCCTGGGATTCGATGTTCGAATTCGAGCGAAAGGTACTCGTGGCACGCTGGAAATATCATTTGATGACCTTAGCCAGCTCAGCAACCTCAGTTCGTTGCTGGTTCCCGCGAAAGGTTCAAGCGACAGCGAGGAAGCCCAGATAGGCGACGAGTCCAAGGGCGCTGCATAAGATACCGACAGTACGGTGATTGGCTTTTCCCCAGATGGTGACGAAGAGCCCAAATAGCCAGGTAAGAAAGCCGAGCGAGGACAAGTTGAAAGCCCAGGGCCTGGGCCCAATCGGGGTGGAATAGGCGTCCTCAAGCTGTTTCGTTGCCGGTTCCGTCAGATGATCCCGGGTTGTCAGTGCATTGATGATAAGTGTGTTCGCATGTCGGAGTAGCTTGGGATGGGCCGGTCGATTCACACGAGTTGCGTATAGGGTTGCACGAACTTCTTCTGCAATCGCACCCGCGCTTTGTGGATCGTTTGGCTTCAGTGTATCGGCGATCGTCAGACTCTGCTGTAAGAGACGAGGTTGTTCGGAGCCGAAGGGCCAGGCCCATCGAGCCGATTCCGCGATGAGAATGCCCTTTGTCTTCAGATCCGGCGTATTCGCCGCGAGATTCTGGACGCGATGGTGTTCCAGACGTGTGCGAACGAGTAACGCGAGGAGAAGTCCCAGGACGAGCCAGACGGCAGGGTGCACTTTCTTGAAGATGCGTATCAGGCTAGATCTCTTCGTTGAAAGATCAAAATGGAGAGGATCAAACAAATGGAGATATAGGCGAGTGCGTATAAGAAAGAGCTGAATACATAACTGCCCAAGACTGGCAGTTCGAGGAGTAGTAGATCGGTGACATGAAAATAACTGAGGTCTGGTACGACGTTTGTGATGAATTCGAGCACCGGACGTACAATTGGCCAGAACTCGCTCTTCACATGAGGTCCTTGGGGGGTATTCAAATAGAAGTCGATCACCGGGATCAATCGACCCAGAAAAAATATAAAAAAGGTAAAGATCCCCGAAAGAATCGGACTTGAGAACGTGGAACAGAGCATGGCCACGGCCGTGACCACTAAAACCTCGAAAGCGATAAGGATCATTGCGAGGATATGTGAGTTTCCGACATCCACGCCGCGGATATGTAGGATCCCAAACCACTGTAGTGCCAGTATAGTGACACAACACGTCAGGACCGATGAGATCCCCAGATATTTCCCAAGAATGAACATGGGGCGAGGTACGGGTTTGGAAAGGATCGTGTATACCGTTTTCTGCTGCAGCTCTTTGTGCATCAGAATGACACCCATAATGATTCCGATGACGACGCTGAGGAAACTGATGGTGAACAAGCCGTAGGTCGTTGCCACCCGTTGGGTCTGGTTTGGCAGGGAGAGGCCACTTAGCACCATTCCCGACACGCCCAATAGCAAGGCGATAATGAACAATCCCAGGATGGCTCGATGGCGTACGGATTCCAGAAAAGAAATACGGGCAAGGGCACCGATCTGGCGTATGGATAGGCCGATCATAGGAGATTTTCCGAAGCGTTATCGGCGTCGCGAATTTCTTTCATGAACAGGTCTTCGAGCGTGGTTCGTTCATTCACGACCGAGACCACTTCTACACCCGCATGAATGAGTGCTTCCAAGACAGTGTTTACCTTCGCCGGGTCGATGGTATAGCACCACAACTCACCGACTTCATGGGGGGTGATAGAATCCAATGTCGGTAGTGGCTCTGCCGGAGGTCGAACGATGATGTCCGTGCTCTTATGTGTTTGTTCAAGTAGCCTGGACACGGAGCCTGTATCGATCATCTTACCTTTATGAATAATAGCTACGGCATCGCAGATCATCTCGATTTCAGCCAGGATATGGCTGGAGAAAAAGATGGTCGCTCCCCGTTCCTTCAGTTCCGCGAGAATATCTCGAATTTCCTTACGACCGATGGGGTCGAGCCCGCTCAGGGGTTCATCGAGGATGATGAGATCGGGTTTGTTTATTATGGCTTGTGCGATCCCCAGGCGCTGTTTCATACCTTTGCTGAATTTTCGAATGGGTCGATTCTGTGCGTCTTGCAGGCCGACCCGTTCAATCAACTCTTCGGACCGACGTTTGAGTTCGCGATGGTCCAGACCGAACAAACGACCATAAAACCGCAATAACTCTGGAGCGGTGAGATAATCGTAGAAATAGGGATGTTCCGGCTGAAATCCGATGCGGCTGGTTGCCTCTCGGGCCCCAACTGGATGACCAAGAACTCTGGCCTCGCCTCGTGTCGGGTGAATTAAACCATTGAGAATCTTGAGCGTTGTTGTCTTTCCTGCACCATTGGGTCCAAGAAACCCGAAGACTTGTCCTCGCGGCACATCGAGGGAAATCCCTCGGAGTGCATCGACACGTTGCCGTTTGAAACCCGTTCGAAAGACCTTTTCGAGGTCACGGATTTCAATAGCGTGATCGGTCGACACCGTGCTCATTATCCTGCGGACCTCATAGTCGAAGAGATGTTTTCAATCACGTGCATTACATCGGTTGAGGACAGCTGTCCATGCATGGGTAGTGCAAAACTCTTTGATGCAAAGTCGTTGCCGATCGGGTGAGAGCCGGAGGGTGTCGACTTGAAACCAGGCAACGCGGGCCAATACTGGGCGGTACCACCCAATTCGATATTCGCAGCACGGGCTTTCATGTACAGGGTTGAGATGGGGACTGTACTCGTTCTTGCCATGGCCACAAGGCTCTGGACATTCCATGTGGCCCCTTCTTCGGGTAGAAGCAACTGGATATGCTCCCCAGCGATCGATGCTGCCAATGCCGATTTGTAGTCTTCGAGACGGAGGGAACGTGCCTTGACCTCTTCGTCAAAGCGATCGAGCGAATCCAGCCCAACGGCGGCCGCAAGATCGCTCATTCTGCCATTAAATCCAGTAGTTACGTATGTGTTCTGGTTGGGGTCAAACCCGTGATCAGTAAGGAGGCGGCAGCGTTCATAGATCTCGGGATCGTCGGTTAAGATCATCCCGCCTTCGCCGGAGGTTACAGGTTTTCGCGGGTGAAATGATAGGATCGCCCCGGCTCCCCTGGCTCCGGCTTTCGGCCCCGTTGGGGGTTTGCAACCGATCGCGCAGGCCGCGTCTTCAACCAGAACCAGATCGAATTGCGCGGCGATACGGTCGTAGGCTGAAAACGAGATCGGAAACCCGAACGGATCCACAATGATGGCGCCCCACAACCCCTCGGTGCGAGCAGCATCCGCGAGTTTTTCGGGGTCCATCGCCCCATCTTCTGGGCGTATATCGATTGGTACGGGAATTCCACCAGCGAAGACCACTGCGTTGGCTACGCCGACAAAGGTAAAGGCCGGCACCGCCACTCTCCCATTTGCGGGTAATTGCAGGGCGTTCAACAACAACCAATTTGCCATGGTTCCCGAGGAGCAGGAGACCGCATATTCCACTCCGATTCGCGCGGCGATCTCGTCCTCAAATCGGGTCGCCATCGGACCTCGGACCAATTGCCCGGATTCGAGAACCTTGCGTGTGTTCTCAAGCGCGGCAGGGGATATAGAGGGTTTGGCCAGTCGAATCATGGGATAATTGGGTTTGTTGGCAGGGGTCAGGACAGAAGATCTCGGTACCAGTCGATGGTGCGGCTGAGCCCATCCTCCAGATCGACTTTGGGTTCGAATCCGAGAATCCTTCGAGCCTTGTCGATATTTGGGATGCGCAATTCAACATCCGTCTGATCCCATGGTGTACAGCGAATCGTAGACTTTGAATTGGCCACGCGCCGGATTTCTTCGGCGAGGTTGTAGATTGTTAGCGTACTGCGCGGGTTTCCGATGTTGAAGGCCTCTCCAATGCAAGCGTCATTCGTGAGACATAAAACGATGCCATCGATAATATCGTCTACGTAGCACCAGGACCGGATTTGTGAGCCGTCATTGTGGACTACCAGTTCCTCGTTGCGCAGTGCATTCACAACAAAGTGATGTATTGCGCCTTCACCCACTTGACCGGGCCCGTAGATATTGAAGGGCCGGATCGATGTTGCGGGGAGGCCGGTCTCTTTATGGTAACTCAAGGCCAGATGTTCGGTGGCAAGTTTTGCCACCGCATAGGTCCAGCGGGCTTCGCCGACTGCGCCCAATTCATGGCTACATGCTTCCGTGACCTTATAGGCGAACCGGCCGAATACTTCGCTCGTTGAGAAGTCGATAATGCGCTTAAGGTGGTCCTGTCTACTGCAGGCCTCCAGAATATTCATGGTTCCCTTCAGGGCAACCTGCATAGTGAGCACCGGATTCTTCATAACCGTATCCACGCCAGCGATTGACGCCATATGAATCACAAAATCCTGGTTTTCAACGGCGTGATCTACGGCTTCGGAATCGCAGACATCGCCGACGATCAGCTTGACGTGCTTTTTCTCTAATAGATCTGTGTGTTCTAAGGCATTTCGCCGTAGATTATCGAAGATGGTGACTTCATTCTCGTGGCAAATCCGTTGGGCAAGGTTGCTTCCAATGAAGCCTGCACCCCCGGTGATTAGAACTCGTTGCCCCTCTATCATGGTTCATTCCTCGTCCGAAGCCGGATGGGATCCCCCAACATGGAGGCAAATCGTAGAGGGATGTAGGAAAAGTGGCCCTGCCAGTTGGCTTCGAGCTTTTCAAGCTTATCCGCCGCTTGTCGTTCAATCATGGCGACTCTACGTTTCAATTGTTCTCGCTCATCCGGTGACGCATTGAAATAAAGCTCATATGCGTACATCAAAGCCATATCGGTATTATTGTCCCGCATATGAAGGTCAGTAATGAAGTTTGGGTCGATTACGGCTCCGGGTAATGAGGCTGCGATCTCAAAATTCTCAAGGGCCGTAGTCCGGGCACGTTTCTTATCCACCGCATCCAGAGCTACATTGGGGTATTCAAAGTACAGGTTGAAGCCGATCTCCATGTAGAATCTCCAATCGTTTGGATAGCGGCGAAGCGCTCGTTGCGCATAATCGTTGGCCCGAAGGATGGTGCTGCGGGTTATGAGTGGCTCAAACTTCACGCGTTGAGCCGCCCAGAGGTAGGCTTCCGCGTTCAGCGGATCTAGCGCTGTGATCGCATCAATGTACTGATCAAAGGGTTCTCCAAGCAATCGATCACCAAATAGGTGGGAGATAAAGAACTGGCGAGCCTGGATAAAAATCATATCCGACAGAAAATGAGGGTAGCCGATTGCCATCATGTCGAGAATGGTCATCGTTTTGGAATTTCCATCCGTACGCGGAAGCGAGACTTTGGATCCGACGGCCGGGATCTGGTTGAAGCGAAGGCTTCCGCGAGGCGTGCAGGACGCGCCAGGTTTCGAGCCCAGAGGCCTGGGGCGGACAATATCCGCGAGTTGCGTCTGATTTACGCGTCCGCAACCCGTCTTTTGACCGGCTCCGACTCGTTTCAGGTCGAATTTCAGCGAGACTACCATGGCACCACATACGACTAAGCCGGCTACCATGCTGATGAAGGCGACTCGTCGGGCTGGGAACGGGGCCCAGACCCGAAACAGCATGACCCAGAAGGGCTCACGTGCCCGGGTTTCGTCTACAAGACGGTGTAGATCTGCGCCCGAAATAACGACATTTCCCAGGTGTACTCCCAGGAGCCAGGCCAATAGATGCCCCTGGACGTTCATATTGGTGCCCAGCATACCGCCTGATACATCGGGGATCAGGGAAAATAGATAGACCCCCAGGAAGAAGGTGACGCTGGCAGAGAGACCAAACTGTACCATTCCCTCGCGCAAACGCTTATTGCGCAGGAGGAGCCCATTGAGGACGCCCATCAATCCAAACAGGGCCGTAATGGGACCGGCTTGTGGCGGACCCCAGACTCCCCGCTGGTAATATTGGTCGTTGTACAGTGGAATAAGGCCAAGAAATGCGATTCCGGCCAGGAATAACCAGCGCCAACGGTAGAGGCGCTGGAAGACAGTTGACCGTCGCCAGAACCCCAGGGCCGTGAGCAGGGCCAGGAACGCCAAGCCGATCCAGCCGAAGGAGGCGGTAGGTAATCCGATAACTAGCGCAGATAACGCTCCGGACGCTAAGAAGGCGCTCAAGAAGATAATCAGCAGGGTCCAGCGCCAACCTACAACCCGTTCGATGGTACGTCCGATGTCCACCCACAGCCATACTACGACGATGGTCAGAGTGGGATTCTGGGTGTCCGGTACGAGGATGTAGGTAAATAATTGCCACCATGCTCCATCTTCTACGCCGGTCTGGGATAACCCACAGGTCTGGCTCAACGATGTTAGCCCACCTAACAACAGATGAAACACATCCTTAACGAGGAAAACGGACGTGGCGAATGGACCAAAGAAGACGGCGATCAGGCTAAGGACGCTGAGCGTTGCGATGGCTGGAACGATGATGCTCTTTGGTTTTGGGCTCATCAGGGAAACTCGACTCGGCTGGTGATGACGCGACCGGGCCGAGCGCAATCGCTACGACCGATCGTTACCATACATATCAGTTTTCCCTCGACAGACCAGGGATTCATTCTTGTCATCCGAGACATATAGGTTCACCTCCCAAGGTCCACATGACGGAGTTCCACTGCCTCCCCCAGAAAGCGCTCGGCGATTCGTAAGAAGCGCGGCCCGGAATCGGTCACCATGATGT
Source organism: Myxococcales bacterium (assembly GCA_963578775.1). Taxonomy (GTDB): domain Bacteria; phylum Myxococcota_A; class UBA9042; order UBA3505; family UBA3505; genus UBA3505. The sequence goes on from CAUZEG010000096.1 coordinate 8,123, forward strand.
CGATATTACCGACCTCTGTTGTTGTTGAGGGCCCAAGCAGGCTCTCCACAACGGCAGCCGTCGAGTTGGCCGAATCTATGATCTGGACGTCTCGTCCGTGTCCGTCAAACCAGGCGGCGATTGCGTCCCAAAGTAGGGGGTAATGGGTACAACCGAGCACAAGAGTTCGAAGGTCATGTTCCAGTAGGGGACTCAGATGCGCATCCAGGGCCGCATCGACCATCGCCCCCTGGACAAAGCCTTCTTCGGCCAGTGGAACAAAAAGAGGAGCAGGAACGGACACGATCCTGGCGTCGGGGTTCTTCGCAAGAATGGCGTCCCTATAGCGTCCGCTTTGAATGGTTCCTTCGGTTGCGACAATTCCGATTACACCATTCGTTGTGGCGTGTACGGCGGCGGCGGCTCCGGGCTCAATAACCCCGAGTACCGGGAATTGGCCGTCCACGTCGGCGTTGATCTCACGGATTGCGTGTGCGGAGGCTGTATTGCAGGCGACAACCAGGCCAGAAAGATCCCCCGCACTCATAAGCTGTCGTGTACAGCTCAGGGCGTATTGGACCACCGTCGAGGGGGATTTTGTGCCGTAGGGAAGGCGGGCCGTGTCACCGAGATAACGGAGAGCGATATGGGGTAATCGCACACGAATAGCCCGGAGGACTGTGAGGCCTCCTACTCCCGAGTCAAAGATGCCGAGTGGTGATCCCAGCGTCATCCTCCGTGGGGTGCCGCAGCCTCTTCCACCGGTTCCGGGGTGTGTGGTGCTTTTGTTTCTGTCGCATCGGCCGGAGACGGTATTTGTTCCTGCTTCAAACGTCGCTCGGCACGAGCCTGTTTGATCTCACGTCGCTTTTTGGCCCGACCGCTCATGGCAACGAGGGCATCATCGGCTTTCATTCCGGCCGATTGCTCTAGCGCGTAGAGAAGATCCTGGGTCAACTCAAGTTGGCCCAGGGTCAGAATATAGGCCCGACGCTCATGTTCGGCCTTTCGTCGTGCATTTCCTAGATCATAGCGAAGCGAACGTACCTTTTTGTCCGTCTTGCTCAGCTTTGTCCGTAGATATTGGAGGTCGTCGATCATCTCCTCTACGTCATGTTCCGATCGCTGCTTTTCTTGGGGCTTTGTTTCGACCGGGGTCGCAGGGGTCGATTCCACCGGGTCCGCTGGGATCGATTCCACCGGGTCCGCTGGGGCCGGTTCGGGTGTGGATTCAACGAGAGTAGCGTCCGCCTGCCCCGACTTTGCTGTCTGATCACGCTCCAACTCGTCGAGTTGTCTCTGAAGAATACGCGTGCCCTCCATTGCGGATTCGGCGCGTTCCTCTGCGTCACGTACAGTCTTTCGAGTACTCGCCAGCGTTTTTCTCAGGTCATCGACAGCTTTCTTGAGCTGCAAAACCTTTTTATCATCACTAACGGAGCCCGTTCCCAGCTTCTGGGCGCGTTTCTCAAACTTCTGCATTCGCTCTGTAGCCTTCTTGAGCGATTTTTGGCTATCTTTTAACTGGTCTTCGAGCTGATTGGATTGTTCCGCGACGCGGATGAGCCGACTTACCAGGATGGAGATCAGGATGACCAGTAAGCCGAGAGCAGCGATGATGATGGCAATATTGGGCATGATTGACTTCAGTGGTTTAGGCCGAAGATGTTCGGCGGTCTACAACAAAGCGGTTTGTAATGGGTACCCCCGTCCAAGAAGCGATACCTGGAAACCACGCTATCACGAGCGTATGCGGACAACAACCCTCTTCACTACGCTGTAAACCGGGGTTCAAAGACATAGGCCGTTCGGTGAACCCCTGATATGATGGTTCGTCTTGGTTGACGAGGGTAAGCCGAAGAGAGCATGAAGAGGTCGATGGGCGGAATTGTAAATATTTCTGATCTTCTAACTGCTACCACTCGAAGAGATCCTTCGCGTGCTTTGTTTTCGGTACGCGATGGCGTAGGGCGAACCGACTGGCTAAGGGCGGATGTTCGCAGTCGGGTTGAGGCTATCGCGGCCGGTTTGATACGGCTCGGTGTTGCTCCCGGAGATCGCGTTGCTATCGTTGCCAAGACATGTCCCGAGTGGGTTCTGGTGGACCTGGGAATTGCCCTTGCGGGTGCCGTCTCTGTTCCCATGTTTCCGGCCTATCACTCGGACACGATGCGCTACATCATGGACCATGCCGGCATCAAGTTGGCTTTTGTTGAGACCATAGCTCAGGTTGAGGTCTTGAGCGCCCATCGCAACGAGTTTCCAGATCTTGCCCATCTGGTGCTCATGGATCCCGAAAACCCGGAATCGGCAGAGGATGTGTCTTCCCAGGGGGATCTGGAGGAGGTAATTGCCAGGAATCCGAGTCTGGGCGAAGGTTTTCTGTGGACATTATCTGCCCTTAAAGAGATTGGGACGGTCGATTCGTTTCCCAAAGGCCGAACCGGTCAGCTTGCGACCATTGTGTATACACCCGGCACGACGGGTGATCCCAAAGGTGTAATGCTTACCCAGGAGGCAATACTCTTTGTCTCGGATACGGTAGTGCGGGCACTCCGCTGGGAAAAACATGATCGCGTTTTGATGTTTCTTCCGTTGGCCCACATCCTACCTCGGGTGCTCGCCCTGTCGGCCATTCGCTGTGGGGCATTACTGATCTTCGGAAGCCCAAAAGAAGAACTCATACAAGAGTTGGGAGAGCTTCGACCGACCGTGATTCCGGGTGTGCCATTGGTATACGAGGGGTTGAAAAGGCGGATTGAGGAGACAGCGCGTGAGGCGACTGGACTGCGCGGTGCCATGTTTCGGTGGTCCCTCGCGGTTGCAAAGGAGACGGTAGCACAACAAAAAGTTCAGGATGATCTGGGTCTCGTGGCTGAGCTTCGCTACCGTTTGGCCAGACGAATTGGGCGTCGTCGAATACATGACCTGCTGGGCGGAGATATTCGCCAACTTCTGAGTGGTGGGTCGGCGTTAAACAGCACGACGATAGAATGGTTTCATGCTTTGGAACTCCCACTTCTCGAAGGGTATGGCCTTACGGAAACCGGTGGGATTTCGCATATAAATCGGGAGAACCAGATGGAGCCTGGCTCCGTGGGAGTGCCCTTTCAGGAGATCGAAGTGCGTATAGCCGCCGATACGGAGGTGCAGATACGTGGTCCAAACATTATGCGTGGGTATTACGAGGACCCGGATGCGACTCGTGAGGCCCTCATGGATAACGGCTGGTTATGTACGGGAGACACGGGGCAAATTACGGACACTGGTTTTCTCCGTATTACGGGCCGAAAGAAAGATCTTCTTGTCACCGCCGAAGGAAAAAACATTGCGCCCCGTCCCATCGAAGAGAAACTTCTTTCGTCGCCTTATATCAGCCAAGCCTTTGTATATGGTGACAATCGCAGTTTTCTTACCGCGCTTATCACGTTGAATTACGAAGTCGTGAGGGACTGGGCTATGGGAGAGGCGCTCCCCTTTGAGGATAAAAAACAACTATGTGAAATGCCCGAAATCCACGCCCTTGCCCAGTCGGTTCTGGATGATGTCAACCGAAGCCTGCCAGCGTACGAGGCGATACAGAAGTTTGCTATCTTGCCAGTAGACTTTTCACCCGAAGATGGTTCCCTGAATCCGACCATGCAGATTCGACGCCGGGCGATTGAAGAACAGAACCAGGCCTTATTGGATTCGTTTTATACAGACACATATTGACCAGCAGTCGGTTTCTAGCCTCTCCTGGCGTCGTTGAGCGGATTGGGATAGAAGAAATGGACCTATCAGGCTAGATCTATAGATGTCCCGAAACCTGCTCTTCGCCATAGTCCTGGTTTTTTCCATGCTGTTGGAGCCCGCGCTTCAGCTCTGGGAGACATTCGTGCCGAATGATGGACCGGCCTTGTCTGCAGCGCAACGACGAGGCAAGACCATCTTGACAGCAAGGGAAGCGGTGGAGATGGGGGCGGGGGTTGTGAAACTACCCCCCATCTGGGGGCAACGGGTCCGGCATCGGCACCAGCCTGGACTCCAGCAGTTCATCGACGGATTCAATGATGGGGAAAAAGACGTTGTCTGGACCTTGCGTGAGCAGCTGAAATCAGCCGAGGTCTGGGCCGGCGGTATTGCGGGGACAAGCGAGCGCCCCTGTAAGCGGACACAGGATGGCCGGTTCCGATGTCCTGGCTTTGTCAGGGATTGGCAATACCTTGGTCCAGACACGCGGACGTTTGGACGGCTTGATGTTCCTTGTGTCTGGGCCCACCCCCTGCCGAAGGGCAACCAATGGATTGTGCGATTAAAAGGACTTCCTGATACCGATGAGATTCGGCTGATTGAAGGGCTGATGGATGGCGCCCCTCATATCAAAAACGGCGGCCAGGTACTTTTAGTAGCGCAGGATCTAGGGCTGCCCCACAAGAAACGAAGGCCTGGCCTCTTCCATATGTCGGGCCGGCGACCGGATCGGGGAGATGGATTGAAATATCGTCGAGTAGATGTAGCCAATGGTTTGGAAGGAGACCTGGAGATACGAATCAGCTCTAAAAAAGACGGTCAGCGTTGGTATTGCTTTGACTTGTACGGAACCCTGCAGAGAACGCCATGAATGCCACCTCTGTCCGATGGATTCTGGCCGGTTTGGTCCTGGTGCTTCTGGGGAGTACTATCTTCGCAGGTCCCTGGGGTGAAGTCGGCGTGGGTGACGCCCGATTGTATCAGGCGGTGGCCGATTGTGGTGCCTTGCAGACCCCTGAGAAGAATCCAGGCCGTTCCTGGGCGGACCGTTGCGTCCGTGGTCGACCGTCGGGGCCTTTGTTACCAGTAGCGGTCGTGGGCGGGCTGACGGGCATAACACGAACCCCGGACGCGGCGCAGCTGTGGCTACGGCTATTCGGCTTTCTTTTTGCGGTTACGATTTGCCTATTCGTTTTCCAGCTTGCTCGTTCAAACGGTCGGCAGTGGGAAGGTATTGTTGCGGTACTGTTGCTGATCTTGTGTTCACCGCTTATCGAGCGAGCCCGAGCGGGTGGGCCGGAGGTCTGGACAGCGGCGTTCCTACTGGGCATCGCCTGGCTAATGACGTTTCGAGGCGCTTCTATTGCGCGTTCGATGCTTCTTCTCATGGTCAGTGCCATGGCGATTGCATGCCATCCCTTTGCCATTCCGGCGTGCTTTGCGCTGATTTTTTGTAGTATGGGACAGAGCCGTCCGGGAGGCCCTCGCGTAGTGGGAGGTCGCATATGGCTGGGCTGGTTCGACTCGGTAACCTTATGTGCCGCTATTGGCGGATTGGCGGTCTTCGCGTTGCTCTGGAGTTCGGATGGTTCCTTTCTATGGCATCGGGTTTCAGACCTGTATCGAGACCATCACCCACCACTTCGAATCGGAGGGCAGACCTGGATACAGGGGCTTGATCTACGAAGCCCTCCCTGGTGGGCAACGCCCGTGGTTTTGTTCCTGACGACGCCGCTGCCCTTTGTCGTCGGCTCATTGATAGGGGTAGGTGTTCGGATTCGAGGGCGTGATGCCCGCGAGACATGCTCTCTTGTGCCCCTTGGGGTACTCGGATTTGTCTGGCTGCTCATTACCATGCTTCAGGGCTCGCCTTTTGCTGGCGGCCAGGACCACAGGATTATCCTTCTGGCATTATTGGCGCCTTTCCTTGGAGCTGGTCTTCGTGCCCTGGAGTCTTTATGTGAACCTCTTGCCCATCTGGTTCAGACGCAGCTGGCGCGGGTATTCCCCCGGGCCAATAGCATACAACGTCCGGCCTGGGTCTTTTTGAGCGTAGTCCTTTTTCTATCTTTGATCGGGCATATGTCGAGCACTATTACGGGCAAACGTAGGGGGGCAAGTCTGGCGCCAAGCCCAGGGCAGTTGGCCGGGCGGGGACTATCGATGTTTCACCGTCCGGTTCTCGATGCCGATGTCGTTGCCGGGATACGTGCACTTCCGCCAGGGTCGAGGGTGTCCTGCAGTCCCTGGGGAGACGTCTGTTATCACGACTTATTGCCTGGATTGGCGTCCATCGGGCTGGTCCCCAATGGAATGGCAGTATCCAAACCCGGACAGGCCGATTACCTGGTCATTCCCAACGATCCGACCTATGCCACTCCAGCGAGTCTGCTCCAACAGTATGGAGCCGCCGATCTTCAAGTGCGTGACGTGCGCCGTG